>NZ_BAABLN010000035.1:0-175677 GCF_039544365.1 Kocuria gwangalliensis | reverse complement strand
TTTTACAACAACCACCGGCCACACGGCAGCCTCGGAGGCAACCCACCCATCAGCAGGTGCAACCAACCTACTGACTGAGTACACCTAGGGGCGTTCGACATCGGAGTTACCGTTTCCCCGCATAAGGTCATGGGGTTCGTAGGTGGATCGGACCCCATGACCTTGTGAGTCGATAACCAGGTCTCAGTAGCGGCGGTATTGCGCCTGCGCGATAACGGTGAAGACACCGAGAAGCAGGCCGATCAAAGCACCCGCTGCGATCAGCACCACGGGGTCAGTGGACGACGGGTCCTGGGGGAGCGAAGCTTGGCCCACCGGGGTGAGCTCCACCGCGGTGCCGGGCGCGTCCGTGTTGTCACCGAGTTCACCGACATTGGTGCCCAAAACATCTACCCAGGCGTCCGCCAGTTTTTGAGCTTGTTCCGGTGACTCCGCGGTTGCCGAGACGCGAACCTCGGACGTGTCCAGGGGCACCGTGGTGGTCACGTTCTGAAGCAAGGCCTCGGGGGTCTGTTCCAGGTTCAGCTCATCGATGACCGCCGATGCGGTCGAACTGGTGCCGGAGATACTGCCAAAGGTCACGGCCTTGGACTTGGACAGGTTTTCCCCGGCCAACGCTTCGGTGGAGTCGGAACCACCGTTGGCGACCACTACTCCCGAGGCCGTTGATGTGTACGTGGTGCCCATGACCGTGGACGCTGCCCAGCCCAGAGCTGCACCCAACAGCAAAGTGATGAGTGGGATCCACCAGAGCCTACGGAGTGCCCTACCGAATTGGCCCGTGCTGACTTCGCCGCGCTCATACGGCCGGCTCTGTCCGATCGTCTGTTGACTCATAACGAGTTCGATTCCCCCCTCAGCCCTCCCGCGGGATGTGATCCGCGGGTTGTGCGTCGAATATGCGTGCCTTCCCCGGGCACGCAGACGTGGTCCATGGTAAACACACTTTCCTCGCCCACGAACTTCGTGCGTGTCGGTCCAATAAGGGATAGTCACTCACTCGTGGGACCACAGAAGTGCGGTCTTCCGTTTCGAAAGAACACACTCCATGGTTACTGTAGTGTCTAGGCGCCCTGAGCAGATTTCATCATTCCGGTGGCCGCATTCGGGGGAATCGCGGTTCTGTGACGGGTCGCCACGCGTGAGCGTGACACAGCAAATTTTGGGGGAGACGATCATGTTCTGGGCTTTGAGTCGGGGGCGGTCAGCATGGTGATGGCCGTGGCTACGGTAGCGGCTATCGCGGTGGGCGCCCTGTGCTGTGTTGGCCTGTGGCTGTGGCCCAAGATGGGGGCCGCCGCCTTGTTGAGTGCCACCGTGATTGCACAGACCCTGCAAACCATGACCGGTAGTTCCCTTGTCGGGTATGTGGATGAACTTGCGGTCCTGGTTGCCGCGGTGGTTTTCCCCGTTTGGCGACTGCTGATTCACGGAGCACTGAGGTTTATGGCCGCGTACTGGTGCTTTGCCGGTTACGCCGCCCTCGGAATCATTTCTGCTCTCATGAATTCGGTTCCGCTCAGCGTGTGGGCGGTCAGTGGTTTCCTGTTTCTCAAGGGGCCCCTTCTCATGCTCGGCGTACTGCAAATTGATTGGCAGCGTGCCGATCTGCCCAAAATCGCGCGCTTCGGAACCATCGGGGTCCTGATTATCCTGGTCTCCGCCCTGCTCAACGCCGTGGCTCCCGAGGCCTGGAACTCGATAGTGGGCCGACAAGAAGTGAGTTACCGGCTGGGCATCCCCAGCCTGACCGGCATCTTCGATCACCCGCTGGGCCTCGCGTCCGTCATGGGGATGGCTTTTCTAGCCATACTGTCCTACCGGCGGATCGTCGAACGCTCAGTCTTATCTCTCGTGTTGTTGCTGACCACCGGCGTGGTCGGAATTCTCACGTTCCGTCGTAAGTCGATCGCTTCGGTGGCCATCGTGGCCGTTGGCTCCAGGTTGGTGTTGCCCGGCAAACGCACCCGGTTCATGATTCTTCTGGTCATGCTGGTGCCGCTGGCACTCTTGTTGGGATGGGCCCCGCTGACGGAGGTGGTGGTCAACACGTACAACGAATATTTCAGCAACATCGGCGCCACCGCCAGAACCACCATGACGATAGATTCCGCGATTTTGGCCGTCGCAGCCTTCCCACTGGGTGTGGGGTTGGGGCGGTTCGGATCGGCCGTGGCTTCGTCCAACTACAGTCCCGTTTACGAAGAATTGGGATACACGCGGATCTACGGCATGGGTCCGGGTGAGCGCGGGGGATTCCTGGCGGATACCTTCTGGCCGTCGATCCTTGCGGAGACCGGGTTTTTCGGGCTCCTGCTTTATTTTGCGGGTCTCATCCTGGCTGTTTATCCGGGCTGGAAACTCATGAGGCAGTCCAGTCAGCCGTACATGCAATGGATCGGCACCGTTTCCGTGGCGTGGATGGGCCAGATGTTGATCGAGTCCGCCGTTGCCCCGGTGTTCACCGGGCCGCCGATGTTCGGACTCGTTTTCGGTGCGGCGGGTATAGCGGCGGCACTTCACGCGGTCGATACCACCCCCGTCCGCGGGAGCGAGAAGCCGTGGATGAATACTCTTGGCCCGCCGGGCGCAGGGTCACTACTGATCGAGCCGGCTTTCCGCCACGCGCGTGGCCTTCACCGGGCGGACAAGAACCGATGAACCGGGTCATCGTCCTGGGTCCGGGCCCGGACACCGCGGGTGGTATTGGGGTCATGATGGGGCATTTGGCCCGCACCGCATCCGACCATTCACGCCTGGCTTTCGTCGAGTCCGGCGGCGCCCCGGGATCCCTTGCGCAACGGCTCCGTGCGTTCGGGCGGGCCATGGTGACCTGCTGGGCGCCGGTTGGGGACGGCACGGTGTATCACGTGAACTTGGCTTCGAAGGGCAGCACGTGGCGCAAACTCGTGCTGACGAGCCTGCTGCGCGTCAGGCGGCGCCCGTACGTTCTGCATTTGCACGGCGGTGGTTACGCCGACTTCTTCAAGAATCTCAACGGCGTCATGTCCGCGCTGGTCCGATCCATGTTCCGATCCGCGAGCGCTGTGGTGGTGCTGGGCGAGTTGTGGCGGCAGTTCGTGAGTGCGGAACTGGGAGTGGCGGCATGGAGGTTGCATGTCATCCCCAATGCCGTTCCCGGTCCCGCCGCGTTACCCAACCCGAAAGCCACGCCCACCGTTCTTTTCACCGGGAAGGTCACCCGAGCCAAGGGGATCGTTGACCTGCTGCAAGCGTGGGGTTCATTACCTGATCATGTACGGACGCACTTGGTCCTGGCGGGGGATCTGAACGATCCCGATGGCCACATCACCCGGCTGCTGAAAACCACTCCGGACGTGACCACCACGGGCTGGCTGAACGGTGACCAGTTGACGCAAGAACTTGCCCGCGCCAGCATCTTGGTGCTGCCCAGCCACGTGGAAAATCTACCGTTATCGCTCCTGGACGGGATGGCGTGGGGTTTGGCCCCGGTGGTGACAGACGTGGGGTCTGTCTCCGACGTCATCGCGGACGGTGATTCCGGGTGGGTTGTGCCGGTCGGAGCGCCGCGAGAGTTGGCGAACGCCCTGGAGCTGCTCCTGGGGGACACCGTACGGAGAGAGGCCATAGCCCAGGCCGCCCGGTCCCGGTGGGAGGAGCAATACGACATTGCTCACTACCGACGTCGTCTCGAGGATGTGTATCGACAAGCCAGGACCGGGTAGGAAAACCACATAGAAGCCGTGTGTCAGTTCGGGGGACGGGCACAAACCAAGGCCTTCCAAGGGGGAACACATGAGTTTGTACAGTCAAGAAATTTTGAACACATCGCTGGGGGACGACATCCACTTGGCGACGGAGGCGGCACTGCGTTTTGCGCGGACCCGTGATTTCGCCGGCACGGATCCGTATGACGGATTGCTCTCGCCGGTGGCTCCAATTTTGCGGGGCCGGCTGCCGCGGCAGGTGTGGGTTCAGGCCCACAAGCGACTGGGTGACTCGCTGCGTTCGGTGACACGGGTCCCCAAGGTCACCATGACCAAGGCCGTGGCACTGTTCGCCATGGCAGAGCACTGTGACGGCCACACGGATCGTGGCCATGAACTGGTCACCAAGCTCCTGTGCATGCGGGGCAGTGGACCGTGGGGTTATGAGTTCGACGTCCAGACCCGATGGGCGCACTACCTGGCCAACTCCCCGAACGTGGTGGCCACGGTCTTCGCCCTGCGGGCGATCTCCGCAATGGACCGGCTGGCTGAAGTATCACCGAAAACCACCACCTGGCTGGAGAACCTGGCCCACCCGGACGGTTTTTTCCGGTACACGGAGGCCTCCGATCGGCTGGTCCACAACGGCTCGCTGTTGGCTGCGGAGTCCCTGGCGATCCTGGGTGGGGACGAGTCGTTGATCCAGCAGGCTGTCACCCGCACCGTGAGCGCGCAAGCCGCAGATGGCTCCTGGGCCTACGGTGAGGGCAGGGGTCTCGAGTGGGTTGACAGCTTCCACACCATTTACGTTCTGGACTCGCTGTTCTTCCTGAAGCAGCGGGGCTTCGAGATCGGTGACTCCTACGAGCGGGGCCTCGCGTACTGGTACGCCCACTGCCTCAATGATCAGGGGCTACCCGTCTACAACGCAGACGAGGCGGATGCCTCGCACGACGTTCATAACGTGGCCACCACCGTGGGGTTCCTGGCCGGGCTTGCTCGCAGGGGGGACCTGGAGGTCGATCCGGAACCGACCATCCGGCATTTGTTGTCGCATCAGGGTGATGACGGCGGATTCCGGAACAGTCCCAAGTCCCTGCCACACATGCGCTGGAATCAAGCGCACGCCAGTTACGCACTGAGCCGGTGGGTCGGTCTTCTCAGCGGTGAGCAGTCCGCGCAGGCGCAGTCATGAGATCACTCCACCGAACTCACCCCAGCCGTCAAGTGCCTCATGTGCGCACCCCGGCTCCGACCGAACCGGCCAACCGCCTGCTGGGTACCCGCGTTGACCCGCTCACCATGGACCAGACGGTGCGCACCATCGAGGAACTCATCGAGGATCACTCCGGTCACCACAACCACCTGGCCATGAACGCGGCCAAGCTGGTGGCGGCCAGCCACGATCAGCACCTCGTCGACAAATTCGCCACCGCCACAGTGGTCACGGCCGATGGCCAGTCCCTGGTGTGGGCCTCCAAACTCCTGGGTGCGCCGCTGCCCGAACGCGTGGCGGGTATCGACCTCATGGACCGTCTCGTGGATGCCAGCGTGGCCAAGGGTTATCGGATCTACCTGCTGGGCGCCACCGACACGGTGGTGCGGCAGGTGCGCTGGCGGTTCCTGGCGCGCGGGGCCAACGTGGTGGGTTTTCATAACGGTTTCTGGCGCCGCGAGGACATGACGGATCAGCAAATGGCCGACGAGATCGCCCGCAGCAACCCGGACATCGTGTTCGTGGGGGTGCCGTCCCCGCTCAAGGAGGACTTCGTCTTCGCCCACAAGGACCGCACCCGCGCGAGGATCTGCGTGGGAGTGGGCGGTTCCTTCGATGTGGTCGCCGGCATCACCTCCCGCGCTCCCAGAGCGGTGCAGCGATTGGGTATGGAATGGTTCTGGCGCCTGGTCCAGGAGCCGCGCCGAATGTTCAAGCGCTATCTGGTGGGCAATTCCAAGTTCGTGTGGCTCGTGGTGAGGGCGCGATGGAACCGTGACTGAAACCACCGAGACTCGAGCGGCGCCGGGCAGCGTGGCCCCGAGTCCCCCCGCCACCTCCAATGAGGCACCTCGTCAGCTGAAATCTCCCCGGCGGCCGGGTGCCCCCATGAGTGCTGCCAAGCAGTCCATCTTGGTGCTCGGTATTCGGGTGGGCGGGGCCGTGCTGCAGATGCTGCTGGTTGCCACGGTGGCCCTGCGCTTCTCGGTCACCGAGGTGGGTCTCAACGGCATCCTGTGGGCGGTGGCCCTGGTCGCACGCATGGCCGGCCCTCTGGGCCTGGACGTCATGGGGTTGCGCTCGCAATCACCGCTGTGGGCCGAGGGTCACAATGACCAAGCGGCGGCGCTCGCACGCCGATATTCGGGCGCGCTCGTTCGCGTGTGGGGCGTTGTTTTCGGCATTGCGGCCGTGGCGTGCGCGGCACTGGCGCTCGGCGGCGGCCCAGGATCCTGGTTCCTGGCGTTGGCCATCGTCGCGGTGACGTCCGCGTTCATGCAGTTGTACGTTGCCCAGCGGCAAGCGCGTAACTGGCCGCTCCTGGGCCAGTTCATGGAGTCCATTGCGCTTCCCGCGCTCGGATTGGTGGGCGCGCTGCTCACCTCGGTGTTCGCGCCGAACTGGTTGATCGCCTCGCAGGTCATGGCGTTCTTGCTGGTCACTTTGGTTTTGTACGCGGTCTCTCCGTCCGTTCAAGAGGCCCGCGCACGACGACGCCGCGCGGCGTCGTCGGCCTGGACCGTCTCGTTCACCGGGCGGCACGCGAGGGCTGTCCCCGAGCCGGGCAAAACATACGTCCCCCGGCATGCTTCCCGTGGGTCCGGCCAGGACGGTGCCGCCTCGGTGTCCGTCCCATGGCGCCCCGCGCTGACCGTGGGCGCGGGCAATGCGCTCACTGCGCTGTGCGTGCGCGGGCCGATGTTCGTGATTGGCGGGCAATCCCTGGCCGCCGCGGGTGTGTACGAGGTGGCGCAGAAAATCCAGTCCGGCGGCGCCATGGGAACTTCCGCCGTGGCCACTGTCTTCGCCCCGCGGATTGCCGTGGCCCTGCGCAAGCCCGCGGCGCTGATCAAGTTACTCATGCAGGCCAGCGCCAGCTCCCTGGTGGTTCCGGTGGGGCTGCTCCTGTTCCTGTTCGTGGTCGGTGCGGACGGGCTCGTGGCCGTACTGGGCGACGAATATCAAGGGGCGTGGGCGGCGTCGGTGATTTTGGTGGTGTCCACGGTGATCAACGCCGTCACCTCGGCCATGAGCAATGTAATGGTGCTCGGCGGTCGTGAGCGGATGTTTGTGGTGATTGCGGCGGTGCAGATGACGGTCGTGGTGGGTGGTGCGCTGGCGAGTGGGGCGGACACCGCGGCGAGCATGGCCGTGTGGGTGCTCATTGGTGAGACGTTTCGCTCCGGATGCATGGTGGCGGGACTGGCACTGCATTTGAGGGTTCAACGCGGTTCGGCGAACTGAGCCGAACTAGCTTCGGTCCGCTTCGCGTTGCAGCAGGCTGGACATGCGCAGGGGCATGGCCTCGAGCAGTGAGATGGACGTGGTGGTGCGCAGCAGACCCGGGGTCTCGAGGATCAAATTGGTGATCCGGTGCAAATCCGAGGTGCCCTTGGCCACCAGCCGCACGCGGAGGTCCGAGTCCCCGGTGGTCGCATAGATTTCTATGATCTCCGGGATCTTCAGCAGGGCCTTCTGGGCGTCTTCGCTGGTGCCCTGGCGGATGGAGAGTTCCACGAACGCCATGAGATCGTAGCCCAGCGCACGCGGGTTGAGCCGTTGGCTGACGGGGCCCATGACTGCTCCCTCCGAGAGCCTGCGAAGCCGGGCGTGCACGGTATTTCGGGCCACGCCCAGAGTGTGGGCCAGGGCCAGGATCGTGGCGTTGGGATCCTTGTCCAATGCCATGAGGATGCGGGCGTCCAGGGGGTCAAGTCGGTACATGGTGGGCAGCATGCCACTTTGAGAAGTTTGGATTGAGCATTTAACGCAGTCAAGAATTAAAGTATTGCGCACACGGCCCAGGGGGCCTCACCATCATGTGAGCGTGTCATGGCTCACATATCGAGCCGACGTCCCAATGGTTGTCCGTAACCCGGACCCTTGGCATCCGAAAGGCCCCTTGATGACCACCAGCCCCACCGCCAGCCAGCTAAAGACCCCCGAGGCACCCGAGACCCCCGGGTTCCGGGACGAGGAACCACGCGTGCGCGACGTCGTATCGCAACTTCCCGGCTACGTTGCCGGCCGCCGCGCCACCGGCGATCTCACTGCCGCGCTGGCGTCCAACGAGAGTCACTACGAACCCCTTCCGGCCGTGCTGGACATCGTGCAGCGGACCGCTTTCCGGATGAATCGCTACCCGGACATGGCCGCAACCGAGTTGCGGGAGCGTCTGGCGGATTTCTTGGCCGTGGAACCCGGCGAAGTGTCCGTGGGCCCCGGCAGCGTGGGCGTGCTCCAACAAATTCTGGCCGCCACGTGCGGTCCCGGGGACCAGGTCATTTTCGCGTGGCGCTCCTTCGAGGCTTACCCCATCCTGGTGAGCCTGACCGGCGCCACCCCGGTGCCCGTGCCACTGAACGCGGGCGAAGGCCATGACCTGGACGCCATGCTCGACGCCATCACCGACCGCACCCGCGTGGTCATGGTGTGCTCTCCCAACAACCCCACCGGGGTCGCGCTGGAGCACGGGGAACTGGCTCGTTTCCTGGACCGGGTTCCGCCGCACGTGCTCGTGGTGATCGACGAGGCCTATACCGACTACCTCCACGCCGCGCAGACCCTGGACGCGCTGGCCCTGTTCCGCGCCCACAACAACGTGTGCGTGTTGCGGACTTTTTCCAAGGCCTACGGACTGGCCGGACTGCGCGTGGGATACGCGGTGGCCCACCCGAACCTGGCGGAAGCCCTGCGTCGCGTGGCCCTCCCGTTCGGCGTGAGCACGCCGGCCCAGCAAGCGGCCATCGCGTCTCTCGAGGCCCAGGAACAGTTGCGCGAGCGCGTGGCCGCGGTGGTCTCCGAACGACGTCGTCTTCTCACCGCCCTGCGCCGGGCCGGCTGGGACGTCCCGGACAGTCAGGCAAATTTTGTGTGGTTGCGAGCGGGCGAGGAGCTGCGGCAAGCCCTGGTCGATGCCTTCGATCGTTCCGACGTCCTGGTGCGCGCTTACGCGGGAGACGGTGTGCGGATCACGCTGGCCGACCCCGTGACCAATGACCGGGTGCTCGAGGTCCTCAAAGATCGTTCCGCGTTTCCCGCAGCCTGACCCGCTGTTGTCTCCCACCGCCTGTGCCGGGTTCGCCCGGCTTCCCGGAATGCACCCGGCCCATCCTGTCGGTGCAGGCCCGAAAGGAATTCCCCATGTCCCTACGCCATAAGTCGCCGCTCTCCTCAGGTGAGAGTGCGGCTCGATCTGATCGGGATGTCATGTCCGCTTCACCCGCTTCGCCCGCTCCAAATCCGTCTCTGGACGTCAGGACATCCAACGCCGCTCACATGAAGACCCGCCACCTGGTGATGATGGCGCTGGGTTCGGCCATTGGCACGGGGCTGTTCGTCGGTTCGGGTAACGCCATCGCGGTGGCCGGGCCCGGTGTGCTGATCTCGTTCCTGGTGGCGTGTGTGATCCTCGTGCTGGTCATGCGTGCCATGGGCGAGATGGCCGCGGCCGAACCTGCTCGCGGCGCCTTCTCGCTATATGCCGAGCAGGCCATGGGTCGCACCGCCGGGCAAACCCTGGGCTGGTTGTGGTGGGTTCAGCTGGTGATCGTGATTGCTGCCGAGGCCACTGCTGCGGCGCAGATCCTGAACGAGATGTGGCCGGTGGTTCCCCAGTGGCTCATGGCGCTCGTGTTCATGGTGATCTTCACGGCGCTGAACCTCATCAGCGTGAAGGCCCTGGGCGAATCCGAGTTCTGGTTCGCCCTGCTGAAGGTGGGCGCCGTGGTCGTGTTCCTGCTGGTGGGAGTGGCCTTGCTGCTGGGGCTGTTGCCCGCGCCGTCGCCGGGGTTGAGCAACCTCACGGAGCACGGTGGTTTCATTCCCAACGGATTCACGGGTGTGGCCGCTGCGCTGCTGATCGTGGTGTTTGCCTTCGGTGGCACGGAACTGGTGGTCGTGGCCGCCGCCGAGACCGAGAACCCCAAGGAGAATGTGGTCAAGGCGATCCGCACCATTGTGGTGCGCCTGCTCGTGTTTTACATCGGCGCCGTGACGCTCATGGTGATCATCCTGCCGTGGAACGACGAAACCCTGTCATCCAGTCCCTTCGTGGCTGTGCTGAGTGAGGTCGGTTTGCCCGGTGCGCAGGCCGTCATGGCCATTGTGATCGTGCTGGCCCTGCTCTCCGCACTCAACGCGAACCTCTACGGCGCCTCCCGCATGCTGCACTCATTGTCCTCGCGTGGCTACGCCCCGGGCCGGTACTCGACGTTGAGCGCTCAGGGCGTGCCCCGCGCGGCCGTGGTGGCGTCTGTGATCGTGGGATTCCTGACGGTCGGCGCCAATTATCTGTGGCCCGAGCAGTTGCTCGGGTTCCTGCTGAACACCATCGGCTCCACCGTTCTGGTGGTGTGGACCTTGTCCTTGATCTCGCAGATCATCCTCCGACGCCGCTCGGACCGTGCAGGACGTCAGCTTTCCTTCCGCATGTGGGGCTACCCGTACCTGTCGTACGTGGCACTGGGCCTCATTGCATTGATCTTTGTGCTCGGCTTCTTCGACCCCGTGGTCCGGACCCAGTTGCTGTTGACCGGCAGCTTGGTGGTGATCATCGCGATTGCATGCAAGCTACGGACGGCGCAGAAGGCGCGTAGTGCTTCCGCATCCGTCGACCGGTGATCGTCGCGGGGGACAGTGGGCACAATTCAGCTGGAGTGACTAACCTGCGGACATGGCTTATCACGCTGACTCCGCGGACCTGCAGACCAAAGAAGTACTCACGTGGGAGAGCTTCGGCACCGCCAGCCGTGACCTCGCCCAAATGATCGTCGACTCCGACTTCACCCCGGACATCATCATTGCCGTGGCCCGGGGCGGGTTGTTGCCCGCCGGTGCCCTGTCCTACGCCATGGGCGTCAAGCTCTCGGACGCGGTCAACGTGGAGTTCTACACGGATGTGCACGAAACCCTGCCGGACCCGGTTCTGCTGGCGCCCATGCTGGACACCGAGTCGATCAGCGGCAGGAAGGTCCTGGTCGTGGACGACGTGGTCGACTCCGGGCGCACCTTGGCCCTCGTGCTGGAACTGCTCAGCGGTCACGGAGCACAGTGCCGTTCGGCCGTGGTCTATGAGAAACCCCAGTCGGAGGTGAAACCGGACTACGCGTGGAAGACCACCGATGAGTGGATTGTGTTCCCCTGGTCAGATCAGGATCCGGTGACGCGGAGCAAGTAGTCGCAGCCCGTCCGGTTAGTGTGGACGGACTATGAGCGAAACATTGGTTGAAGTCAGCGGCGTATCCAAGACTGTTTATGGTCGGGAAATCCTGGCACCGGTGAGTTTTGCTCTCAGCACTGGTGAAGGTGTGGTCCTCACCGGGCCCAACGGCTCCGGCAAGACCACTCTCCTCAAGATCCTGGCCGGCCGGGACCTAGCTACTGAGGGAACCATCGAGGTGCACGATTCCCTCAAACACCGCGCCGGAATCGCCACGGTACTGGGCGATCCCCCGTACTTCGAGGACCTCACCGTCCTGGAACATCTCCGATTCGTGTGTGTCTCGTGGGGAGAATCGCCGGACACGTCCGAGCCGGAGCGCATTTTGGCGGCTCTCAAGATCTCGAGGATCCAGGACAGTTTTCCGCTTGAACTGTCTTCGGGTGAACGACAGCTCGTCTCCCTGGCCATCGGGTTCATCCGGCCTTCCGAACTGATGATCCTGGACGAACCGGAACAGCGCTTGGACATCGAGCGGCGGGCACTCGTCGCGGAACTGTTGCTTGACAAGAAACGCAACGGTGGCGCCGTCGTCATGGCCACGCACGACCCACAATTCGTGGAGGCGCTCGCGGACAGCCACGTCGCGCTGGGAATCACGGGCTGACATGGTTGGCGGTTCTCGACCAGTGCTTACTGAAGATGAGCGCGCTCATCGGAGCAGTATTGTCGAGGCGCAGCGCATGCTCGGACCCAAGCAAACCGGCAACAAGAACCTCGTGTACTGGCTCTACCTCGCGGGACCACTGGCTTGGTACGGCGTATTCGGGGTGCGGGAGCTGGGGTACGCGGCGGGATCCGACACGGTTCTTACCGCGTTCTTCCTGAGTGGCTCTCTGGCCATTCTGCTCGCGCCGTGGCTGCCCACCCGATATGGGCCGGTGGTGCTCTCCGCGCAGGAGCTTTTCTATTTCGTGGAGGGGCCGTTCGGGCTCCGTGGGACGGTTCTGCGGCGGACCGTGCGCATTTGCCTCGGCGTGGCGGCGTGCGCGGGGTTGATATCTGCGGTGATCGCCGTCGGGCTGCGGGCGGAGGTGGTTGATGCGCTGCTGGTGGCTGGGTTTGGTATGGGAACGGCCGCGCTCTTTGCCTCCGGTGTCGTCCTAGGTGGTTCAGGAGTGGCTACCTGGGCGCGACTTGCCTTCACAGGACTGGGCTGCGGCATGCTGGGCCTGGCCTTGGGGATGAACCTCGATCACTGGCTTCCGTGGGCGCTCACCGGGGTAGTCCTGGTCTGCGCAGTGGCAATGATACGGTCGCTTCCCGCCGCGCTGGATCAGGTCACCGATGCGCGGCTGCGTACGGACCTGCGATCGCGGGAACTGCTCACCGCCGGGCTCGTCGCGGGGGATTTGCGGGTTGCCGCTTCGACCGGTGGGACGGCGCGGCGGTTCTTCCGGGGTTCTCGGCTGTCCCTGGGCCCTTATTCCTGGCTGAATGCGGTGTCCGTGGATGCACTGACACTTGTTCGGCGGCCTTTTCGGCTCATGGGTGCGCTGCTCCTGAGTTTCTGCGCGGGTGCCGTCGTGACCGTTTTTGGTCCTGATCCGCTGCTGATGGCGCTGGCGGTTGTGGTGCTGCAGGGGGTCTTCGGCGTGCTGGCCAAGGGGCTGAATGACTACCTGGAATCCGTGGGCGCGGATCGAATTCTTCCGCAGGGTGTCTGGGGCACGGCGGTCCGGCACCTGATCCTGCCAGTGCTCTTGAGCGCATTGAGCTTGGCCTTGGCGTTTGTCGCGGGGGAATGGTTGTTCCTGGGAACGACCATTGTCCCTGCGGCGTTCCTGATCCTCTTCCTCCTTCCGCCGCTCATCAAGCTGAGTCTGAGCGGCGCCGGGGCCCTGCCCGCAGAGATGATGACTGGCGTGGTCACACCCATGGGGGACCTGTCAGCCATCGCGCGGATCGTATGGATGTTCCAGGGGCTCGTTCCCGCCGTGCTATTGGTGGTGCTGTTGCAATACATGTCGCTGTCCACGGGGGCTTGGTGGTTCCTCGGTGCGATGTTGATCTTCGCACTCGCTCGCCTCAAAAAGTTGTCCGACATCGAGCGTTTGGAGTGATGATTAGCGCGGGGATTCACGGTGCCCGAACTTTCCGGTCCCCAAGAGTGCATCGTGGGGCTTGAGGTCCGCACTATTACGGACTGGATTGTTTACCCCCGCTGCCCGAGCTGCTGTGGCAGCCATTCGATCAACAGATGGCGGCGTTGCGTGTCAATCAGGTCTTCCCACACGACGTATCGCACCCGCCAACCGTTGTCCTCGAGACGGTGACGGCGGAACATCTCATCGCCGTACTGACGACGGTCCACGTGATCGGCACCGTTGTACTCGACAGCAATCCTGTGTTCCGGCCAGGCCAGATCCAGGTAGCGATCGACGCCGTCCAGGACCACGTGGAAATTCAGAGCGGGCGGCGAAAACCCATGAGCAACAACAATTCTTCGAGTCAGGGACTCAGTGGGGGCCAGGCGCCTTCAACGGCGGCATTAAGGGCAGCTCGAACGTTCCGCACGGTACGGGAGGTAGGAGGCAGTTTGTCGATCCGTCGATCCAGAAATTCTCGGCTGTACAACGGGAATGACTTGCCAGCGGGGGATCTGATGTTACGAGTCATGAGGGCGTCAAGACATGACGTCATTCGCCGGCGGGCCAAGTAAGGGGCAGCCACTACGAGTGCCTCAACAGGGTCGGCCAACATGCTCCCCCACGGGCCGGGAAACCGACCCAGGCCATACGACTTGGTCACCAGCGTGGTCTTATCCGGACACTTCCGCCGGAGGCCTAACCAGGAGAGGTAAGGAGTAGCCAGCATCTTCCGATACTCCCCGACACGTACGGGTGGCGCATGGCCGAGCACGTGATCCAGGTCCGCATCGGGCAACCCTACGGGGAGACCATAGAGCTGTAAGGCAGTCAGCCCCGTGACTCGCAGCCCTGACCCCGGACGGTCCAGAACGTGGTGCATTAACGCTGCACGTTGAAGTGCATCAAGTGGCCCGGAGGTGCGGACCCAGTGTCTGTCGGTGAGTCGCCGCATATGGGTGTCACGGTTCAATGACCTAGAAGCTCCACCCCATGCCGAACTTGTGCCCACGAGGGGCTTGATCCCCAGATCAGGCATGCGAATGAGTGGCGGCATAACCGGAGACTATGAATTCCCGTGAAGGTCCGCAGCCACCCAGGGAGATTGTGGAGGGCGCACTCCGGAATTCTCAGGGCCTACAACACTTGAGTCCGCAAAACTGCTCTTCTAACCGGTCAGAATGCAGTTTTACGGACTCAAGTGTTCAGGGGCGGGGCGGCGGAGCTACTTCTTCACCCGCTCCCGCACCAGCGCCGCCGTGGCCTCGGCGATGGCTCGTTCCTCATCCGTGCTGATCACCAGCACCTCGATTGCCGACTCCGACGTGCTGATCCGCGCCACGTCGCCCTCGGGGGAGGCATTCAACTCGGGATCCAGTGCTATACCCAATGCACCCAGTTCATTGCACACCCGCGTGCGGAACTCCGGCGAGTTCTCACCAATACCCGCTGTGAAGATCAGGGCCTGAGCGCCACCCACGGCCACGTGATAGCCACCGATGTACTTGGCCAACCGGTACGCCGCCATGTCCAGCGCCAGCTGGGCCTTTTCATCACCGTTGGCCGCTCGCTGCTCCACGGCGCGCATATCGGAATCACCGGAAATGCCCTGCAGACCGGACTCCTTGTTGAGGATCCTGTCCAGTTCCTTGGCGGTCATTGCGGGGTTGCGGTCCAGCATGGCGGTGACCACGGAGGGGTCCAGATCGCCGGAACGCGTACCCATGATCAGGCCGGCCAGCGGCGTGTAACCCATGGAGGTATCGAAGGATTCACCGTTGCGGATGGCCGTGACAGAGGCGCCATTGCCCAGGTGCGCCACAATGCCGTTGAACTGCTCACGCGGAATCCCCAGCACATCGCAGGCCTTGCCCGTCACGTAGTCGTGGGACGTACCGTGGAACCCGTAGCGACGCATGCCGTGCATGACATACATTTCCTCGGGAATCGCATAGCGCCAGGCCTTCTCGGGCATGGTGCGGTGGAAGGCGGTATCGAACACGCACACCTGCGGCATGTGCGGCCAGGTCTTCTGGATGGCACGCAACCCCAACGCCGAGGCGGGGTTATGCAGCGGAGCCAGGGGTGCCAGGCGTTCGATCGCGCGGATGATCTCGTTGTTGACCAGCACCGGCGCGGAAAACCTCTCACCACCGTGGACCACGCGGTGCCCGGCGGCGTCAATGGTGCGCCCACCCAGCTCTTCATCGAGCCGCTCGGCCAGGATCTCCAGCGCCTGCGTGTGGTCCTTGATCTCGGACGTGCCGATGTTCTGGATCAGACCTTTGGTGATGATCTCATCGGTTTCGACACCCTCGGTCGCCCGGGCCAGCGGTACGTTCTCGTTGATGGCCGGCATGGAGGAGGTGTACGGATTGGTGGGTTCGTCCACAGCGGTCACCTCGCGCACCTGGTACTTGATCGACGATGATCCGCAATTGACAACGAGCACGAGCATGATGGGTCCTTCCGCGCGCCCGGTCGGTGGGCGCCTCTGGTGAGCTGGTCAAGGGGGCGACGCCGCCCGCGAACCTCGCGAGCGACGTCGTAGGTACTAGAGGCTCTGGGCCTGGATGGCCGTGATGGCCACGGTGTTGACGATGTCATCCACCGTGCAGCCGCGGGACAGGTCGTTGACCGGCTTGCGCAGGCCCTGCAGCACCGGGCCCACGGCCACCGCGCCCGCGGACTGCTGGACCGCCTTGTAGGTGTTGTTGCCGGTGTTGAGGTCCGGGAAAATGAACACGGTTGCCTGACCGGCCACGTGGGACTCGGGCAGCTTGGACTTGGCGATGGAGGCGTCCACCGCGGCGTCGTACTGGATGGGGCCCTCGACCTCGAAGTCGGGATTGCTGGCCCGAACCAGCTCGGTGGCCGCCCGAACACGCTCTACGTCCTCACCCGAACCGGAACCACCGGTCGAGTAGGAGAGCATGGCCACCTTGGGGTCCACACCGAACTGCTCGGCGGTCTGCGCGGAGGCCAGCGCGATGTCCGCCAGGGCCTGCTCATCCGGGTTGGGGTTCACGGCGCAATCACCGTAAACCAAGGCGCGATCGGCCAGCAGCATGAAGAAGACCGAGGACACGATGTTGACACCCTCGCGGGTCTTCACGAACTCCAGGGCGGGGCGGATGGTGTTGGCGGTCGTGTGCACGGCACCGGAGACCATGCCGTCCACATCGCCCAGCTGAACCATCATCGTGCCGAAGTATGAACCGTCGGCCATACGTTCGAGCGCCTGTTCCTTGGTCACCCCCTTGTGCGAACGCAGCTTCACGTACTCGTCCGCGTAGCGACCGCGCAGTTCGTCGTCGTGCTGGAAATCGATCAGGTTGAGCCCCTCGGCCTCGAAATCCAGGTCGATGCCCTCGGACTGCGCCAGGGTCCTGATCTGTTCCGGATCGCCCAGGATGGTGAGGTCGCAGAAGTTGCGCCGGTGGATCATCTCCGCCGCGCGCAGGATGCGGGGGTCCTCACCCTCGGGCAGCACCACGTGTTTGCGATCGGCGCGCGCGGATTCCACGAGCTCGTGCAGGAAGCGCAGCGGGGTGCGCTTCACGGGCCGCGGCAGGTTCATGCGCCCGGCCAGCTCGTCGCTGTCCACGTACTGGGACCACGCGCCGCGGGCCGCCGCGACCTTGCGGGGGTGGGCGCCGCCCAGCGTGCCGCGCGTGGAGGCCACCGCGCTGGCCGAGTTGAAGGTGTCACGATCGGTGGTCAGCACCGGGAACGGCGCGGCGGCCAACAACGACGCGACCGCACCTTCCGGGCGGAAACCACCGGTCAGCAGCATGCCCGAGGGCACCGGTAATGACGCCGCGAACGACGACGCCAGGGTCGCCGACATCACGTCCGTCCGGTCACCGGGGGTGATCACCAGGTCGCCGTCCGTGAGCTGATCCAGGAAGTGCCCCACGGTCATGGCCGCGATCTTGATGCCCTTGATGTCACGGTCCAGGGAGTTGTCGTTGAGGTCGGTGCCGAAGCCCTGCGCGTCCACGAGTTCTGCAATGGTGGGATGGGAGATCGCGGTGACCTCGGGGATGACATAGACCGGCAGGTTGTGGGCGCCGGGTTTGGCGCGCCGGGTCAGTTCTTCGATCTGGTCAGGCGCGGCACGGTTGACGATGACCGCGTAAATGTCGCAACCGGCCTGGCGGAGCTCGGTGCGGGTGACGTCCACGGCGTTGACGGTGTCCTCCACGGACCCTGCGTCGTGAGCGCTGATGACCGCGGCCACCGAACACCCCATGTTGTTGGCCAGGCGAGCGTTGAGGTCGAACTCTGCGGTGGCCGCGTTGTGGGCGACCAGGTCGGTGCCGTCCACCAGGATCACGTCGCACTCACGGGCCATCTCGGAGTAAATGGAGACCGCCGCGGAATCCAGTTCATCATGATCACCGGAGGCCAGGATCTCCCGCGTGCGAGCCAGGGAGACGCCGCCGCGGCAGCGGGAGTCGGGCAGATCGAACGTGCGCTTCATGAGTTGGAGCGCGGAGTCCTGCTCGGGGGAGTCACCGTCATGCACGGGGCGGAAGAACCCCAGTTTGTCCGTGCTGTTGAACAGCGTGTCCGCCAGCCCCAATGCCACCAGTGTCTTGCCGGACTGCGGTGTCATGGCGGAAACGTAGATGCCCTGGGTCATGGAGGTGGTCCCTTTCGGTTGGCGGTCTGCTGTCTCAGTTTAGAGACGACACGTGTGCAGCGCGGCAACAAAGGTGTGAATACCGAGGGTTTCACGGGCGCTTCGGTAAGAGAAGTGCCACACTGGAAGCATGTTGGTCGCCTTCTCAGTCTCTCCCAGTGGCGGGGACAACCCCGACGCTTCCGTTCACGACGCCGTGGCCGCCGCCGTCCACGTGGTCCGCGAATCCGGGCTCCCCAATCGCACCGATTCCATGTTCACCACCATCGAGGGTGAATGGAATGAATGCATGGAAGTGGTCCGCCAGGCCACCGCTGCGGTGGCGGAGTACGGCCCGCGCGTGTCCCTGGTGCTCAAGGCGGACATCCGGCCCGGTCACACCGGAGAGCTTTCCGGTAAGGTCGAGCGCCTCGAGGCTGCCATTCACAGTCACGAACTCAACCGTGCTCGGGAACGCCGCGGCATCACGTCCGGTTCCGCGGATCAGAAGTAACCGGGCGTCCCGGGGCCAGTGAGCAAGAAACGTAACCATAAGAATCGGCGGGATCAGGCAGAGACCGTGAGCGCGGCGTCGTCGGACGCGGCAGGTCTGAGCGAAGGTACCTGGCACACCGACACCGGGACCGTGCAGCTTGAACATGACTCGTACGTGCCCGGCGCGTGGGTGTTGCGCGTCAACGGTGTGCCGTCATCGCACATCGTGCCGGACCGACCGGACCAGCTCGAATTCGAGTACATGAGGTGGTTCAGCGCGCTTGCCGAAGAGCACGTGGACCGCCACCTGGACCCCACCACCCTGCGCCTTTTGCACCTGGGCGGTGGCGCGTGTTCCATGGCGCGCTACCTCGCATGGCGCTATCCCGCTGCCCGCCAGGTGGTCGTGGAACTCGACGCCGCTCTCACGCGCCTGGTCCGCGAATGGCTCGATCTGCCCCGCGCACCCCTCCTTCGGATCCGAGCCGGGGAAGCCCGTGAAGTCACTGAATCACTGCATGAGTCATCGCGCGAGGTGATCCTGCGTGATGTGTTTGCCGGCGAGCAAACACCGGGGCATTTGCGGACTGTGGAGTTCGCGCGGCACGTGGATCGAGTGCTGACACCGGACGGCATCTACCTCATGAACGTGGGGGACACCCGCAATCTCAAGGGAACCCGCGCGGAGCTGGCTGCACTGCTGGAGGTGTTCGAGCACGTGGGTGCGGTTGCGGATCCCGCCATGCTGAAGGGGCGCCGATATGGCAACGTGGTGTTGGCTGCCTCGCACGCACCGCTGCCCGAGCCCGGATCCGAGGCGGGTGCCGCCCTGGCCAAGGAACTGTTGGGTGGGCCGCTGCCCGCGCAGTACAAGGACACCGCGTGGTGCCGACAGCTCGTGGCCGAAACGCAGCCGTGGCACGACAAGCCGGCGGACCAGATGCCGGCGGTGGGGACCATTACGGGCGCGTGAGCCACCCGTCATGGTCCAGCGCACCATTTCTTCCGGCTTTACTGCGCAGTAGCCCGGCCTACCGTGCAGTAAACCCGGACCAGATGGCTCCGGGCCCTCCCGTTCCACGCCGGGTCACCGTAGCGTGGGCCCATGACTAGCTACGTGAGCTCACTGGCCATTGACGCCCAGGACCCGAAAGCCCTCGCCCGCTTCTGGTGTGAGGTTCTGAACTACCGGATCGATGACGAGGAAGAGGGCTTCGTCAGCACCACGCCCACCGAGGGGCAGGGCCCGCGGCTGGACTTTCTGCAAGTTCCGGAGGGCAAGACCGTGAAAAATCGGCTGCACCTGGACATCCGGGCCCTCGACTCGAACCAGGACGCGGAAGTGGCACGCGTTGAATCCCTGGGCGCCTACAGGGTGGACGTGGGCCAAACCAGCAAGGACAGCTGGGTGGTGCTCGCCGACCCGGAGGGTAATGAGTTCTGCATCCTCTCGGATCCGCAGGAGTAACCCATACTCGCCAGTGTGTGGCTGGTCCGAGCGCTGATCAGGTCCCAGGGGCAGATCTTCTTCCAGCGCGCCACACTCAGCGGTCTGGTGGTCCTGCTGGCGCTGACGGTGGCGTCCCCGTGGTTGGCGGGCACCGCGGTGCTCGGCGCCGCGGTGCAGACCGGAGTATCCCTGCTGCTGCGCCGGCCGAGGTCCGTATCAGCGCATCGCGACGCCGCGGACGGCATTCACGGGTTCTGCGGAGCCCTCACCGGGTGCGCGGCGTTGCTCGCGTGCGGCCCCTCTACCGCCGCGCTCACCTGGACCGTCCTGGGCAGCGCTCTGTGCGCGTTGTTCGTACGGGTCCTCGAACGAATACGCATCTTCACCTGGTTGCCCATGCTCACGGGCCCGTTCTGCGCGGTGAACTCTGCGCTGAACCCGGTCTTCGGGCGGTGGCATCAAGACGTCTCCGCGGTGCCGCCGTTCGAGCCGATCGGGCCGCTCCCTGATCTCGTCAGCGGAACGCTCCGGGCCTGTGCGCAAGTCCTCCTGACCGATCACCTGCTGACGGGCCTGGTGGTCCTCGCCCTCATGTTTCTCGCCGGAGCGCGCGAGGGCCTGTGGTCGCTCACCGGTGCAGTGGCAGCCACGGCCCTGGGCTTCTGGATCCTCGGTGGAGAACCCGCCGCGGCGGGCCTGGCCGGCTACTGCGGCTTCTTGACCGCCCTTGCCCTGGGTGCGCTCTTCCCACCCGCCGACGCCGCTCGCGCGGTCCGCCTGATCGTCCCCTTGGCGGGTGCGTGCCTCACGGTCCCGCTGTGGGGGGCGCTGCAGTACACCGGGATGGCCATGTACACGTGGCCGTTCGTGCTGACCACGTGGGCGGTACTGATCGCGCAGCACCGGTGGGCGCGACGGGAAGTGGCCCGGGCGGCGTCGTAGTCGAAGAGCGAGCTACGCCGTCCAGCCCTCGATCACGGCAATGCCGAAAAAGACCACGAATGCGCCGGCCACCACGTACATGAGCGGGTGGACGTCGCGCCAGCGGCCCTGCACCAGGCGGATGAACACGAAGGACACGAAGCCCGCGCCAATGCCGTGCGCAATGGAGTAGGTGAACGGCATGACGGCGAAGGTCAGGAACGCGGGAACGGAAACGCCCCAGTCCTCCCAGTCGATGTGCACCACGTTCTTGGCCATCAGGAATCCCACGACCACCATGGCCGGGGCCACGGCCTCGAAGGGCACCACGTTGACCAGCGGGGTCAAGAACATGGCCAGCAGGAACATGATGCCGGTGACCACGTTGGCCAGGCCGGTGCGAGCGCCGTCGGCGATACCGGTGGAGGACTCCACGAAAATCTGGTTGGACGAGACCGAGCCCGCGCCACCGGCCACGGCGCCGAGCGCGTCGACCAGAAGCACGCGGTCCACGCGCTCGATCTGACCGTTCTTGTCGACCAACCCGGCCTGCTGGGAGAGGCCCACCATGGTGCCCATGGCGTCGAAGAAAATGGACAGCAAAATGGTGAAGATCAGCAGCATGCACGCGATCACGCCCAGTTCGCGGAAGGCGTCGATGGGGGCGGCCGAGCCGATCAGGGAGAGGTCGGGGAGCGCGAACAGGCCCTCGGGATTGGCGGGGACCACCAGGGACCAGCCGTTGGGGTTGTCCACGGAGGAACCGGACGGGGAGACCGCCTCGAGGATGTGGGCGAAGATGGTGGTTGCAACCACCGCGATCAAAATGCCGCCGCGCACGTTGCGCACCAGCAGCGCCACGGTCAGCAGCAGGCCCACCACGAACGTGAGGGTGGGCCAACCGAACAGTTCACCGCCGGTGCCCATCTGCACGGGAACGGTGGTGCCGGCGGCGTCCGGGATGCGGCGCACGAAGCCCGCATTCACGAACCCGATCAGCGCAATGAACAGACCGATGCCCACCACGATCGCGGTCTTCAAAGACGGCGGCACCGCGTTGAACACCGCGGTGCGGAAACCGGTGAGCACCAGCACCACCATGATCAGACCGGCCCAGATGACCAACCCCATGACCTCGGGCCAGGTCAGACCCGGGTTCGTGGCGATCGTGACCGCCAGGAACGCGTTCACGCCCAATCCGGTGGCCAGCGCGAACGGGGATTTGGCCCACACGCCCATGGCAATGGTCAGTACGCCCGCGACCAGAGCGGTCACGGCGGCCACGCGCTCGCCACCCAAGATATTCCCGGCGCCGTCCGGACCGTAGCCCAGGACGAGTGGGTTCAGCACCACGATGTAGCTCATGGCGATGAAGGTGGCCAGGCCACCGCGAATTTCTCGTCCCACGGTGGAACCGCGTTCGGAAATGTAGAAGAAGCGGTCCAGCGCTCCGCGGGGTTCGCGCGTTTGCGAAGCGGGCTTGGTCGGTGACGACATGAAGATCCTCACGGGTCAAAGGCACAACGGCAGCGCACGGTACGGCTACCGGAATGGGGGCGTTTGTGTAGAAATACTACGCCGACGGCGCAGCCGCTGCCGCGGTCAGGGTTCTCGCGTGATTGCCTTCACTGGCGCGGTGTTGCTCAACTCACAGCCGTGCTGGCCCGTCCTCAGTACGCTGGTGCCAGGGGAACGATGATTGCCCGGGAAGGACAAAGCTCATGACGAAGTCCGCAGAGGCACAATTCACCCACGTCACCACGTGGCTCACCGACATGGACGGTGTGCTGGTCCGCGAGAACACGGCCATCCCCGGTGCGGCGGAGCTCCTGGAGCTGTGGGAAGAACGGGGCCAGGAGTACCTGGTGCTGACCAACAACTCCATTTACACCCCTCGCGATCTGGCGGCTCGGTTGGCGCGCTCGGGACTGCATGTGGCGGAGGAAAATCTCTGGACGTCCGCGCTGGCCACCGCGCAGTTCCTCAAGAATCAGAACGCCGGTTCCCGCGCTTACGTGATCGGAGAAGCGGGGTTGACCACGGCTTTGCATGAGGCGGGGTTCGTCCTGACGGACACCGATTGCGATTACGTGGTCCTGGGTGAGACCCGAACGTATTCGTTCGAGGCCATTACCAACGCGATCCGGTTGATCCTCAACGGTGCGCGTTTCATCTCGACCAACCCGGATACCACCGGGCCATCGCCGGAGGGGCCCATGCCGGCCACGGGATCGGTTGCGGCCCTGATCACGGCGGCCACCAACCTCCACCCTTACGTGGTGGGCAAGCCGAACCCCATGATGTTCCGCTCCGCCCTCAACCAGATCGGTGGGCACTCGGAGACCACCGCCATGCTGGGTGACCGGATGGACACGGACATCGTCTCCGGTATGGAGGCGGGCCTGCGGACCGTTCTGGTCTACAGCGGAGTGACCACGCCCCAGGACGTGGAGCGGTTCCCGTTCCGACCCACCCTGGCGCTGGATTCGGTGGCCGACCTGGTGGAACTACTCACTGTCGACGGGCAGGACGCGGCCGGGGCGGCGTCGTAAATCGAATATCGTCTGACCCGGGTGTGACGGAACATTACGCGGGGGTGGCCCGGTGTGTGTGATTGCCCAAATTTCACTACCGTAGAACCCAGTCCCCGCAGGCACGCGAGTGTGCGTGCGCGTTGAAAGGAAATACCAGCTGTGACAGCACCTACTTCAGCACGTCCGTTGCGCGTTGCCGTGATCGGAGCGGGTCCGGCGGGCATTTACGCCGCTGACATGCTCACAAAGTCCGAGGCCGTGCGGGAAGGCGAGCTGGAAGTCAGCGTTGATCTGTACGACCGCTACCCCACCCCGTTCGGTCTGATCCGCTACGGTGTGGCCCCGGATCACCCGCGTATCAAGGGCATCATCACTGCGTTGCGCTCGATTCTGGGCCGCGGCGACATCCGCTTCTTCGGCAACGTGGAGTACGGCAAGGACCTCACGTTGGGGGAATTCTTGACGCATTACGACGCCGTGATTTTCGCCACGGGTGCTGTCAACGACGCTCCGTTGGAGGTCCCCGGTGCGGATCTGGATGGTTCCTACGGCGCCGCCAAGTTCGTCGCTTGGTACGACGGTCATCCCGACTACCCGCGGACCTGGCCGCTCAACGCCAAGGAAGTTGCGGTCATCGGTAACGGCAACGTGGCGCTGGACGTGGCCCGAGTGCTGTCCAAGCACGCGGATGACATGCTCGTCACCGAGATCCCGGGCAATGTCTACCAGGGGCTGCGTGATTCGCCGGTCACGGACGTTCACGTGTTCGGCCGCCGGGGCCCCGCGCAGATCAAGTTCACCCCGCTCGAGCTGCGTGAGCTGGCCAAGTCCCGCGACGTGGATATCGTGCTCTACGACGAGGACTTCCAGTTCGACGAGGCCTCCGAGCAGGCCATGGTCGAGAACAACCAGACCAAGGTCATGATGAAGACCTTGCAGAAGTGGCGCGAGGATGATTCTCCAAAGACCGCATCCCGCCGCCTGCACCTGCACTTCCTGCAGACTCCGTCCGAGATCTTGGGCGACGAGGACGGCAAGGTCAGCGGTATCCGCATGGAACGCACCCGCCTTAACGGTGATGCCTCCGTCACCGCCACCGGTGAGTACATCGATTACCCGGTCCAGGCCGTCTACCACGCCATCGGGTACCTGGGCTCGCCGCTTCCGGAGGTCCCGTTCAACCCCGAACGCGGCGTGGTCCTCAACCAGGAAGGCCGCGTGGTCGACGCCGAGGGGGCCGTGATTCCGGGCGTTTACGCCACCGGCTGGATCAAGCGCGGTCCCGTGGGCCTGATTGGCGCCACCAAGTCCGATGCCCTCGAGACCATTAACCACCTGCTCGAGGACCGCAACGCCCTAGCCGATCCGGACTTCCCGGAGCCCTCGGCCATCGAGTCGCTGCTCGAGGAGAAGGGTGTCGAATACACCACCTGGGACGGTTGGTTGGACTTGGACGAATACGAGCAGAGCCTCGGCCAGTCCTCTCACGACGCCGAGGGCAATCCCCGCGAACGCGTCAAGGTGGTCGACCGCGACGAGATGCTTTCGGTCTCCCGCCGCGGGGTCCACGCCCGCAGCTAGTTCTCGCGGTCACTGTCCCGCCGACGACGCCGCCCCCTCCAGTTCCCGTGTTCACCCCGGGCTGGGTGGGGCGGTGGTGTCTGTGGCGGGCTGGTTGCACTCTGGTCGACGGTACGGCCCTAAAAGCCGGTTCGCAGGGTCGTAGTGTCGATCAGCTTGCAGCGCGGTTCGGGGCACTGGTTTTAGCGTCGACCAGAGTGCGCGGTCACGTGAACTGCACATCGGGCAAACGCTGTTTCTCGTCGCCTGCGTGCTTCGTAGCCTGTGCAGCATGAAGAAACTCGGTGAACCCTTGGCGCTGGGGCCGCGCCCGCTCATTAGGTCCACCGCAGAGCTGGGAAGTCGAGCTCGGGATCTTGAGAGACGCCCGGGCACGCACAAGTTGCTTCGAGGCGCATGGGTTTGTTCCAATGCTCCGCCGACGCCGGTCCAGAAGTCCCTGCTGTTGCACGAGCATTACTCGAAATACGGCGTGGGTCTGAGTATCACCGGTCTTCACGCGCTGCAGTTGTTCACGCTGCCGGTTGGATACACCAAACGGTGGGTCAATGAATTCCTGGGCGATCCACCGCCAATGCGCGCACGAGATGTGAGTAGGGCTTTCGAAGTCCCACATCTTGCGTGGTCCGAATCCCGTCCCACAGTGCGTGAGCGGGGAATGCGATTGACCAAGTCATCTGCCCTGAACACCTACGCGGGTCCTTGGGGCACGCGCCTGGTGCACCCCGTCGAAGCTCTGGTTGCCGCGGCGCCCTATCTGTCGCAATGGCGGCTGACTGCCTGTCTTGATGCCCTGATGTCGGGGGCTTTGCAGATTCCGGAGTTCACAGCGCAACCGGCATTGACAATGAGTGACATTGCCGCGGCCTTGACACACTTTCCGGTTCGGAACCCGTCGGTTATGGCCGTAAAACGTGCACTGCGTGGCGCGGCAGAACCAGTGTGGTCACCGATGGAAACGTTGGTGCGACGAATGGTTGTTACCCAAGGATTTCCAGAACCCGCATTGAACCACCCCGTGATGATCGACGGACAGCTTACCTACCCGGACCTTTCCTGGCCCGAGTTGCGATTGGGCATCGAATACAACGGAGAAATCCATCTCTTGGATCGCCGTACGTACGGCACCGAAATGAATCGCATCCGTACGTTTCAAGACCACGGGTGGGATCTCAATGTTCTGGTCTTTGATGACCTCGAAAACCCCGCTCTCCGCTGGAAATGGCTGCAGTGGGTGGCCGAAAGGCTCAACCGTGGATCCCAGCGCGCAAGCTGATCAACGATAGAACCACGACTCCCACGCCCCTCGTCATCTGATGAACGGTAGAGCCAGGAAATCCAACTTCTAGGGTCTTACCGTCGACCAATTTGCAGGTGGGTGGAACTAACGGTCGTGCCGTCGATCAGAATGCGGCTGGTCGCCGGAATGTTCCACTACAGGCCCAGCAGCAATCTCGTGTGGTCGTTGAGGAGTAAGCCGTGGGGGTCCAGCTCGGAGCGGACTGCCAAGAAATCATCCCAGTTCGAGTACATGGGCTTGAGGGTCTCGGCGGTTTGAGTGTGAATGACTCCCCAGTGCGGGCGGCCACCGTGGTTCAGGAAAATGTGCTCGGCGGCCCGGAAGAACTCTTCGTAGGGGCGTTTGCCGTACTGGCGCAGGCTGATCCACCCGGTGTAACGGCCCGCGGAGGGGGAGAGGTACCCCTGTTCCGGAGGTGAACAGCGCACCAGGACGGGGAAGGACAGGGTGTAACCCTCCCGGTCCACCAGATCTTTCAGCTCGCTGAACGCCGCAGCAGTGTTTTCCAGGGGCAAGGCGTACTCGGTGGACACGAAACGTACTGCGCGCGGGGCGGTGAACACCCGGTAGGACACGTCGGTGTAGCGCCGGGAGCTTTTGGACATGGACTCCAACGTGTTCAGACCGGGCACGGTTTTGGGTGCCATGGAAGCCAAGCGGCCCAGGCCGGAGGTCAGGGAGGTGCGCAGAACGGCGTCGTCCGCTCGGCGGAGGGCCCGCGAGAGCGGTGAGGCCGGGCGCGTATAGGTGTCCGGGAGACGGTGCAGTCGGCTGAGAATGCGGGTGTGCACGGTGGAGCGGCCGGGCATCCAGAAGAATTCGAAGTGATCGGCGCCGGACATCCGCTCGGCCAATGAATCCACCAGGCGGTCGAGAGGCTCGCGGAACTCGGCGCAGTGCAGCCGGAAGGCGCTGACGCACTGGATGGTGACGGACACGATCACGCCCAGGACGCCCAGGTGCACGCGCGCGGCGCGCAGCATCTCTGGATGGGAGGACTCGGAGCACGTGATCAGCTCGCCGCTCGGGGTGGCCAGCGTGATCTCCGTGATCTGCTCCGAGAGGGAGGGTTGCCCCAAGCCGGTGCCGTGAGTGCCCGTGGCGATGGCGCCGGCAATGGTCTGGCCCGTGAAGTCCGGCATGTTGGCCAGGGCAAGTCCGTGGTCCTCCAGGATCTGGCAGATCTGCTGAATCGTGGTGCCGCCGAACACCGTGACCTGCTGTTTCTCCGTGTCGATGGAGCTGAGCCCGCTGAGTGCGGTGGCATCCAGAAGCACGTCAGAGGTGGGGACCAGGGGAGAGAAGCTCTGCCCGGAACCGGCCGGACGAACCCGAAGACCCTGTGCGGCGGCGTCGCGCAGGACCTGTTCGACCTGGTCCGTGTTCTCGGGACGCACGATCACCGCCGGTTTCACGGTGAGGTTACCGCCCCACGAACGCCACGTATCCTTGCCGGCCTTGCCGGCCTTGGCGGTCATGGACGACGACTCTGCGGGTTCGCCCGGTGTTGCAGACTGCTCGTTCACGGTTTGTATCCTCCCTCAGAACCTTTCCCTGAGACCGGGGTTCGGGTTCCTACCCGTGACGCCGATCCAGGTGCTTTCCTTAGGACCATCCTCCGGACCCGCTCCATCTTCTCACCACGGGCTGAAAGCCAGCTCTTGTCCTCCACGAACACCAAAATCCCGGGCATCCGGGCGGCCCGAGGACTACGCTTAAGTGACGTATCGGCGAAAGGAAGGCACGCCATGACCTTGAACGGCCGAGAAATTATCGTGGGTGTGGACGGTACGGATCAGAGCTTGGGAGCCCTGCGCTGGGCCGCCCGTGAGGCGAAGCGCCGTGGCGCGCCACTTCACCTGGTGAGCGCCTACTCGGTGCCGATCTATGCCGGTTCCACGTTCGACGTCGGGTACGCCGCGTTCGACCAGGCCGCCCTGGAAGACGCCGTCAAAGAGCTCGTCCGCGAGGCCGCCCTGCATGTGCAGAACCTCAACGTGGAGATACGGTCCACGGTCGAAACCGGGGACCCCTCCGGTGTGCTCCTGGAACTGAGCAAGTCCGCTCAACTGTTGGTCCTGGGTTCCCGCGGCCGCGGTGGTCTGCTCGGGCGCTTGCTGGGTTCCGTGTCCACCGCGGTGCCCGCCCACGCGCATTGTCCCGTGGGCATCATTCCGTTGCCGTGGGCGCGTGAACACCAGCTCGAGCGGGACATCAACGAGACCAAGGCCTTCGTCGACGGCGTTTCGGTGGGTTCGGACGGATCCGAACATTCCAGCGTGGCCATGCTGCGCGCCGCGGACGAGGCGCAGCTGTTGGGCGTTCCGCTCAACGTGGTGTGCGCGGTGCCGCCCATGGCGGGCGCGGCGTCCTGGATGCCCACCCCCGTGGACTTCGCGAATATCTACCAGGAAATCGCGGACGCCCTCAACGCTTCCGTTCGCTGGTTGCGCGGGCACTTCCCGGATCTGGAGATCACCGCCGAGCTGTTGGACGGCTCACCGATCGACGTTCTGGTGGAGCAGTCCAAGCGCAACCGCCTGGTGGTCATGGGTACTCGCGGTCGCGGCGGATTCGCCGGGATGCTGCTGGGTTCCACTTCCCAGGGTGTGATCCATAACAGCGCGGGACCGCTCATGATCATCCAAGGTTTCCAGGACGATCGTCTGGCCGATCGACCCGAGGCCACCCTGTGATAGTCGGGTTTGTGCAACCGGGGTGTTTACCTCTAAGCTACTGAAGGTCCATCGTCCACTAATGCGCAAGCGGCAGTCGGGCGACGTTCTGGCCCCCATCGTCTAGCGGCCTAGGACACCGCCCTTTCACGGCGGCGGCACGGGTTCGAATCCCGTTGGGGGTACGTTTTTTCGCGGGAAAATCTGATGCAGTGAACGATTTGCTAAGGCAGTCCGTTCTACTGGTAAGATATCCACTCGTTGGAAACAACTAAGGCCCTGTAGCGCAGTTGGTTAGCGCGCCGCCCTGTCACGGCGGAGGTCGCGGGTTCAAGTCCCGTCAGGGTCGCTCAGGCGGCGATGAAAAGGCAACTTTTCGCGCCGTCGCGGCATATCCCAGGTGATGTGCCTGGCTCTGTAGCTCAGTTGGTAGAGCGTACGACTGAAAATCGTAAGGTCACCGGATCGATGCCGGTCGGAGCCACTGAACCCTCGCGTGGCTTCTACACGCGGGGGTTCTTCTATTTTTAACAGTCGGACACCCCGCATAAACCCCGCACTTTCAAATCAGCCCGGCCAGCTGCTCCTCCATAAGGGCACCGGCCCGAGTATCGCCCTTGAGGGTATTCATGTACACGTCCTGAGTCATAGACGGGTTCGCATGACCCAGGAACGCCGCGATCTCGGTTGCAGACATCCCGGCCCGGTCAAGTATCGTCGCCGCGGTCTTACGTAACGTATGAGTCGCCAACTGCGGGTAACCCAGGGCGCCACGGATATCCCGGAGCTCTCGCTGGGTATTGGAGGGATCCCGCAGTCGCATGAGCGGCGTAGGGAACAGCAGGGTTGTGTTCCGCTTCAGGCGTTCATGGCGACGACGGAGCATCTCCACCGTGGGATCCGGTAGCGGCGTAATGCGCCAGGCGGCATCGGTTTTCGGCACAGGCTGGCGGATGATGCCCCGCCCTTTCACCCGGACGTTGGTGGCTTCGACTTCGACAGTGCCTGTGCGGAGGTCAACCGGGGCCAGGTCAAGGGCGCACGTCTCGCCGATCCGCCAGCCCGAGGCGACCATGTAGTCGAGCAGCTCGACCGTATCCTGCTCGATGAGGGGAGGGGTCGCCATTAGCTTGGCCATCAGGTCGGGGAGGTCCTGGGGCTCGATGGCGGAGGACCCCTTCTTCCCTTTGGGCTGCGTGATCCTCTCGACGTCGCGGACCGGGTTCGTAGGCGCTGCGCCATTGCTCACCGCCAGCGCCATCATGCCGCTCAGGGTTGAGCGGCAGTTCTTCGCAGCGCCGTGCCCGGACTCCTTGTGCACTGTGTTGAGGAACTTCTGGAGCCGATCGGGCTTCGCCTCGGCAACAGTAAGGTCCCCGAGGCGCGGGATGATGTGCGCCGTCACCGCGTAGCCGTATGTCTCAAGGGTGCCCTCTGAGCGCTCGATGTCGCGCTTGTGCGCGAGGAACCGCTGTCCGAGCACACGAAGCGTCGTCGTCGGCTTCAGTTCACCTCCCCGGCTGCCCTCGATTGTCAGCAGGGCCTTTTTCAGGGCTGCCTCGGCCTTGACGCGGCTGGGTTCGAAGCGTTCGACCTGGCGGGCTTTGCCGTTGGCATACCGGTACCGTGTGCGGGCCCTCCACTTGCCGGGTTCGATCTCTGCGGTGTTGATCTTCCCGTAGGTGCCGATGCTCAGCCGGGGACGGCCCATCACCGCTCCTCGATGGCGGTGCGGATCTCGTCCACGAGCAGGCGCGTGACTCGGCCCCGCGCCTGGGGCGAGCTATCGGGACCGGCTCGGCGCGCCGATTCGTCCTCAAGCCCCCGCCCCCAAAGCTCGCTGGCCCAGTGCCGGAGTTCTGCGGGGTCGATTTCCAGCTTCTTTGCCGCACGCTGCTCGGCAAGGCTTGGTGGGTAGGCATCGTCTTCGTCCCAGTCCGGCTCGGGCGGCTCATGGTAGTCGTTGATCATCCGATCGACCATGCTGGAGTGCTCTTCGGGCGTCAGGCGCGCGCCACCTCGGTGGGCGAGGTGTCTCTCGAGCTCCTCATCGACTACATGCCGGCGCGGCCGATCGTCAGCGGACCATAAATGTTCGTGGTCCGCCTGCGGAGCGAACGGCCCTTCATAAAATGGAGCCGCATCCTCCTCGGTCATCTCAACTTTTCCTCCCCTAAGGGCGCGCTCTGCCAGCGATCTGCGGACGGGGAGTTCCGGGCGGCCCGAGAACGGGCGGTCGAACACCTCCGCCTTCCCGAGCAGGTCCACGAGCGTGAGCGATCGCCCGCTGAGATCACCGAGAACGAGGGCGAGGGTCAGCAACGTCGGTAGCGTCGGTGATGCCTTGCCGGACTGCAGCACCCTAACTGACTCAAGTAAGGTCAGTACTGACCACCAGTTCTGGGAAAATGCACGAACAGCTTGCCCGGATTTGATCTCGGCGCAGGAAGTGGCGTCTAAATGCTAAAGGGGACGATCAAGGATGCTTCAAGTTCCATTCAATGACCTCGCTCAATCGTTGAAAAAATCCGGTCTGCCGGGCACCAGCAGCAGTGCATTTGGCGTCCCAGAGAATGCAGATTTCTTCGTTGACCCAGTACTTGTAGTCAAGGAAAAGCTAAGCGATCTCTCGTCGGAAGTGATTCTCGTTTCCGCTCGTGGCGCAGCCGGAAAGAGTCGAACTGCCTTGGAACTTGCAGCGCGATCCGGGGCACCGCTTTGGCGACTCGAAGCAGACGACGCAGTCGGCCGCGCAGCGCTTCCTCTGAAACTAAATACCTATTTATCGTCGGTCGATGCATTTTCAGATATTGCTCAGCTGCCGGAACGACCAGCACTATTTATCGACTCTCTAGACGAGGCTCGCTCACGCGTCTCGTCTCAGTCTTGGGAGGAGTTCTTGGATTCTATCTCTGAAGCTGCTAGCCGAGGTCTTCAGGTTGTTCTCTTTGGGCGGGATCGAACTCTTGAGGACGTATGGTTGAAACTTGAAGATGCAGGTCGTTCTATCGCCTGGCTTGAGGTCTCTCATTTTCCGAACGAGGCGCAACGAACCTATATCGACAGCCGCACTCGAGAGAACAAAAAGAACGTCACCATAGACACAGATGATCCGTACTACCAGGAGGCAAGAGAAGAGCTGCTGACTGTCTTATCCAGGGCGTTGGACGCTGAATCAGCCGAGACGTTTGTAGGCTACCCTCCCGTGCTTGATGCGGTCGCCACGGTTCTCGTCTATGACCAAAATCATTTCAAGCTTGCTCAAGAATTTTCTTCACAGATGTCTGGCTCTCGTCCCATGGAGGTATTAAGAAGAATCCTAGCCGACCTCCTGATAAGGGAACAAGGGAAGCTGAAGCCACTCGCGGAGGATCTGGGTCTCGATCCGACGGCGGTCTACAGTGCTGACGAGCAAATTCAGTGGCTTTGGCATGACCTCATCAATAGTGATGCACCCAATTTAGAGTACATATCCGATGCAGCCAAGAGGCATGATTACCAGCGAGGACTTCAGCGTTTTCTGGATGATCATCCATTCCGGGCGGAAAAGTACTGGGCAAGCACGGTCTTCGAGGCGTACGCTACTGCTGAACGCATAGGTAAAAATTTGTCCCCAGGTACACTTTACGATGTCGGCACACACTCAGGTTTACTTTTTGACTTCACGGCAACGGCTCAAGCCGGTTCGGAGACAGTTCTCGATGAGTGGCAATTTGCTGCATTACACGCTTCAATTCTAGCTGGCGAATCCCCGGGGAGTGCGGCGACGGTTTCTGCAGTAAAGACTGAGGATGAGATTTTCAATGGAAGCATGGAGGTCACTCGTACTAACGGGACTTTGCATCTCGAGTTTGCTCTCGTCCCGGACGATCCAGATTCTCTCGTCTTGGTGGGCCCTCTCGAGTCGCTTACTATTTCCACGCCAGGTGCGATAACTATCCCCCCTCTTGATAAAGGTAGGCTCATCGGACCCGATTTATTCCTTCGGTGCGACTCAATAAAGATTGAAGGCACCGATGTGCAGTTTGCCAGGACGCCCTCCAGTGCCGCCGCAGATGGGATGGATATTCATATTGAAGTCACTGGTTCCAACATAAGCCTAGCCCCCTCAATTTCCGTTGCTCCCACATCGGATAGCTTTGAACTCGCTGTGAGCGAATCGGTGCAAGTTGCGTATCCTTGGTTCGATTACCGAACCCGGTTGGAAACCGATGATGCAATCGACTTGAGGTCGAAGACAATTCGATTTCTCAGCAAGCTCCAGAATTTAGCACGTACCCATGGTCACTCTGATGGGCGCGCAACATTTTTCATGAAGCTCCAAGGGAGGCAGCCGTTGAAGGCCGCGCAGCTTCGCGAGGTATTGAGTGTGCTCAAGTCCAAGGGTGCCATCCGATTCCAAAACGACCTCATATTCCTTACCTCCGAAGCAGACCAACACCGTTTCAGCGGCAAAGCCCTCCCGGGCCAGAGAACAATCCTTCAAGAATGGGACTACTGGGGACCAATCGTGGAGGAAATAGAAAAGGTGCTTGAACCTGCCTGAGCTTGGCGTGCTCCGCACTGCGGCGATGTCTCAAGAACTCATTGAGGTTACGTGCAGAAACGAGACCGACTTTTGAGACTGATGCCTCCGCAGGAACGCGGGGGCATCATCTCGTCTCATTGAGGTGATGTCTGTGAGACAGCGCCTGTCGGCGAGGATGTCGAACCCCGCCTTGCTGTTGAGATGCAGCGAAGATTTCTTGAATACGCACCTATGTCACACGCGAAAACGCGGTGCTCATGCCGTGACGGGGTTCTAGGCCGTGTTCTGCGAACCTGGATTGGGAATTGGCTCAGTGGGATCGTGTCGTGGCAACTCCATCTCCAAAGCGTGCCACGGCCGACCGTCTACTTCTGCGCTACGCACTCGGCCGGTCTCCCGGAACCCTAAGCTCTCGTACACGTACCGCGCTGAGGTGTTGTGAGCGTAAACGCCCAACGTCATGACAGGTAAGTCCGTGGCCTCGAAGCCAGCTCGCGCAGCTGTCCTGATCAGCTCCCGTCCCAGACCGCGCCCACGTGCTGCCGGATCGGAATTTTTCAAGTCAAGCGGTACCAAGGTGAGTTAGGCAGCGGTTAGGCCGCTTCGGTTTCGGGGTTCTCCTTTGGTTGGTTGATCCATGCCGGCCCGGGAAGGGCCAGGATCTTCGGGTCGGTGGTGGTGCTGAAACGGTGGGGATGCCTGGCGCGGGCCGCGGCCAGGGTCTGCGAACGCTTCAAGGCAACCGAGTCGGCGAAGCCGTAATGCACGTTCGCCGGGGTATGGACCCCAATCCCGGAGTGCCGGTGGTCGTGGTTGTACCAAACCACGAAACCGCTGATGAACGCCCGGGCATCGCCCAGGGAAGCGAAGCGCTCGGGGAACGTGGGTCCGTACTTCAGCGTCTTGAAAATCGACTCCGAGTACGGATTATCGTTGCTCACCCGCGGCCTGGAATGGGACCGGGTGACCTCCAGGTACGATAGCAGAGCGGCCACGGTCTTGGACGTCATCGAGGTGCCGCGGTCGGCGTGCACGAGGTTCGGGACGCCGTGGATGCCGAAGATCTCCTTCATCATCTCCACCGCCAGCACCCCGGATTCGCTGGCGTGCACGTGGGCGCCGACGATGAACCTCGAGTGGATGTCCACCATCAGGTAGCAGTCGAAGTACTTGCCCTTCACCGGACCAGCCAATTTGGTGATGTCCCAGCTGAGCACCTGACCTGGCGCGGTGGCAACCAGCTCCGGGATGGCCCGGGCCGGATGCGTGGCCAGCCGGCGGCGCTCAGCCACCTGCTCGTTCTCCTGCAACACCCGGTAGAACGTGGAGACAGACCCGAGGTAGATGCCCTCGTCCAGCAGCTTCGCGTAGACCTGCAACGGCGCAAGATCCACGAATTCCGGACAGTTCAGCGCCGCGAGGATCTCGGCCCGCTCCGCGTCACTGAGCTTGTTCGGCGGTGCCACCGGCTCGTGGTCCACCGGGGCGGCGGGCTTGCGGTAGATCGTGGTGCGCGAAAGCCCGGTTAGGGCCGCGGCCTGCCGCGTCGGAACGGTGGCATCCACCAGCTGGCGATAGGCGCTGGTCATTTCTTCCTGGACTTCGGTTCGTCCGGCGATTCCTTGATGGCGTTCTCGAAGAACGCCGAGAGTTTTTCCATGATTCCCAAGGCTGCCTCGGTCGTGCTCAACCGGCTCTCGCTCACCTCCAGCTGGCGGCGCAGACGCGCGATCTCAGCCTGCTCACGGGTGGGCTTCCCGACCGTTTCCCCGGCCTTCTTGCCCTGAAGGGCGCCGGCGTCTCGTAGTTTGCGCCACTCGGCGATCTGGGAGGAATACAAGCCCTCACCGCGCAGGAACGCGCCGCCTTCCTGGCGGGTGCAGGCGTCCTCGTACTGGGTCAGGAATTCGAGTTTTCGCGCGGGGGAGAAAGACCTTCGAGGGGTCGGTCCACCGGCACGCGGTCCGGAACTACTCATGGGTCCATCTTGGCCCACATCGGCCAAAACTAGATTCGACATACTGGCTGGTTTCCTGGTTCTCGCCCCACGCGATCAAGCTGACTTGCTATGTCACCGTGGTACCGCTCAACCCTGACACGTAGGGGATCGAGAAGAATGAACCCAAGCCGCATTGTGCGCGTTTGATTGTCAATGAGCAACGAGGCATGGCCAACGGGTTTCCCGGAAGCCGGATGCAGCCCGGTCCAATACTGGCGCTGACCATTTTGGAGATAGCGCTCCAGCTGATGGCGGGTCAGTGGCCAGCTGAAGGTGGGGCCAGACCAGAGCACCATGGCTGTCTCGGAGGGCACCCATTTCAGAATGAGCTCCAGATCAGCGGGGGTGGTTGCGCGCAAGTGCATGCCCTCAGGGTAAAGATTTCCCGTTGAGTTCCAGCGTTGTTACTGGCAGAACGCGAGGACGCACTGCACGTGCACGCGTGCGGTGTTCACGCCGATGAACAGGCGCTCGCGACCTCTCGGGTTGGCTATCCGACGCCCGGCCTGCGGGAGCTCGACCCATGATCAAGGAGGGCTAATGTTCAGAAACTGATTTTCGCAGTTTTTGTGATATGTTCTTCGAGTTGGGAACCTCTCGACCGAGACCCGTCGAACTCACCGGCGACTCGCCTCACCCCCTCATCAGAGGAAAAGGACGCATCATGAATCTTGTCATCGAATCGCACGCACCAGACGCCTCGAGCACCGAGCTGTCGGTCACGCGCGCCGCAGCCATTCTCGACGTTAGCGCCCCCGTGCTCCGCAAGGGCCTCAACGGCGGCACGATCCCAGATCTCAGCATGGGAACGATCGCCGACCTGGCTGGGCGTCACATCCTCACGAAGGTGGAGATGGACGGCAACGCGGTCCCCGTTCTCCGTGCCGGACTCGCCCGCCAGCACCCCGACGAAGAACGCCGCTTCTCCGGATGGATGATTGACCAGCCGATCGCCGACACAACGGTTGCCCTGGATCGTTGGTGGACCGCGCCTGGACGTGACCTGATCATTGCGGCAGGCGGTTTCGTCGTCGCCATGGGATCGGTAGTCTGCGCGGTGCTCGGCGACATCGATGAGTCTCGCCTCGTCGAGCGCGGAGACCGGATTAACTACAACGCCACGCTTGCGGGGGTCCTACGCAGCGACAGCCAGGTCGAAATCACCGGGGCGAACCCGTGGGCGGGCCTCGCACGGCGCGTTATCGGATCCCGAGTCCTCGGCGGCGGTGGAGGAAACTTCACCCGCGTCTGAGCGAACCCCCTTAAGTGACGAGACCCCCGCATGTCGCCGGGGGTCTCGTCACATTCTGGCGAGGGCAATTCCTACGAGACGCTCGCTGACCTGACGCTGGTGTTGCTGACTGGGACGTTGACGCGGTCGCGGGCAACGACAATCCCGTGCTTGACGACATAGCAGTCGACGACGTGGTCTCCCTTGAAGTCGGAGCGCTCCACCAGCATGTTCGGGGTGCTCGAATCGAGGATCTGTCCGCGGACCATGTCCCGACGCTCGGCCTCCGGGCCGCGGTTGAGCACCTTCCACTTCAGTGTGTACGGGCGCTGAACCGTGCAAGCGGTGACCATGAACTTCAGGCTCTTATCCGCTTTCAGTAACGCTCCGGTGCGCAGCATCTCCCGCAGCTTTGTCGGTCGCCAGCCGTCCTGCGTGACCTCGCAGTCGATGGTGACCGACTCGGCGATGTCGACCGGGTACTGGTCCTCGATGAACTGCTCGGTGTCCTTAAACGCCTGGGACGCCTTGCTAGCAGCAAGGGGCACGGACGTCCCGAAGACCTCTCGCCACTTCTTGTTGGCAGCAGCCTTGCCCTCGTTCTCGATTGCCTCGAGGCATCGGTTGTAGGCCTTCGTGGCCTTGGACTGGAACCGCGCCTTCACTTTCACCCGCTGGTTGCTGCCCAGCGCCAGGTAGTAGTCCTGGTCTGGTTCGTTCTTGAGGTACTCGAAGAAGTCGCGAGCCATGAAGTCGATCGAGCCGGTCCCTGCCGCGTCGTAGGCATCGGTCTTGGAGAAGAATCTGTGTACCAGGGTGTCGATGAGCAGGCCGCCCATGATCACGCCGTTCGCGTTCCTCCACGCGCGAGCCATTCTCGCCAGATGCCGCATGTTCGTCGAGGTGCGATTGTTGCATTCCCTGGTCGCGCTGATCTCCTCGCGCGGCTTGGTGAGCTTCCAACCCTCCGCGACGGTGTCCGGGTAGTCGAAGCTGCCGTCAGAGTTTTCAAAGGCGGGCTGGACCTCGAACTTGAACGCGCTGTTGGTGAACCGCACTCGCACGACGCACTGATCGACGCCGACCTCGGTGCTCGGGTACCGCGACGCCAGGTCGTCCCGGACTCGGTTGAGCACCCTCCGTGGGCCCGTGTCCCCATCGTAGTTTGAGCGCATTTCAGGCGGGAGGATGAAGATAATGTCCAGGTCCGAAATTCCCTTGATGGCGGTGTGCCGGCCGTAGGAGCCTACCATCAGCCTGTAGTCGGTGCAGCTGTCCTTGGACCGAAAGTCTTTGTTCAGCGCCTTCGTGATCTCGTCTCTGCGCGAGGCGACCGTGGTGCTGCTGTCTCCGACCTTCAGGTTCTGGAGCAGGCCGTCGAAGATATCTGAGGTTTCCATACTTACGCCTTTCTCTTGTTGAGCCGGAGCGCCTCGGGCAGGAAGAGATCGATCTCGTGAGACGCGAACGTCATCTCCTCGTTGTCCTTGAGCCCCTTGCGGGCCTTGGCGAGGGCCTTGTCGGTGGTTCTGGGTGCATCCGCGTAAGTGGCACGCGCGGCTCCCTGGAGTTCATCGCGACGAGCACGGGCCCCGGAATCGGACGTCGCGCCGGACATCAGGTCGGAGATCAGCGACAGGTAGGACTCGCGGACGTCCCAGAGCTGTGAGGCGATGTCGCGATGCGCTTCGGATTCCTCACCCAACTTGAAGGTCTTCGTTCCGAGGCTCGTCATCGTGACCAGAAGGGCGATGAATGACGTCGCGAGGCTGGCCAGCTCAGGGCGCGCCAGCACTCCCAGTACCGATACCAAGAAGGTTCCTGAGCTGATCGCGGTGAGGACGACCAGCAAGCCCTGCTGCCGCCTGTACCGTCGGAAGCACATGTCGGCCTGCTTCTCGTGGACCTTGTGACTGTAGACCACCCGTCCGAACGACTCGCGCACCTGAGCGAGAAGGTATGGATCGCGGTCGGGTTCGACAGTGGGCTGGCTCGTCATGTTGCTCCGTTCTGCGACACCAAAAAGGTCCGCTTCGATGGGTTCCTTCTCGGCCTCGGGTGCCCCGGGAGAGGAACGGCGACCCGTGATCATTGAGTATTCATCAAGTATTACTGGTGCCTATGACATGCTCAGCGGACTGAGTGAGGTAGCCAGTAACCGGGCGACATGCGGATCAATCCGATACTGACGCGTCTTCCAGCGCAGAGATCCAGTGGGCCGACGAGGACGCGCGCCGGGTCTTCCCCTGTCAGGGGAGGGTACTTCGTCGTCGCAGCACCCTGGGGCGGAGAGAGCGGGTGGCCGACGTCCGGACCCTGAACGATCCGGACCCGCGAGAGCGCACCGCTATGGCGACGGCCTGGTGCGCTGGGGAGCATGTGCACGTTGAACCGCCATCGCCTGGGCCCGGCAATTGTCAGAAGCGCCCTAGTAGTACTTTGTTATGTTGGTCCGGCGCGTTGGCAGTAGGGGCAGTGGCCGAGCAGGCGGATGACCGCGGTCTGGAGTTCGCGGAGCACCGTGTAGAAGCTCAGGGCGCCCCGGTCGCTTTTGAGTCCGCGGCCAGTCTCTGGAGCGTGATGAACAGGTGGGCTGCGGTCACGAGGGTGGTGTGGTGGTGCCAGCCGAGCCAGGTGCGGCCCTCGAAGTGGTCCAGCCCGAGGCCGTGCTTGAGTTCGCGGTAGTCGTGCTCGATGCGCCAACGGATCTTGCCCAGGCGCACCAGCTCGGCGATCTCGGTGGTCTCGGGCAGGGTGGAGAGCCAGTAGTCGGTGGGCGCCTCGGAGTCGGTAGACCATTCGACCAGCAGCCAACAGTCCGGCAGGGATCCATCGGGGTTGCGGGGCAGGTTCCGGTTGGCCGGGCGGACCCGGATGGCGACGAACCGGCCGGTCAGGACGCCTCGGGAGCCCTGGCGCCAGGACACCTCCTGGAACACCTCCGGTTCCAGTCCGGTCACGAGGTCCTGGGCCTGGATCGGGGCACTGCGATAGCTTGCCCGCACCGGCGGCCGGCCCCGTCCCGAGTACTCGGGCATCGCGAAGGCGGCGTCGACCGAGTGCACGCTGGTGGTGGACTTGACCTGCACGATGTAGGGAATCTGTCTGGCGGTGAGACCGGTGCGGAAGGATCCGTTCTCGCCGTAGCCAGCGTCTGCGCAGATCAGCGGTGGGGTGTGCCCCCAAGCGGCGAGCTCGTCGAGCATCTCCAACGCCTGTTCCCACTTGGGTCGGTGCCGCACCGTGTCCGGGATCTGCGCCTTGGCCCGCCGGGTGGCGGCCGTCTCGGCGTCCTCGTTGGTCTCGGCGCAGGTGTCGTCCCAGGCCTCGGGCAGGAACAATCGCCAGTCCAGCGGGCATGAGGCCTGATCGGTGGCCGCGTGCACGGACACCCCGATCTGGCAGTTGGCCACCTTGCCCAGCGATCCGGAGTACTGCCGGGCCGCCCCCGGGGAGGCTGGCCCGTCCTTGGGGAACCCGGTGTCGTCGATGACCCACGCCTGCGGGGCGATCAGGTCCACCGCCCTGGAGCACAACCGGCGCCGGACCGGCTCGACCAGCCACGGCGAGGAGGACACGAACTGCTGCAGCTGCTGGTAGTCAACCCCGAGCCGGTCTCCCATCGGCTGCATCGACTCCCGGCGGCCCTCCAGCATCAATCCCTGCAGATACAGCCCGCCCTTGGCGCGCTGGTCCTTCCGCACCAGCGAAGCGAACACATCCTGCACGAAGGACTCCAGCTCCCCACGCATCGTCTCAATCTCGTCCAGCCGCATGCGGCGAGATTAACAGGACCCGCCACGGATTAAAAGACCTAACCAAGTACTACTAGCCGCCGAGTTTTTCGCCTCCGGTAGCAGCGCCCGGCGATTTCGGCGGCACGCCTCATCACGGCCCCACCCTGATGCGCTTTATAGCTGTTCGACCAATGGTGCTGGCGTCCCCACCGATTTTGGGTGCCTCGCGCATACCGGCGCGACGAGTTCGGTCAGCGGCACGCCCAGAGCATGAGCGATGCCATGAAGCGTGCTGATCCGAGCTGCGACCCGCCCTGCTTCTATCTGGATGATCGTCTTGCGGTGGACTTCTGCGATCTCGGCCACTCGTTCGATCGACATGCCGCGATCTCGGCGTAGACGTGCAATCTCGAGGCCTAGGGCGCGTAGGTCGGGTAAGGGTGCAGGCACCCACCAACAGTCGAACGCGCGCGTATTTTACACAGTAACTTAAAAGCGCCTATTTGCTGGTATTCTGGGCCGCGTTGAATACCGGTACCAAGCAGGGGCAGTAGCGCCGATGACCACCACCGCAATGCAACGACGAGTTGGCTCGAGAGCCGCCGCGGTTGCGGCAATGCTGAAGGTGGCTACCGCGCTGACAGTATGCGGTGGAACCAGTGGCAATGGTGATGACATCGGACTCTTCGGCAGCAACGACATACGCTTTGCGGTCATCCCATTCGACGGGAAAACGCTGACGGCGACGCGGTCCGAGTTCAACCAGGAGCACGACGCCGAGGACAACCCGGTCGGCAAACCCAGGGACGACCAGACGAGCGTCACCTGGGTCGAGCAGTCTGGAGGCAGTATCGATTACCTCACCAATGACGATGAGATGTCCACGGTCTCGCTGCCCGGGGACACTCCCGTGGTCGGCGAGAACTCTTGCGTCAAGCCCGGCAGTGCCCAGGGAGAAGTGTTCGACCAGAACATCGAGTCGGTCTGCGCAGGCTGAGTCCTGCCATGAGGAATAGGAGATGAGTTAGGTGACAAAGCGAACTGTGATCGAGTCCGGTCTGAGCGGCACGAGCGACGCTCAGACCACTCGGCTCGGCTTCGAAGACGTCTGGTACGAGGTCGATCTCACCGCGGAGGAGCGCGAGGAATTGCGGGGCGCGATCGAGCCCTACCTGAGCATTGGCCGGCGGACGCTGCCTCGGGAGACTGCTCGTAAGCGTCAGGTCCCGGAGTCCACGGCTGCCGAGCGAGACCGCATTCGGGCGTGGGCTCGGACCGCGGGTTATGAATGCGCGGATCGCGGACGCACCCCGAAGCACATCCGAGAGGCATTCGAGGCCGACCAGGCCGGTAATAAAGCAGCCTGAATGGGGTGTCCGCTCACGCCGCTTCCGTTCAGGGCGCGATCCGTTGGTGGGTCACTGCTCATCGTCGGTGATCAATGGCGTCCAGCCTCCGAGAGCCTCCGGCGACAGGCACGTGGCGCAGCAGCACAGCCCCTCGTCCAGGCACACCAACAGCTCATCACGCCCATGGCCGGTATGCCAATCCCCAAGATCGGGATCGGGCCCGGGCGTCACCCCGCAGTAGGGGATGAGGTCCTGGGCGGGGCCGTTGGGATAGAGGTGGTGTACGACGTCGGTAGCCATCCTATGATCATGCCACCGGGCACCGCCCAAGAGTCTCGTATACGAGCGGACCGCTCAGGGCCAATGAGCGTCAAAATCATCACCGGGGAGGCATCCGTCACATGAGCATGCAGATCCGCACCGGTTCCTTCCATGCCGCGGTGATCCCTGCCCGTCAACATCGACGCGTCGTGCTGCGCACCTGGCGCGCGAACGACTCCGAGCGCACGGGTTTCTGGGTTCTTGTCGGCTTCTGCCCGCTACGACTGATCACGGGAAGAGAGGTCTCGGCTGTGGAGTTGGGCTGATGACCGGCATGATCCGCTGCCAGCGCTGAGAGGCCAAGCATTTCAAGACCCGCGGCTGGCATCACCACGACGGGCCGCGCGCCTACGGCAAGAACCTCATGACCCACGACATCTAGACCTCCTGGTCGAGCAAGTCGACGTATGCGGCCTTAAGGTCCCTCGGAGGAGGCAGTGGCAGTGCTCTCAACGCTTGCGCGAGCAGGTGGTACGGCTGACCACCGTGCCGACGGTTGGCCACGAACTGCTTGAACTGCGCAGTGTCGACGGGCAGCTGATTCAGAGCGTTGCTGAGCTCGTCCAATGCACCCAGATACAGGGCAGGCTGACGGGCTGCCTTCGTCTTCAACGCCTCGTCGAGCCACTCGATGATGTCTACTCTGGCCTGTTCCGAAGCCGCGTCATCGAACCGGGCGGCGCTCAGCGACTCGCGCTTGAGCCTGAGGGTCTCCCAGACTGCGTGCTTGCTGTACCGCTCAAAGCCCGTCGCCATCCACTGACTCCTCACTGCCCGCGGGTTGTTTGCGAGTTCGCTTCAGCTCAAGCTTTAGGCCGAGTACCTGCGCGACCTTCGCTATTGTCGCCGTCGTAACGTCGTTACCCGCTTCGATGCGAGCGATCGTGGGCCGGGACAAGCTCGAATTCTCAGCGAGCTCGGCCTGAGACCATCCGCGCCGTTTCCTGGCATCACGGATGATTCCACCGAAACCCGGGTTCACCGATTCTGGCACCATCGTGTCCACTCCTGACGGCAAGAAGACAATCAGCTCATCGGCTTGACGCGCGACTCGATGAACTCGATCTCGTCATCGTCGAGCCCGTACTTCGCGTAGAGCTGCTGGTCGATCTCGGAGATCGACTTGCTCCAGTCGAGGTCCGAAGTCTCGGTGAAGTCCTGGAGGGGAACATACTCCCACTTGGAGGCCGGGTTGTCCTGCGTGACCTTCAAAACACCGAGCATGGTCCGAGCGAACTTAGATTTCAGATACTTCTCACACGACTCCGCAGTAGCTCTAGTGTCGAAACTGCCAATGGTGATAAAAGTCCCCTGGACTCCTACATCAGGATCGAGAACGACGGGCTGCGCAAGCGCCTCGCCGAAATTTCCAGATCCGTTTGCCTTAGGTAGCGCCACCTTGAACCTCTTGAAAGAGGGCGGGCCAGCATAGTACTTTCGACGGATCCACCGCATTGCACGATGGGTCCCATCCCGGCCGAGGATTTGAACATACTCGTCCCCATCGTCGGGCTTCGACTTATGCCAGAGGAATGCGAGTCGAGAGAAGGTCTTGGCGTCCGGCTTGTATGGATTCCCCTTCGACATCAGGTCTCGGGCCTGCGGATTGTCCGCATGCATCTGCTTGGTGAAGCGGTACTGACGATCATTCGTGATGTCGATCTTCGTCAACGACGCATCACCGGAGCCTGCCACCTTGTGGATGATCGAGTTGAGTTCTGGATGTTTCGAAAAGGTCCCGATCGGTTCGCCAAGCTTCGACGAGTCTCGGTAGGTAACTACCACGCCAGCCTTAATATCTGTTCCGGGGAACAACTCATCACTGTTCGGTTCGTAGTGCGCGACCGACAAGTGCGGGTCCGCAAGCATCTTTGCGTTCCAGTCCTTGTTGGTGTAACCCGCATTGAATAGGAAGCGCGCAGGGGTAATGAGTACGGCTTTTTCTCCGACCTTATACGCTACATCCATGAACTTGTCGTAAATCGGCATATTGTGGGTTGATTCGCCAACTGAATCATCCTGGTAGGGAGGGTTACCGATCACGACATCGAACTTCTTACCCATGGTCAGTTGCCTTCCGTCAGCATGTCGTCGATCGTCTGGGTTCGCTGTGCGCTCGTCATCTTCGCGAGGTTACCGACCCTGTAATGGCCGGACTCCTCAAGCCACCGCTTGCGCTTGGGCACTCCGCCGGAGACCGCCTCGAGGGTGATCTCGTGGAGGATCTTGTTGTGGCTCATCTCGAACAGTTGCGAGGTGAGGATGTGCTTGAGCCGCTCCTCCTGATCGGGGATTCGGTCGACGAGGCCGGTGTCCAGACGGCGCACGAGCTCCATCAGGAACAGCCCGGCGGTCGAGAACAAGTCGGCTAAGGTCTTCTCGGGGTCCTTGAAGATGCCAGGGTTTTCGGTCTCGAGAATGTCGACCATCTGCTTAACGACCGACTGCGGAGTGAAGACGAGTGAAGTCTTCTGGTGCGGGATATAGGCGAAGATGTTCTCCGTCTGCGCGTCGTCGAAGTAGTCGGCGAGGGCTTCCTTCTTGTCGAGGAACTCCTGGATCGACTGGTCGAAAACCGACTCGTCGAAGAGCCCAGGAATCCTGGTGATCATACCGTCCTCCTCCGCAACCTCCTGACCGTCGCGTAAAAGGCAGAACTCCGCCTCGCTGATGCCGGTGATCTCTTCGAACACGTCGTCGGGGGTGTAGTCGTCGAAGTTTGACAAGCGAGTGTCCCGGTCACCGTAAGCCATGAGGAACATCGGGATAGTTCGAGCGAACCCGCGCAAGTGAGAACGTGCGTCATCCATAGTCTGGTCGGCGCGCTTCTGTTCCTTCTTCTTCTCCTCTCGCACGACGACCGTTTCGGTGATCGATTCGGTCGTCTCCGTAAGAATCTTGGCGACGCTCTCGTGGAAGGCCTTCTCCTGCTCGGTCTTCTTCGCGGCGATCGCCGCAGCGTCGGACTCGGTGGCGGCCTCGGCCATCTCGTCGGAGAGATGCTTCGAGGCGATCTCGTGCTCAACACGCACTCGCTCGTACCTGCGCACAACCTCTGCTTCGGTGGCCCGCTCGTCACGCTCGACTTGCTTCTTCGTCAGGCCGTACTCGGCCTGCAGTTTGTCCCGGGTATCGCGCGTCTTCTCGGTCGCGAGCTTCGCGAGTTTCTTTGCCACCTCTGCCGCAGGGGCCTGCGGGTCAGTCGTCGGGATGTCCTCAACGCCCCACACGGGAGCGCCCAGCTCAGCGACTTTCGGGTTGATGACGGTCTTGAGGTCGACCTCGGCGTTGCCATCGCGGTCCACGTTCGGCATAGGCTCCGGAAGGTCAAGCTCCTTCTTCTTGAGCTTGCCTTGTTCAGCGGTCGGAAGCTTGTCGAGGATCTTTTTGACGTGTTCGGAGTGGCGGAAGATCCCGGCGACGTTGGCGAACAGCAGGTTTGAGAGGAACCCGCGGCGCACGACCTCGCGAGCCTTGAACACCTTCGGGAAGGTGAGAACCTGCGAGGCGTCGAGCTCGACCATCCGTCCCTCTGCATCCTCGCCGATCACGGGGAAGAAGTTCAGCAGCGTCCGGATGTTCTGCTGCCGTTGGGCCGGCTCCCCCGAGGGGTTCGGGTGGAGGTTGTTCGCGAACTCGTCGAAAATGGTGAGCGTGCGCTCGGGGGCGAAGTCGAAGATGTAGGCATTCTTCTTCTGGAAGACCTTGTCGCCGCGTTCAAAGGTGCATGGGTTCTGCGCCCGGAACGCCGCCTGCATGTACAACGCCGGAGACGTCACGTTCGAGAGCATGACAACCGCTGTCCACTCGGGCACCGTCACACCAGTGGTGAGCTGACCGACCGAGAGCGTGATTGTCCTGCCGCCAAATTTCTCGGCCTCGGCAATGGCCTCGCGGACCTTCGCCAGGGACGCTTTCGAGGCCACGAGGTCGCTGTCATCGTCCGCGCCACGCCCATCTCCGGCAGCCAGGACGACCGTGTAGTCCTTGAACACCGGGTGCTTGTTCAGCATGCGCTGCAGCGCCTTCGCCGAGGCCACACGGTCCAGCAGCCAGAACGAGTGCCGGATCTCGTCGCGTAGCTCCGGGGTCGAGAAGGGGTACTTCTCATTCACGGACAGCCGATCGAGGAACGCCTGCACGTCTGCCTCGTGCTCGAAGAACCCGTTGTCCTTCGTGCGGAAGAACTCGCCGAGATCGAAGGCGTAGTCGATGTTCGCCTCGTTCTCGGCGATCGCTACCCCCTCGGCGAGGCGGTCGCTGATCATCCGGGAGACCTGGTAGGTCAGGAGGTTGAGCGTGGGGAGTGCCTCATAGGGGTTCTCCTGGCTCTCGTCGTCCCACTCGGTACGCGCCGTCTGCTCGTCTTCGTACGTCCAGTTGAAGATCTGGTCCTGGTCGAACCTTCCTGAGGCGAGGGCCTTGAATGGCGTGCCCGACAGGTGCAGTGTCCACTTGCGAGTGATCTGGTCGAAGGCGACATCGGTCTTCGTCGTGTCGACACCCTCGTGTGCCTCGTCGATGACAAGCAGGTCCCAGTCGCACTTCGCGATGTGGCCGAGCTTCTCGTAGCCGCCTCCGAAGTACACCGACCCCTTGAGGTCCTGCAACGAGAGGAACTCGACGATGCGCGGATCCTCGTCGCTCGTGTGTGAGACGTACGATGACCACTGCTGCCTGGTCATCGTCGGGCGGCCGTACAGCGACGGGGACTCGGAGACGAAGCGGTAAGTCGTCTGGTGGCCGATGAAGCGCAGGAAGTCTTCGAGCCACGAGTTCGCGATCGCCGGACGGTTGGTCACGATGAGCACCCGGCGCGCGTCGAGCTTGCTCATGAGGTCGTAGGCCGTGAGGGTCTTGCCGAAACGCGGTTTAGCGTTCCACAGCACCTCGTCCTTGCCGCCCCCGAACGCCTTTAGCGCCTGGGCGACGGCTGCCTTCTGCTCCGGGCGGAGCTCGTAGTCCTGCTCCACGACACCGGAGCTGTCGACTTCGATATTGCCTGAAGCGAAGTCGAGGAAGTACTCGCGCGAGTTCTTCGAAGCACCGTCGAAGCGGTGCCACTCGGTCCGTTTGGGGCGGTCTTCGGTCGCCGGGACGCCGTCGCGCTGGATGCCCTGCTGCTTAAGGTAGGCATGGAAGTCATGATCGGTGAAGCGCCCACCATCAGGTGTCATGTACGTCGCTTTGAAGACCCACTCGATCGTCTTGCTGATCGACAACTGCGAAGCCTGCTGAGCGATGCGCGCCCGTGCGCCGCCTTCCTGCTCCGTGTATCCGATCTTCTCCCAGCCGTCGTACTTGGGCAGGTCGGTCGTGCTCCATGAGTAGATCTGCGGCGTGATCTCCCGGAATGTACTGATCTTCGGGCTAGGCATCCGCGCTCGCTTTCCTGTGAACGTGATTGATCTGGCACGGTTCGTACGAGGCGTACACCGTGAAGTCGAATGCGCCTTCATCTCGCAGCGAGTTGAGGGTGAATGGCTCTCTCTTGACCATCGACGGGTCGCCTGTCTGGCGGGTCCACCAGGAGAACTCGATCTCGTCGCCGCCGGGGGTGCGACCAGTCAGTGTGTTGCCGCGCAGGATGTTCATCTCCATGAGGAAGGCCGCCGCTCGGTAGAGGTCAGTGCGCGGCGAGCAGGCAGTGCCATGCGAAGCGTGGAACTTCGCGAACTCGGTCACCAGCGCAGCCTGCGCGTCGCGGTGGTTGTCTTCAAGCAGTTCGATTGCATAGATCGACGCCAGAGCGAATAAGGACTCCCGTGGCCAGAGTGACGAGTCAAACCGATCCTCGATCGCGGCGAGCTTGCGTTGCAGGATCGCGACCAGGAAATTGCCGTCCCCAGCCGCCGGCTCGAGGAACGTCTTGTCCACGAAGCTCTCGTCACGTTCGAGATCGTCGCTGATCAGATCGAGCATCTGGTCGACCATCGAGCGAGGCGTGAAGACCTCGCCGTAGGTCTTGACGCGGTGCCGCGACTTCACTGGGAGGCGGTCCGCGTCAGAGTTGCTCATGGTGATCGTCCGTCGGTAGGAGGTCAGCCGAATTAGGGAATCGTGTCGCGGGCAGGATGCGTCGTCATCGAGTTCCGCGATGGCTCTCATGCCTCGGCTCACCTCAGGCGTGACAGTGCTGGCCCACGGAGACGTCGCAACTGCGACCGACGACTCGGCCTTGCCCATCTGACCCGCCCCCATCTCACGTCTTGTATCAAGGACTTTACATCGATTCGTGCTTCGCAATCGAATACGCTCGCCTCGTGTCGGCGGAGAACGAGCTGTTCTCGCCGATCGGTTCGCACCGTCGATGCAGAGGCTGACCTGCCTGGTCTCGCAGCTGAGGTTCAGACCATGCAGAGGGTGTGGATGAAGCCGACTGCCGACTCGACCCGAATGCGCAGAACGTTCAGCTGCGTGATCGTGAACCGGCCGGCATGACTGTGAGTGCCATTATTGAACTCGCGGAACAGCCCGAGCACGTTGTCCATGTCCTCCTCGACGAGATCCTCGAGGGCCCCCTCGTCGATGCCCTTGCGCCGCAGGAGGAAGCCGACCTTGGCCCGGCGGGTCGGCACTCTCTTGTCGGTCCGGTCGCAGGAGGGGTCGGCCTCGACAACACTTGAGTCCGGTGCTGCACCATCTATCATCGCGATGAGCACTTCGCGGGCGCTGGTGCAGAAGTGACGTGCGGCGTCGGGGTTGCTGGGGCTGAGGGAGAACAGCGCGCCTGTCCATCGGTCGATGAGGTCCTGCCCGAATGCTGCCAGCTCGGCCTGCATGCTTGGGCCGCGGAGCTCGTCCTCGGTCGGGTCGTCTTCGGTCGCGCCGCCGCCGTACATTGCGTTGAGCAGGTAGGCACTGTTCGCAGCCTCCTCGCTGCCGCGGTCGAGGAGGCTGCGGCCGGCCGGAGTGATTGTTCGACCGACCAGGCTCTCCTCAGTCTCGGTGTACGTGCTCGCGAGGGTCTCGACCGACGACCGATAGGTGACGAAGGTCCTCGCCGCCGGTCGCGAGTTGAGTCGGCGGAGCTCCTGGTCGAGACGCCGGCGCTGGTTCCTGACCTCGGCGTTGTGAGCGCGAGCCTTGGAGTTGTACGCACGAACCTCGCGGTTGTAGTCGTTCACTGCCTACTTGGCCGCCGCATTATATCGCCGAGCCTCGCGGTTGTACTTGTCGATCGCCTGCTTCTGCTGGCGCTGCGCCGTGTTCGTCGCGGCTCTGAGCTGCGCGGGAGTAACCTTCTTGACCATGTGCTCAGTATGCGATGCGGCACTGACACGGCAGGGCCTGCCACCGGACCGAGCGCCTCGACTGGGACTGCCTTAAAATCCCGCATCTACTCCGCAGATTCAGCGACAGAGCGCAGTAGAGCCTGACATCAGATTCGAGCTCTGACCAGGCATGATCGAAGCTCATGGTACTCCGCAGAAACCGTTGAAAGCGGGGATCTCTAAATCGTAAGGTCACCGGATCGACGCCGGTCGGAGCCACTGAACCCTCGCGTGGCTTCTACACGCGGGGGTTCTTCCCATTTCGGATCGAATTCGCGTGAAAACCTACTGCCGCGCAGCTTTCCAGCGTTTGTACGCCCACACGGTCATGACCAGCACCACGATCCATGACAGAACCACCACGGTGCCGTGGAAGAACGTGGGGTCCGCGACGAACGCCCCCAACGCCACGAGCGACACCTGCCCGGGGATCACCGCGATCACGCTGGCTCCCAGGAAATCCCGCTGCGTGATGCCAAAAGCTCCGCTGCCGTAATTGACCGGCCAATATGGAATGCCGGGAACGAGCCGCAGGGTGCACACGGCCTCGAAGCCTGCGCCGTCCAATCGGGCTTCAATTTTCTCGCTGTACTTGCCGAGCACCGTGCGCACCGCATCGGTGCCTAGCGCCCGGGCCAGCCAATAGGCACCCCACGAGCCGATCAACACACCGATCACGGAAAACAGGCTGCCCAGTACCACTCCGAAGATCAGCCCACCGGCCACCGCCATGATGGTCACTGGTATAGGGGTCAGCGCCACGACCGCGTAAAGGCCGATGAACACCAGCCAGCTCACCCACCCGTAGCCCTCAAGCTGTTCCTGCAATTGATCGGCCGGCGGTAGGTGCACGTTGAAGAACAACCACAGCATGATGACGGCCACCATGATCAGCGCGGCATTACGCGCGAAGGATCCCCATGCGATTCCGGGGTCATCCGCGGAGGAATCTGAAACTGCTGGCTCGTGACTCACAGGTTTCAGAGTAGAGCACCGTGCAACTTAGGCCAGGACGTCGATGGTGTCCCAGAAGCACTTGCGCAGATGCTTCCGCACGGACTGCAGATCGGTATCGGCCTCGCCGATACGCGCCGCGCAGTCCCGCAGCAGGGTTGAATCGATCTCTGCCGGGAGGACGGGGCGATCTTCCAGAACGGACTGCACTTCGGACAGCGGGGTCGTTTGGTACCAATTGCGGGCTAGACGTTCAGCCACCTCCTCTGCCACCGCGAACAAATGAGGAAGATCGATGTCCGGTTCTTTGACCGTGATGAGCGCGGTCTTCTTACCCGCCAGGGTCGCCGGGGTCACAGCGGCCGGCGTGAAGGTCGAGTGGATGAGTTCCTGTGGCAGCACGAGGATGCGATCCACTTTGTACGCCAAATGCTCAGCCACGGACTTGATGCCCAGATACCGGTTCTTGTCCTCCAGCGCCAGCAGCACCACTTTCATGCCCAGGTCCTGGGCGGCCTCGACGGCTTCTGCCAGATCGTCATCGCCGCTGAGCAGGTAGGCGACCTTGGCGGAGCCATTGCGGGCCACCTCGACCAGGTCCAGACCCAGTCGCAGGTCCACGCCCTTCTGCTGCCCGTTCACGCCAATGCGACCGAGCCTCACCTTGACGTCGTCGAGGAGTGAGATCTTCTTGTGCCAGTCGCTGAGCACGCCGTCCCGGGAAGCGTCGTACCAATAAATGCGCAGCGGGTCCAGGTTGCAGTTGTCGCGGGTGATGCTGACGATGCCCGTGATGAGCTGCTCGGCATCCACCCGGGTGGCAGCGCGCAGGGATGTTCCGGTCACGGTGGAACTACCGGCGGACAGCAAGAAGCCCGCGTCGATAAAAATGACGCTTTGGTCATGAAACATGTTCAGACCCGGTCCTTTCGGGGATCAGTCGAAAGCGGTGCTGGGTGCTCTGATCTTAGGTCCCCGCGATGAGCAACAACTGAACGGTGGTCTCCGGCAATGTTGTGCAATGCGCCAGAGCGCCTGAGTGCAGGCTGCTCGGGCTCTGCGCGTGCCGATGTTCAGGATCCTCGTGTGCATCTACTCTGGTCCCATGACCGCGCTCACGGAGATCAAAGGCACTGGGGCGCCGCTGCGTCGGGCGCTGGCAGAACGGGGTATCACCGAGCTCGAAGAGCTGGCCGGAGCGGACTTCCACGAATTGCTCGCGTTGCACGGTGTAGGACTGAAGGGCCTGAACCGGCTCAATGATGCGTTGGGTGAGCGGGGGCTGGAAGCGATGAGCGGCGTCGTCGCCCCGGAATTCACGACCACAACGACCGAGGCGGACCTCAAGACCAAGCCGACCGGGCAGTCTCCGAAGGACTGGATCGAGTCCCTGCCCTGGCCACGACGGGTGGAGCAGGGCAGGGCATTGCTTGAGATCTTCCACGAGGCCACCGGTGTCGAGCCCGTCATGTGGGGCCCGTCGATCGTTGGCTACGGCCACCTGCACTACCGCCATGAGACCGGTCGCGAGGGGGACACCGCGCGCATGGGATTCGCGCCGCGCAAGGCCGCGATCTCCCTCTACGGGCTGCAGGATGGCGATGGCGCGCAAGACCTCCTCGATCACCTCGGTCCGCACCGTCGCGGGACGGGGTGCGTCTACCTGACCAGGTTGGACGCCGTGGACCAGGACGTGCTGCGCGAGCTGATCGTCCGCGGTTGGGAATCCGCCCAGGCTCACTGATCCACTTGTTTTCACGGATGGACCACTGGGCGGGGACGCGGAAACTCTCCAGCCGTTACGGAGGTTGGCGGCTTAGGTTGGAGACGTATCGATCACCGTGCACGCCCCGAGCTTCTGGCCGGTTGGGCTGCACCTCATGGGCGGACGGCGGGTGAACCTCTTGACCTTGAAACGAGTTGCGACCGCAGCGGCCGCTTCGGGTTTGTTGCTTGCCCTGACCGGGTGCTCCTCCAGCGCGGAGGGGCCCGCCACCTTCGAGGCGCCCAGCGAAATTCCCCAGCAGAACAACGGGTCACAGGCCCCCGCGGGCACCGGCCAAACCACCGGCACCGGCACGTGCCTGGACGTGGTCGAGGTCTACACCGGCCTGGTGGTCCTGCCCATGACCACCGACCGATCCACAGACGCCACCGCCGGACCCGGCCAGGACTCGTCCGTGGTCGCTCAGGCCACCGCCTCCCTCGAATCGCACCGCGACCGGTTGCCGGAGCCAGTTCTCCCCGCTTTCGACGACGCCGTCCAGCTCCTCAACAACGCCGGCGAGACCCTGCAGCCCCAGGAGGCCGCCCAGATCCAACGGGCGCTGCAACCCGTCAAGGACTGGATCTCCACCCAGTGCTCGGCAGCGTTGCCGGAAAAGTAAGGTCCAGGACGTGCGCTGGGCCGCACTTATTCCGTACGGCCCAGCGGTCGCTCGCTAGAGTTTGATCCAGACTGTGTGATCCACGGCGAGCTTCCCGGCCATCGCGGCACTCTGGCCACTGGTAAGCAACAGTTCACCGCTGCTCAGCTCGGGGATCTCCACGGCCTCATCGCCGGCGTTGGCCGCGACCAGAACTGTCTCCCCGGACTCCGTAGTGAGATGGTAGGCCAGGACTTGCGAATCCCGCTCACTCAGGGGATCCCACGTGAACTCCGCGCGACCCAGACCCAGCTGCTGCCGGATGCGCAGCGCGTTCTTGTACAGGTTCAGCACGGACTGCGGGTTCCCCAGCTGGTGATCCACCGTGATGCTCTCGAAGCTCACCGGCTGCGGCAACCACGGGTCCGGGCCGAAGCCCAACCCGTTACCCATGGGGGACCAGGGCAGGGGGACGCGAGCGCCGTCGCGACCCAGCTCCTTGCCCTCGGTGCGGAAGAAGGTGGGATCCTGGCGGCTCTCTGCGTCCAGAGTGGTGTGCTCCGGCAGTCCCAGCTCATCGCCCTGGTACACGTATGCGGAACCGGGGAGGGACAGTTCCACGAGCGCGGCGGCGCGGGCGCGGCGCAGGCCCAGATCGGCGTCGGGCTGCTCGTCCTCCGCGCCGATTCCATTGGGGTAGGCGGTGCGGGAACCCAGCCCGTAGCGTGAGGTATGACGGACGGTGTCGTGATTGGAGAGCACCCAGGTGGACGGCGCGCCCACCGCCCGGTTGACGCGCAGAGCTTCCGTGATGGCATTGCGCATGCGGTCGCGATGCCAGCCCGCAACCAGGAAGTCGAAGTTGAACGCCTGCTGCGCCTCGTCCGGGCGGACGTACAAGGCCAGCCGCTCCGCCGGGCCGATCCACGCCTCCACCACGAGCATGCGCTCGCCAGGGTACTCGGCCAGCACCCGATTCCAGTCGCGGTAGATCTCGTGCACGCCGTCCTGGTCGAAGTAGGGGCCGGTGTCCATGGTCTTCTCGGACTGGCCCTGCTCATCCACATCAGTGCCCTCGACCATGTGCACCTGCTCGTCCCAGTCGGGTAGGCCTTCCGCCTTGACCATGCCGTGAGCGACATCCACGCGGAACCCGTCCACACCGCGGTCCAGCCAGAACCGGAGCACGCTGCGGAACTCCTCCCACACCTGCGGGTTCTCCCAGTTCAGATCCGGTTGGGACGAGTCGAAGAGGTGCAGGTACCACTGGCCGTCTGCAATGCGAGACCACGCGGGACCGCCGAAAAGCGACTTCCAGTTGTTCGGGGGCAGTTCGCCGTTCACACCCTTACCTTCGCGGAACATGTAGCGGGCACGCTCTGCGGAACCTCTCGGAGAAGAGAGCGCGGCTCGGAACCATTCGTGATCCTCGGAGGTGTGGTTGGGCACGAGATCCACAATGAGTTTCAGGCCCAGATCATGGGCTTCATCGCGCATCCGATCGAAGTCGTCAAGAGTGCCGAACCGCGGGTCAATGGTGCGGTAATCGGCCACGTCGTACCCGGCGTCATGCTGCGGAGACAGGTAGAAGGGGGACAACCACACCGCATCCACGCCCAGCTGCTTGAGGTAGGGCAGTTTTTCGGTCACACCGCCCAGGTCGCCCATCCCGTCTCCGTTGGAGTCCTTGAAGGAGCGCGGATACACCTGGTAGATCACGGCGTCCCGCCACCACTCGGTACCGGACTGTTGACGCGGGGTCACTGATTCATCAGACACCCCTTAACGCTAGTCAGCATGCGGGATACGGGGAAATCTGAGGTGAGGGAATCGCAGCCGTGAAGCTCCAGGGAGGAAAATGCGTAAAGTGGCCCGGATTTGGACATCTTCCTCCCACCAGGCTGCGGGGCTGCACTTTCCTCCCATGCGCCTCTGGCCGAGGAACCATGGGCCCTGTGGAGGGCCACCGGACCAGTGACTGTGGACAACTCCCGGCCCGTGCAGGCCCGGTTCTCTAGAGTCCGAGCATGCTGTTTCAACAACAACCCCTGAAGCTCGGGGCCCGTCCGGTGGTGCTGCGCACGGTCGAAACGGGCAAACGTGCCTCGCAGTTGATAGCTCATGCGGGGATGCAGCGAGTGACCAGGGGACTGTGGGCCGTCCATCCCGCGCCGCTCACTCCGGTGGAGCGGGCATTGCTGTTGCAACAGCATTTAGGTGCTCCGGGTTCCACGCTCGCCGTGACCGGGTTCAACGCCCTGGACATCCTGAGGATACCCGTGGGGTACACCGAGCATTGGGTGCATCAGTCACTCAGGATGCCCTGTCCACGGATCATGCAGAACTTTTCGGGGGAACGAGAGTCGGCCCATTTGTGCTGGTCAGGTGGACGAATCCAAAGCGTTGCCGAGGGAATCAAGTTCTCCAAGTCGCTGGGGCTGGGTACTTTTGCGGGCCCCTGGGACAGCAGGATTGCACATCCGGTGGAGGCGCTGGTGGTTGTTGCCCCTCGGCTGTCGCACTGGCGCATTGTCGCCTGTCTGGACGCAATGATGTCCTGGCAATTCACCATCCCCGGTACGGGGGTCACGGCCGAACTTCCGAGAGCTGTGATCGAGGAGTGCTTAAGTCATTTACCGCCGCATTCGCTCGCCGTGAATGCTGTGCGAAAAGCATTGCGAGAGTCCCAGGAGTCATGCTTCTCGGCCATGGAAACCCTGACGCGCATGATTGCACTGCATGAAGGACTGCCACCGCCTCAGCTCAACTACCCGGTGAAGGTCAATGGACGGACGTTTTACCTGGACCTGGCATGGCCGGAATTCAAGGTGGCAGTCGAGTACAACGGCCGGGTTCATGCGGATGAAGTGGACCAGTACCGGGACGAGATGTACCGATTCGCGCTCCTGCGCGACAGCGGGTGGGATGTCACGCTGCTGGTCAAGGACGATCTCAAGGATCCCGGCCGGAGACGGAAGTGGGTTGAGCGCGTGCGCCGCGCGACGTCCTCGCGGTGTGTCGCATTCTGACGGAATGGCTTGTGTTTTAAGTACGCAGCAGGGAAGTCTCAGGGGTGTGATGTCTCAGGGGAGGAACCTGCGCGAAAAGTGCCGGATTTGGACATCTTCCTCACACCAGATTCGGCCACTGTCTTTGCCTCACCTGAGACCGACAGGCCAGCTAAAGCATTACCTAATTCGCCGCCTGCAGGTGCGCCAACGGAGACCACCGCCGGAAGATCCGCCGCAGGGCCGCTGTGGCGGCGCCTTGGTCGTTGTCGCGCAAGAGTTCCAGGGCGTCGGCCATGTCGCGTGGACTCTCGTCGGGCTGAATCCGGTCGGCCAAGGAGCCGTAGTCCAGGCTCACGAGTGAAGCGGGGCTGAATGTGCCGAGCCAGCGACCCAAACGAGTCAGATCATCGGCGAACGCTTTGGCCTGTTGTGCTTCCTCGGACAGTGCCTCGGCATTCGGACCGGCAGAAACCAACGCGGCGTCCTCGACGATCTGCGCCCCGTGAATGACACGCCGCGCGGCGGTATGCGCCGGGGTGATCAGCCGGTGGAGTTCATGGCCCTCGTGCACAGTGACCACCCGATCCTCTATGGTGAACGCCGAGAACCAGGCCAGGGGGACCACGTACGCGGATTCGCGGGTGTACAGCGGTTCGAACAGTTCCCCGGAAATCTTCCGGGCGGCGTCGCGCACCTGCTTTTCCGGAACCAGAAGCGGGAGGAGCTGAGCGCCGTCGTTCAGGGTGGCATCCGAGAACAAGCGGAGGGAGCGTCGCAAACGCTGGGGTGCGTGGAAGACCGGGAAGTCACCCACGCCACCCACAAAGCGCTCTTCGGCGAGAGGAGCCGTGGAGAACGGGATGGTCCACAGGGGTTCGCGCGCGGGTGGTAGCGGCGAATGGGAAGTGTCGGTGAGGCGGGTCAGCTGTTCGGTGAGTTCGTTGACCCCGCCCGTCAGAGGATCCAGGGCGCGAGGGATGGCGGGGGCGTACTCGGCGTCGAGCTCCTCCTGCGGCACGTAGATCCGCAGGGCGAAACGCATGGGAGGCCCAATGATCCCCCGGAACGCCCTGCCCACGTTCACCAGTGCCATGGGTCAGCCGATCTCGATGACCACGGGCGCGTGATCCGAGGCGCCCTTGCCTTTGCGCTCCTCACGGTCGATCCACGCGTCCGTAACGCGCGAGGCAAGGGCCGGGGAGCACAGTTGGAAATCGATGCGCATGCCTTCCTTCTTGGGGAAACGCAGCTGCGTGTAATCCCAGTAGGTGTACACCCCGGGTCCGGGGTGGCGGGGGCGGACCACGTCCACGAAGCCGGCGTCGTCAATGAACGCGTTGAACGCCGCACGCTCGCCGTCCGAAACGTGGGTGAAACCGTTCTCCTTGAAGTACTGGATGTCCCACACGTCCTCGTCCTGCGGGGCCACGTTCCAATCACCCACCAATGCGATCTCCCCCTGCGGATCGTCTGCAACCCATTGCGTGGCGTGGTCCTTGAGCACGCGCAACCACTCGAGTTTGTAGGCCATGTGCGGGTCGTCCAGGCCGCGGCCGTTGGGTACGTACAGTGACCACACGCGCACACCACCGCAGGTTGCGGCGATGGCGCGGGCCTCCTGGATGGGCTCCTGCTGACCCTTGCCGAACTCGGGCTGGCCGGGGAACGTGCGCTCCACGTCCTTGAGCCCCACGCGAGAGGCAATGGCCACACCGTTCCACTGGTTCAGTCCGAAATGGGCGACCTCGTACCCGGCGAACTCGAACAGTTCCCACGGGAAATTCTCGTCCTTGGCCTTGGTTTCCTGGATGGCCAACACATCCACGTCCGAACGGTCCAGCCACGCTTCGATGCGATCGGCGCGGGCTCGGATGGAGTTGACGTTCCACGTGGCAATTCTCATGACACCACCGTAGCGAGCAACGGCGCACTCGAGAAAATAACCGGGTGATTCCGTGAGCCCCACCAGCCACGATGATCCACCCCCATGCACGGGATAGCCCCGCCCGGCATGTCTGCGGGGCGGGGCTATCCGGTTGCGGACTTGTACGCCGACCGATGTAACGGCAGGTCAGGAACGCGAGGTGCGCACCCGGCTGTCATCCGAGCGCTCGCCCGCCACGGAGCGAGAGCCGAAGAGCCCGGCGATCGAGGCGATGATGGCCCCGAGCAGCAGGCCCACAAAGCCCCAAATGGCGCCGGAGGAGGCGGTGCTTGCGGCTTGTTCGGCCTGCGGGGCGGCCGACTCAATAGCCGCACCGGCCTGCTCGCCGGCCTGGCTGGCTTCTTCCTCGCTGACGTCGGGCGCCACGGAGGCGGCGGCCTCGGGATTCTGCGCGGCGGTATCGGTCACCGTGGACGCGGCGGAGCCGATCAGCCCGCCGACAGCACCCAGGGCATTGCCCACCAGCACACTGGCCAGAACCAGGGCGGTGAGCAGGGAGGTGGCCCAGGTTAGGAACCCGTGGATGAGCCCGGCGCGGCCGGCCAACAGCCCGGCCACGTAACCGCCGCCGGCAAGAGCCAGTACCAGTGTGATGATCGAGGAAATGCCGGTGGCGACCCCGACTCCCTCACCGGGGTTGGCGGAGTTCAGGTCGGCCATGCCCAGGCCGAGGGCCGCGGTAATCAACGACAACAGGATGGTCAGGGCGAGGAACGTCACCACACCCGCGATGACCGCTCCCCAGGAAATGTTTTTCACATCACCTGCTCGGCGATCACCCAGCACGTCATCCTTCCACGACGGCTTGTTGTGCTGGGAAGTGTGGGAGTCGGACTGGTGATCCACGGCATGCGAAGACGTGGTCGCAGATGTGCCGGGGGCGGGGCTGGACGGGGTGCTACTGGACATGACTGAAGTCCTTTCGTCAGGGGTCAACTGCGCGGAATTTACTCAAAAGTAAGCAAGCTGATGATTCCTTCTGTCCCCCACTGTAACGGCTTCGGATTTCGTTTGGCCAGCTCAAGTGTGGCGTTACACGATTCCGGGTTGAGGGTAATCGGGTTGACCGGCTCACGCGCCGCGCAGGCCAGTAGGGTGTTCGTATGGACCTCATGCATGTGGTGATGGAAATCAGGCATCGGCGGATGCTGCTCAAAGCTGCCGGGGCCGGTGCTGCCGCACTTGTGGGGGCGCAGGCCGCGGTGATCGCCTCTCTGGCAGGCCTGGACTGGTGGAAACACAGGAACCGTAAGGTCCGTGATGCTCCTCGCCCGGGCACCTTTACCGCCCAGGTGCAAGACTCCGAGCTGAGCATTTACACGTCGGGTGAGGCTCTCTACGAGGACCAGCTCAAAGCCATTGACGGCGCCCAGACATCCATCCACATGGAAACCTTCATCTGGAAAAACGATGAAGTGGGCCAGCGGTTCCTCGATGCTCTCAACGCCGCTGCCGAACGGGGGGTGGCCGTCTTCGTCATTTATGACGGGTTCGCCAACCTGGTGATCCCCAATTCCTTCTATCGGTTCTCGGACAAGGTCAATGTCTTCCGGATGCCGGCCGTCCGACGTAAATGGTGGCGGGGCCCGCTGCGTTACACCGGGGTCAATCATTCCAAGATCCTGGTCGTGGACGACAACATCGGTTTCGTGGGTGGCTACAACATCGGTTCCCTGTACGCCAGTCAGTGGCGGGACACCCACGTGCGTGAGGTGGGCCCGGCCGTGTGGGGACTGCGGAACTCCATTGCCCAGGTGTGGAACGAGGACCGGCACCCGCGCGAACAGATCGAGTGGGTGCCCCCGCAGAACTGGGACCCAGAGGTTCGGGTTGCTGCCAACCTGCCGGTGCAGCTCGTGTATCCGATCCGGTACCTGTACATGAGCGCCATCGAACGCGCCACGGATCATATCTGGATCACCACACCGTATTTCATTCCCGACCAGCAGATTCTCGATGCTTTGGTGGATGCGTCCAAGCGTGGTGTGGACGTCCGCGTGATGGTTCCCAAGGACTCCAACCACATCCTGGCGGACTGGGTGTCCCGTGGCTTCTACGGCCAGCTGCTGGACGCGGACATCACCATCCTGCTGTACGCGGCGGCCATGATTCACGCAAAAACCGCGACGATCGACGGCGAGTGGTCCACCGTGGGCACCGCCAACATCGACCGTTTATCACTGTCGTTCAATTACGAGACCAACGTGGAGATCGTGGACCCGGATTTCGCGGCGGAAATGGAGAAGGTCTTCGAAGCCGACTCCGAGCACTGCGAGATCCTCAGCTCCCCGCGCTGGCGTGATCGTCACCCCATGGCGCGCTTTGCGGAGACGGTGTTGATTCCGCTGCGACCGATCCTCTAACCGCGGCCAGCCACCCAGCCGGAACGCCCCGGGAGGTTACTCGGAACGCCACCAGTCATCGGCCGGGGTCACGGGCACGGTGCGCTTGTGGCGTGATCTCAGGAAGATGGTTTCCAGCTGCTGCGCGACCTCGGCGGTAATCTCCTGACCCTCCAGGTAGTCGTCGATGTCGTCGTAGGTCAATCCCAGTTCGTCCTCGTCCGTGCGACCCGGATTGTCATCGAGCAGGTCCGCGGTGGGCGCCTTGGAGATCAACAATTCCGGGGCCCGCAGGTATCCGAGCAATTGGCGGTTCTGACGTTTGTTCAGGCCGCCCAACGGCAACAGGTCCGCGCCGCCGTCGCCGAATTTCGTGAAGAATCCCGTGACGGATTCCGCGGCGTGATCCGTGCCGATCACCAGCAGGTTGTTGTCCCCGCCGACGGCGTACTGGGCCGTCATACGCACCCTCGCCTTGGTGTTGCCTCGCGTGAAATCGGTCAGCTTTGATCCGGTGGCCGGTTCGTAAGCCTCCTCGAAACCACGTACGGCCGGAGCGACGTCAAAGGTGATCGTGCGGTCCGGTGCAATGAAGGCGAGAGCGGCCTGGGCATCGTCCTCGTCGTACTGGACGCCGTGGGGCAGACGCATGGCCACGAACTGGGCGTCCTCACCGTCGGCTCGAAGTCTCGTCACGGCCAGCTGGGCCAGCTTGCCGGCCAACGTGGAGTCCACGCCGCCGCTGATCCCCAGAACGAAGCCTCGCGCGCGGGCGGCCCTGAAATAATCACACAGGAAATCCACTCGGCGTTCCACTTCCGTAGCGGGGTCGATCTGCGGTTTCACACCGAGTTCGGAAATGATCTGAGCCTGCAATTCACGCATGCGGATATGGTAACTCCCCAGTGTTTCGCAGGCGTTTCATGTCTGCACCCTCTGCTCCTCAAGGGTGATCAGTGGCCCGCATGAGATGCTAATCACATGAGTGAAAACACCGAGTACGAGACCATTTTGGTGACCCGTGACGCCCGCGTTGGCGTCATCACCTTAAACCGGCCCAAGGCGCTCAATGCTTTGAACGAGCAGACCATGAATGACGTGGTCACCGCCGCCTCCGAGCTCGATCGCGACCCGGACATCGGCGCCATTGTCCTAACCGGTTCCGAGAAGGCGTTTGCCGCGGGTGCTGACATCAAGGAAATGGCTACCAAATCGGCTGCCGAGATGTACCGCGTGGACTTCTTTTCACCCTGGGATGCCTTCGCTCACTTGCGCACCCCCAAGATTGCAGCCGTGGCGGGTTACGCATTGGGTGGTGGTTGCGAATTGGCCATGATGTGCGACCTGATCATCGCCGCGGACACCGCCACGTTCGGTCAGCCCGAGATCAATCTGGGGGTCATCCCCGGAATGGGCGGCACCCAGCGCTTGACGCGCGCGATCGGTAAGGCCAAGGCCATGGACATGATTCTGACCGCCCGCCAGATGGATGCGGAAGAAGCCGAACGTTCCGGTCTGGTGGCCCGCGTGGTCCCGGCAGACCAGCTTCTGGAGACCGCCAACGACGTCGCTCGCACCATTGCCGGCCTGTCCAAACCCGTTGCCCAGCATGCCGTGGAGTCCGTGAACGCGGCCTACGAAACCACGCTCCAGCAGGGTGTGCAGTACGAACGTCGCGTGTTCCACGGCCTGTTCTCGACCGCGGACCAGAAGGAAGGCATGACCGCCTTCAGCGAGAAGCGCAAGGCGAACTTCACCCACGAATGAGCGAGTCGCCCGCGCCCTGTATCCGCATGTGCGGAGTGCGGGGCAGCAAATGTCTGTAAATGCGGATATTATGGCACCATGACACACATTCGCGTGGCGGACGCCGCGCTGTTCCTGGGCGTCAGTGATGACACCATTCGGCGGTGGATCGATCAGGGAGTCCTGTCCAAACTCAGCGGGCCGTCCGGCCACACCGGGGTGGACGGACTGGAGCTTGCGCAGCTGGCCAAGAAGCAGGCCACCAATCCCAAGGATCCCGCGGTGATCGCGGGTTCGGCGCGCAACCGGCTGGTGGGGCTGGTGACCTCCGTGGTGTCCGATACCGTCATGTCCCAGGTCGAGTTGCAGTGCGGTCCGCATCGCATTGTGTCCTTGATCAGCACCGAAGCGGTTCGGGAACTGAATCTCGAACCCGGATCGGTGGCCACCGCCGTGGTCAAGGCCACGGCGGTGTCGATAGAAACCGCGGCCCAATCATGATGAGCCGGGTGAAGGCTCTCAAGGCCGCCGCGATTACCGCCGTGCTGGGCGCGGTTCTCGCGGGATGCGGATCCCCGAGCAGCGGTGGCGGCAATGCGGGCGGGTCCGCGGCAGCGTCGTCGGACGGGGATCGGACGCTGACCGTCTATGCGGCGGCATCCCTGGCGGACACGTTCGACCAGCTGGGCAAGGATTTCGAGGAAGCCCACCCGGGCACCACGGTGGCGCTCAATTACGGCGGTTCCTCCGGGCTGGCGCAGCAATTGATCGAGGGCGCGCCGGCGGACGTATTCGCATCGGCGGACCAAAAGAACATGACAAAGCTGACGGACGCCCAGCTCAATGACGGTGAGCCCACGATTTTCGCGACCAACACGCTGACCATTGTGGTACCCACGGATAATCCGGCTGACATCACCTCTTTCGACGACCTGCACAAGGACGGGGTCAAGCTGGTCACGTGTGCCCCCGAGGTGCCGTGCGGTTCGGCCACCCAGACCGTTGAGAAGGCCAATGGCGTGACCCTCGAACCCGTCAGCGAGGAGGGTTCCGTCAGCGACGTGCTCGGTAAAGTGACCTCCGGTCAGGCGGACGCCGGGATCGTCTACGTGACCGACGCCAAGTCCGCCGGGGACAAGATCCAGACCGTAGACCTGCCCAAGGCTGACCAGGCCGTCAATGAATACCCGATCGTCAGTCTCAAGGATTCGAAGAACGCGGAGTTGGCCGCCGAGTTCGAGAAGTTCGTCACCGGGCCCCAGGGCGAGGAGGCCCTGCAGAAGGCCGGTTTCGGCGCGCCGTGATCGGCCGAGGTTTCCACAGCGCGCCCCGGTGGGCGGTCGTCCCGGCCGCTCTCGGGGCGCTACTGGTGCTTTTGCCGCTGCTGGGCATGCTCCTGCGGGTGGACTGGGCCCGGCTGCCCGAGCTGCTGACCTCCCAGGCATCGGTCACCGCGTTGCTGCTCACCCTGCGCACGGCGTTCGTTTCCACCCTCCTGTGCCTCGCGCTGGGGTGCCCCTTGGCGCTGGTGCTTGCCCGTTGGCAGGGCCGGTGTCTGGGGCTCCTCCGGTCCCTGGTGCTGTTGCCGCTGGTGTTACCGCCGGTGGTGGGCGGTATCGCCCTGCTGTACACGTTCGGCCGCATGGGGCTGCTGGGTCCGTCACTACGGGTGCTCGGCGTCGATATCGCCTTCACGACCACGGCGGTGGTCCTGGCCCAGACCTTCGTGGCGCTGCCCTTCCTGGTGGTGTCCCTCGAAGGGGCGCTGCGTACCGTGGGCACCCGCTATGAGGAGATCGCCGCGGGCCTCGGGTCGTCCCCCACCCGCACGCTGTGGCGCATCACGCTTCCGCTGGCTGCGCCGGCGCTGTTGTCCGGCGCGGCGCTGTCCTTTGCGCGTTGCCTGGGGGAGTTCGGGGCCACGCTCACGTTCGCCGGCAGTCTGGAGGGGGTCACGCGCACCCTCCCGTTGGAAATTTACCTGCAGCGCGAGGTGGACCCGGACACGGCCGTGGCGCTCTCGTTGTTGCTCGTGGTCGTCGCGCTGCTCGTGGTGAGCCTCAGCGCGCCCTCCCGACGACGCCGCGGCGCCGGGTTCCGCGCCGGGCTCTTCCGGTGGGCGCGTGAGGCGGTTCCGGCCCGGGCCGCCACCCGGTCGGAGGTGCCCGCCGAAGTAGCGGGAGAAGCCACCGACCGGGAGGCCCCGCGCCATCCGGATCTCAGCTCAACAGGACGTGCCTCCTCGAGGGCCGCGGGAGAAGCTGGGCTGGATGCCCACGTGGTTGTTGCGGAGCGAGGAACCGCCGCCGAATTGAGCGTGGAATCCGGACGGACCGTTGCCCTGATCGGGCCCAACGGGGTGGGCAAGTCCACGGTGTTCGCTGTGGTCGCTGGCCTGTTGACCCCGAGCGCGGGACGTGTGCGGGTCGGCGGCCGCAGTGTCGTTGTTGTGGCGGCCGACGAGCGGACGCTGTGGGTTCCGGCCCACAAGCGGGGGGTTGCACTCATGGCGCAGGAGGCGCGGCTGTTCCCGCATCTGAGTGTGCTGGACAACGTGGCATTCGGGATGCGGTGCAAGGGGCTGTCCCGAACGGCGGCGCGGAAGGGGGCCATGGCGTGGCTGCGAGAGGTCGGCGCAGAGCGGTTCTCCCAGCGTAGGCCGGACGAACTGTCCGGCGGGCAGGCGCAGCGGGTCGCGATTGCCAGGGTGCTGGCCGCGGAGCCGGACGTGGTGCTGTTGGACGAGCCTCTCAGCGCCCTGGATGTTACCGCCCGCCCGGAAATCAGGAGCGTACTCAAGCGGGTGCTCACCGACCGGACCGCGGTAATCATCACTCATGACGCGGATGACGTGGCGGAGCTGGCTGATCACGTGGTGCGGTTGGAATCAGTACGGAGTGAGCAGGACGAGGGGATGAGTGGGAGCGGCACCGTTTCGCCCGAACCGCACGGGTTGCGGAACCAGCGGCCATGAAAATCGGCTGTACGGGTCAGTCCTCCTCCCATTCGAGGAGATCCCCGGGCTGACAGTCGAGCACGCGGCACATGGCGTCCAGCGTGGTGAAACGTACCGCTTTGGCGCGACCGTTCTTGAGCACGGCCACGTTGGCGGGGGTCAGGCCCACGCGATCCGCGAATTCGCCAACGCTCATTTTCCGCTTGGCCAGTTCCACGTCGATGCGCACGACGATGGGCATCAGATCACCGCTTCCATGTCGGTGCGCAGAGAGGTGGCCTGGCGGAGGAGCGCCCGCATCACCACCATGAGCAACCCCAGCACGGTGACGCTCGTCAGAACGAGGAACAGCAGGAGGGGCAGCCCGGGATCGTCGGCGTTGAATCCCACCACGAGGAACACGCCAAGCAGCACGGCCCACCCCGCGGTAATGGCCCACGTGATGACGTCCACCCATTTCACGGAGGATGGCGTGAAGATGCGGTCACTGCTCACCAGCGTCAGCAACTTCCAAGTGCATACAACCACCACTTGAGCGCACAACACCCAGAACACCGTGATGGCGGTCAGTGGCCACCGCAGGTGCGCCATCTCCGGTGACTCCTGGGCCATGTGGGCGAACTGGCCGGGAAGGGACATGACCTGCAGTAGAAGCAGGACTCCGAAAAGCGCCGCCAAAAAAATTCTGAGGGGCGTGACCGCCCAGCGCTGCGAGAACATGAATTGATTATCATTTGAAAGTTATCGAAAGTTAATAGATCTGGCGGGTTCCCGTTCCTCGTGGGTTCCGTGACGATCGCATCTGTGGGCCTTCTCAACGCCCCGGAACATCGCGGCGTCGGAAGGCCGCGAATGCCAGGGCGACCGCCAGAAGGGCGGCCGTCGTGACCCAGGTGAGGGCAGCGGCGTCGGCGACGGAATCGGTGGCCAGGCGTGCCACGTGATGGAACGGCGAGAGATCGGCAAGCCATGACGGAACGTTCAGGAGCGGCCCCAGGATGGCGATGACCACCACGAAAAGCACCGGCACCCACCCGAGCACGGTGAGGCGGGGTGAGAGCGCGTAGACCAGCGCGGCAATGGACGTGAGCAGGGCCAGGGACGGAAGGTACGTGGCCCAGGTCAGCAGGAGATCCGAGTACACGGAGTCGAGCGTGAGCACAGCGTCCGTGGTGGCGGCCAGGACCAGGGTGCTCAGAAACAAGACCGTGGCGGACACGATAAGAGCCAGTGCCCACCAGCCCAGCAGCCACCGCATCCGGGCGATGGGAAGTGACAACACCAGTTCGGTGCGAGTTTCCGTCTCCTCGCCGTGGAGCCGGGACACCAGGGCCACGGCGAGGGCCGCGGCACCGCATGCCAAGGTGGTCATGGCGAGATCCAGATAGCCCTGAACGGCGCGGTCCGAGCCACCCATGAGCGCCTGGTAGGACGGCGGGAGGTCCCCGAACGAATCGCGCATGGACGGCGCCAAGGTTCCGTAGGTCACGGCCAGGAGCACCAGGGCAATCAACCATGTGAGGCTGGAGGTTCGGGTGAGCCGGAGCCCGAGGCCCAGCGGCCCGCGCAGGTATCCGACGGCGTGGGCTCGCCCGGAGCGTTGCGGCAGCAGCCCGGCATCCAGGTCGCGGCGCGACTGCAGGGTCATTGCGGCCAGGGTGAGCACCAGGGAGAGCCCCACGGCCGGCAGGAGCGGCCACCAGCGTAGCTCCACAAAGGCGCGCGTCTGCATCGCCCAGGCAATGGGCGAGAACCACGAGATCCAACTGCCGTGCATCTCCATGATGTCGCCGACCCCGCGTACGACCACCGCCGCCCCCAGCACCGCGAGTCCGAGCCCCATGGCCCCGCGGGGAGTGGAGGACAACTGCGCGCACAGCAATCCCACCGCGCCGAAGACCAATACCTGCAGGCCGATCCCCGCGCCGTAGGCCACGCTGTCCCGAACGGGCAGCTCCAGGGTGAGCATCGATCCGGCGCACACCACCATGATCAAGGCGGCGGTGATGATCAGCATGAGTGTTGCCGCCGCCGGCGCTGCGTGACGCCCCACCCGGGTGGATCGCAATAACTCGATGCGCCCTGCGGACTCCTCGCCCCGCGTGTGCCGCACGGCCATCTGCAGGGCCATGATCGCGACGGCCACCACAATGAACAACGTGTATTCATTGGCCATCATGGCACCCACGGTGTAGTCGTCCAGGCCGTACCCGGGTCCGCCCAGGAAGATGCCACTCGGTTGGCCCATGAGGGTGGCGCGCACCTGGCGTTCGGCGGGGCTCGAAAAGACTTGCGCGAGCTCTTGCCCGCCCCCGGCCAGCAGCAGCCCCACGGCAATGAGCCACACGGGCAGGCGGATGCGGTCACGTTTCAGGGCCAACCGCAGCAGGGCGGCCGTGCCGTGCAGTTCGCGTGTCATGGCGCGCCCGGTTCCGCACGGTAGTGGCGCATGAACAACTCTTCGAGTGAAGCGGGGGCAACGTTGAGTTGTCGCACGTGCAGAGTGTGCAAGCCCGGGAGGAGATCCTGCAGGGCGGTGGGTTCCACCTGGCCGGTGATGTGGAAGCCCTCCGCCATCTCGTGCACCTGCAGATGGTGCAGGCCGATAGCGTTATCGAGCAGCGCGGGATCGTGGGCCGTGATCACATCAATGGTCACCCGGGTGAGGTGACGCATTTCCTCCAGGCGCCCCTGCTCGACCACGGTGCCCTCGCGGATGATGGCCACGGTGTCGCAGAGCTGTTCCACCTCGGAGAGGATGTGGCTGGACAACAGCACAGACACCCCGTCTGCACGGCGCCGCCGAACAACCTCCTGGAACTCACGTTCCATGAGCGGATCCAACCCGGAGGTGGGCTCGTCCAGGACCAACAACTGCGCATCCGAGGCGAGCGCGGCGATCAGGGCCACCTTCTGCCGGTTGCCCTTGGAATACGCCCGCGACTTCTTGCGGGGGTCCAGTTGAAACCGCTCGGTCAGTTCCGCCACCGCCCCCTGTCGCGTACCACCGCGCATCCGGCACAGCAGGTCGATGCATTCCCCACCGGTCAGCCCGGGCCACAGGTTCACATCACCGGGCACATAGGCCAGGTGTCGATGGGCCTCCACCGCGTCACCCCAGGCCTGTCGACCGAGCACGGTCGCGGTCCCGGAGTCCGCGCGCAGCAACCCCAACAGGATCCGAATGGTCGTCGACTTTCCCGAGCCGTTGGGACCCAGGAACCCCGCGATCACACCGCGTGGAATCTGCAGATCCACGCCGTTGAGCACGTGCGCCTTCCCGAAGGACTTGTGCACGCCCCGCAGGTCAACGGCCAGCTCGGCGGGGTCCGCCGGTTCGACGGTTCGCGACTTTTCGCTGCCGCCGACGCCGCCGACGCCGCGCTCGCCGTGCCCCGCGCGCTCACCCGGCGGGGCGGCGTCGTCAATCGAAGTAGTGGGTGCTCGGTGACGGGGATGGGAAGGCATGATGCACGGCCTCTGCGGAACGGTTCACGAAACGTGATACCTCTATGTTGCACCCGTCACGGGGGTTTGGGAGGGTTGGGGCGATTTTATCTTTCGTCTTCTACAGGAGTGCTCATGACCCGCCGCCAGAGAATCATGCCCGCAGTGCTGCCCTCCCACGTTGCGGACAACAAAGCCTACTCGTACGGCGTGCTGGACGGGGACACGCTGCACGTATCCGGCATGGTCGCGTTCGCCCCGGACGGTTCCTACGTGGGCGAGGGCGACATCACCGCCCAGGCCACGCAGGTCTTCGACAACCTGCGTGCCGTGGTCGTTGAGGCCGGCGGCACCCTGGAGGACGTGGTCTCCACGACCACCTATCTCGCCTCCGCGGACTACGCGGTCGCGGTGGGCGAGGTGCGCAAGACGTACTTCACCGGCGACGTCCCGCCCACTTCCACGGTGGTGGTCGCCCCCATGGCGCGCGAGCAGTTCATGGTCGAGGTCTCCGCGATCGCGCGGATCCCCGAGTAGGGACGACGCCGCCGCCCGGACGCCGCTACTTGCCCCGCAGCGACGGGAAGTCGGTGTCCGCGTATTCCACGTGCTCACCCGCTGGTGCGGCACCGGCCGCCGGATGCAACCGGGACTCACGGTCACGCAGTTCCACGCGACGAATCTTGCCCGAAATGGTCTTGGGTAATTCGAAGAACTCCAGTCGCCGAACGCGTTTGTACGCGGCCAGGTTCACGCGGCAGTGGTGCAGGATGCTCTCGGCGGTTTCCGCATCCGGTGCGTGGCCGTTGCCGAGGACCACGTACGCCTTGGGCACGGCCAGCCGGATGGGGTCCGGTGACGGCACCACGGCCACCTCGACCACGGCCGGGTGTTCAATGACCACGGACTCCAGCTCGAACGGGGAGAGCCGGTAGTCGGAGGCCTTGAACACGTCGTCGGCGCGGCCCACGTAGGTGAAGATCCCGTCCGCATCCTGGGACACCACGTCACCGGTGTGGTAGACGCCGTTGCGGAAGGCCTCGGCGGTCTTCTCCGGATCCCCGTGATACCCCGGGGTCAAGCTGATGGGTCGGGGATCCAGGCGCAAACACAACTCGCCCTCGTCGGTGCGTTCCTCACCCGTGGCGGTGTCGATGAGCACGGTCTCGTAACCGGGTAGCGCGCGACCCATGGCGCCGGGTTTGACCTGCATGCCCGGGGTGTTGGCGATCTGCAGCGAGGATTCGGTCTGGCCGTAGCCGTCGCGGATGTCCGTGCCCCAGGCGCTCTTGACCCGGGAGATGATTTCCGGATTCAGCGGCTCACCGGCGGAAACCGTTTTCTGCGGCGGGTTCTTCAGGTGGCTCAGGTCGGACTGGATGAGCATGCGCCACACGGTGGGCGGCGCGCAGAAGGAAGTCACGCCCTCGCGGTCCATCTGGTCCATCAGGGCAACCGCGCCGAAGCGCGAGTAGTTGTAGAGGAACACCGTGGCACCCGCAATGAATGGGGCGAAGAAGTTCGACCACGCGTGCTTGCCCCACCCCGGGGAAGCCACATTCAGGTGCACGTCCCCGGGTTCCAGGCCGATCCAGTACATGGTGGACAGATGACCCACGGGGTAGGTGACGTTGGTGTGCTCCACGAGTTTCGGCAGGGACGTGGTCCCAGAGGTGAAGTACAACAGCAGCGGGTCATCCGCGGGAGAGGGCTCGGTCACCTCGAACTCCTCGGGACCCGCGAAGGAGTCCCGGTAGTCGATCACGGGGTGCTCCCCGATCTTCCGCGGGCTCGGTTCTTCACCCTCGCCCGACGACGCCGCAGTCCCTGCTTCCGGCGCTCCCGCAGCGTCGTCGCTGGCAGCAGCGGGCGACGGCGTGGCGTCGTCGTGCCCAGCGGAGGACGCGAAGACCGACGGTGCGGAACGGGGACGGTGATCGGGCTGATCGGGAACCTCGATGATCGTGAAGTCCCCGGGGACGTCCTCGAACTTCAGGGCGTTCGTGTGGGACGTGACCACCCAGGCCGCCCGGCCGCGCTCCACGCGGTCCTGCAGATCGGCGGGCCCGAGCATCACGGCCGTGGGGATCATGGGTGCGCCCAGTTTGGTGCACGCAAGCATGGTTTCCCACAACTCCACCTGGTTGCCGAGCATGAGGATGACCCGGTCACCGCGGCGCACGCCCCGCGAGCGCAACCATCTGGCCAGCTGCGACGAGCGCCGGGACAGCTGCGCGTACGTGCGGCGGGTTTCGGTGCCGTCCTCCTCCACGATCACGAGGGCCTCGCGGTCCGCGTCCTCGCCGTTGCCCAGGACGTCGAACCAGTCCAGGGCGAAGTTGAAATACTCGAACCGGGGCCACTCGAACTCGCGGTGTGCGGCGTCCAGGTCGGTGCGTAGGCGCAGCAGCTGGTCCCGTGCGGCGCGGAACCGCTGCGTGACGGAGTGTTCTGAGGCGGTGGTCTCGCTCATGGGATCCTCGCTGCGACGTGTGCGGATCCCCGGCCCGTCCACGGGAGGGCGGCCCGGCGCGCCGGTGGTGCTCGCGCCTCGAACCGGGGGTGGCTAGTTCCTCAAATTTACTGCACCGCACCGGGGCGTCGTCGCTGGTCGCGCGCTGACCGGGGCCTGCCGGCTCATGGGGCCCGTCGACCTGCGCGCACCGGAGCCGTACAATCGGGCGGAGAAAGCGACGAACGGCGTGCAATACGTGTCCGCGGACGTCACCGACGAGGACCAGGTGCGGGCCGCCGTGGCCACCGCCGCGGACGTGGCGCCGTTGCGCACCGTGGTCAATTGCGCGGGCATCGGGACCTCCGCGCGCGTGGTGGGCAAGAACGGCGTACACGACCTCGCGTTGTTCGAGCGCGTGGTGCGGATCAACCTGGTGGGCACGTTCACGGTCCTCGCGCTCGCCGCGGAGGTCATGACCGCGCAGGAGCCCGTGGATGAGGCTGGTCAACGCGGCGTCATCATCAACACCGCCTCCGTGGCTGCCTTCGAGGGACAGATCGGCCAGGCCGCGTACGCCGCGTCCAAGGGCGGTGTGCATTCGATGACGATCGCCGCGGCGCGTGACCTCTCCTCCCGCGGGGTGCGCGTGATGACGATCGCCCCCGGGATCGTGGACACCCCCATGCTCGGTCGGGTGAGCGAGGAGTTCCGCAGCGCCCTAGCGGAGTCCGTCCCCTTCCCGCACCGCCTTGCCCGCCCGGACGAGTACGCCCAGCTCGCGGGGATGATCGTGGAGCACGACTACCTCAACGGGGAGACCATCCGCATGGACGGCGCCCTGCGCATGGCGCCGCGTTGATCCTCGCTGCCGCGCGCCTGTCCTGTCCCGGCCACGCAGCCACGGGCGACGACACCGCACGGCCCCGCACATGACGATGCCTCGTCACGGTCCACCCGTGACGAGGCATCGTCGTGATGGGGTCAGAGCTCCGTGGCCCCGGCCTGCGCGAAAGGCCCCGGGAGTCGCCCCGCTGAGGTCGAGACGTCCCCGGGGCGTTCCGCGGATCAGTCGACCGTGAGCACGATCTTGCCCACGGCGTGGCCCTCCTGGCTGGCGGTGAATGCGTCCGGCAGCTGCGCGAGCGGGAAGGTGCGGTCCACGCGGACGGTGAGCTTGCCGTCGTCGGCCAGGCGAGCGAGCTCGGTGAGCTGCTCTGCGTCCGGAGAGACCCACATGTAGCTCCCGCCGTGCTCCTCCACCTCGGGGTCCGCGATGGAGGCGTGCTGGCCGCCGTCCGCGAGCACGGCGACGGAGTCCTCCACCACGCCGCCCACGAAGTCCACGACGATGTCCACACCGTTCGGGGCAAGCTCCTTGACGCGCTCCACGAGACCGTCCCCGTACTCCACGGGCTCCGCGCCGAGCTCACGCACGTAGTCGTGGTTCTTGGTCGATGCGGTGCCGATCACCCGCGCGCCGAACGCCTTGGCGATCTGCACGCCCATGCTCCCCACACCACCGGAGGCCGCGTGGATCAGCACGGTCTTGCCCTCCGCGAGACCCAGTCGGGTGAGCACCTGGTACGCGGTGAGTCCCGCGAGCGGCAGCCCTCCGGCCTGTTCCCAGGAAAGACTCTTCGGCTTGGGGGCGAGTGCGCGCACGGGGACCGAGACGTACTGGGCAAACGTGCCGCCGTGGATCCAGTCCTTGCGGGCGTAGGCGATCACCTCATCGCCCTCGGAGACGCTGGGGGTGTCGAAGCCCTTGCCCACGACGACGCCCGCGACGTCCCAGCCGGGGGCCGCTGGGAACTGGACGGTCATCATGGGATCCAGCCCGCCGGACATGACCTTCCAGTCCACCGGGTTGATGCCCGCGGCCTTGACCTTCACCAGGACCTCGCCGGGGCCCACCTTGGGCATGGGCTGGTCGGTGAGCTCCAGCACGGAGGTGTCGCCGTACTGCTGATATGTCTGCGCCTTCATTGTGGTCATGTCTGTCTCAACAGCCCCGGGCGGGGACCTTATTCCATGCCGCAGCAAGGTCTGTCATTCCGGACCGGCCCCTGGGTGCCGGCGGCCACCCTCAACCCCCGCCGCAGCACGTGCGCCATGGCGTCCAGTCCTCCACCGAGGAGATCACGGACCGCGGCTACCTGATGCAGGCCGTCTCGCCCCGCCGGGGGTCATGGTGGTCGAGACGATCGTCGTCGCCGCGCTGCACGGCGCCTACGGCGGCCTCACGTAGGTGGCCGGGGCGAACTCGCGCGGCGTGGCCGTCTTCCTGGTCCTGTGGCCGTGGGGCGGCGTCGTCGTGCCTCTACCGGGCGCGTGCAGGAGCGCTGAGGCCAGGGGCCAGGGGTGCGCGGCCTGACCCGCTCCGCAGGGTGAGCCGCAGCACCCCCTGGGCGTGGAATGGTGGACCCTGGGAAGAAACGACTTGTCGCCGAGTGGGAGCCCGCGCTCGGGGCCTTCGTCACCTGGCCCGCGGCGTTGCCGGGTACCCTGTTGCGAGACCTCGCGCTGGACGCACACCTGTGGGTCCTCGTCACGGACGCCGCCTCGGAGACCGACGCCGCCGCGTGGTTCGCGTCCCAGGGCGTCTCCCCGGACCGGGTCACGTTCGTCCGTGCGCCGCAGGGCGACGACGCCGTGTGGGTGCGCGACTGGGGCCCGCACCCCGTGATGGACGAGCATGGTCAGCTGTGGTGCGTGGGCCCGCGGTACGTCTACGCCACTCCGTTCACCGCCCACGAGCCGGGCGCGCCCCTGGAGACTGCAGACCGCGAGCCCCTCGCCGCGCTCGAGTACGAGCCCGTGGACCAGCGTGCCCAGCCCGCGCTCGCCCGGGCGCTGGGGCTGCCGTTCGAGAAGCTCCCGCACGCCTTCACGGGCGACAACGTGCTCTCGGACGGCCACGACCTGCTCAATCAACACCGAGGTGCTCGTGGCGGAGAACAGGTTCGACGGTGCCACGTGGGACGAGGTGCGCCATGACGCCCCCGCGGCCACGGGCATGGGTGAGCACGTGGTGCTGCCCGACTACGAGAACTGGGGCATCCAGCACGCGGACTGCCTGCTCAAGGTCCTGGACGAGGAGCGGCTGCTGGTGCTGCGCCCGCCCGCCGACCACCCGCTGCGGGAGCGGTACGACGCGATCGTCACGGAGCATCTGGAACCGCTGCTCACCCGCTGGGGGCGGCCCTTCGAGATCCTGCGCATGGACACCGGCATCAGCTCTCATGGTGGGCTGGCGCCGTACGTGAACTCGGTGGTGCTCAACAAAGTGGTCTACGTGCCGCGCTACGGCACCCCCGAGGACGAGACCGCCCTGGAGCAGTGGCGCACGGCCATGCCGGGTTACGAGATCCGGGGGTACACGTTCTCCTTCGACAAGGAGTCCCACGCGGTGCGCACCCCCCGCAACACGGGCCCCACCGGCTGGCGGGACGGGGACGTGCTGCACTGTCGCGTGCGCGGGGTGTTCGACCCGAGGATGATGCACGTGTCCGTGCGCCGCCCCGGCCCGGAGAATGCCTCCCTGGTGCGCGTCCGCGCGGAAGGCTGCGGCGGCACCCCGGTGAAGGCGGTGACGCTGCTGAGCCGCCGGGCGGACGACGCGGAGACCACCCGCACGCCCATGCGGGAGACCGCCCTGAACGGCGAGTACACGGCCCACCTGCCGCAGGCCCGGCCTCGGGTGAGATCGAGTACGCGGTCGAGGCGACCTCCGAGGACGGCCGCGTGCAGCGCTGGCCGCGCCCGTCGAAGGCGTGGCTGCGGGCGGCGATAGACTGACCGACCGTGGCCAAGCTCTACTTCCGCTACGGCGCGATGAACTCCGGGAAATCCACGGCGCTGCTCCAGGCCGCCTACAACTACGAGGAGCGCGGGCAGCGCGTGCTGCTCGCCAAACCCCACGTGGACACCAAGGGCGAGGACCAGATCCTCTCCCGGCTGGGTGTCACCCGCACGGTGGACTTCCTGATCCAGCCCGGCGAGAGCGCCATGGGCCTGTTCAAGCGCCACTCCACCGGCGACGACCCGGAGGCCCTGCTCGAGCACGTGGACGCCCAGCCCGTGGCGTGCCTGCTGGTGGACGAGGCGCAGTTCCTGGAGACCGGGCAGGTGGACGACCTGCTACGGATCGCCGTGCTGCTGGACGTGCCCGTGATGGCCTACGGCATCCGCACCGACTTCCGTACCCGTTCCTTCCCCGGCTCCGAGCGGCTCATGGAGCTCGCCCACACCTTGGAGGAGCTCAAGACCATCTGCCGCTGCGGACGCAAGGCCCTGTTCAACACGCGGAAGGTGGGCGACGACTTCGTGTTCGAGGGGGACCAGGTGGCCATCGACGGCGTGGCCGTCACCTACGAGTCCCTGTGCGCGGCGTGCTACCTGCGAGAATCCGGCGGCAGGCTGGGCTGAGGGGTTAGCCCCGACACGTAAACTGCCCGTATGAGCACCGACTTCTCTCCCGTGGACCTGGCCACCGCCCGTGAGCGCCTGCGCGAACTGATCAAGGACCTCGCCGTGGTGCGGGGCAAGGTCACGCTGGCCAGCGGCATCGAAGCGGACTACTACGTGGACCTGCGACGGGTCACGCTGCACCACGAGGCGTCCCGCTACGTGGGCCAGGTGATGCTGGGCCTGCTGGACGAGGCGGGCATCGAGTTCGACGCCGCCGGTGGCCTCACCATGGGCGCGGACCCGGTGGGCCACGCGATCATGCGCACCGCCGGGGACCAGAACCGGGCCGTCGACACGTTCGTGGTGCGCAAGGCCCAGAAGTCCTACGGCATGGGCCGCCAGGTGGAGGGCCCCAGCGTGGTGGGCCGCAACGTGGTGGTCGTGGAGGACACCTCCACCACGGGCGGTTCCGCGCTCACTGCGGTGGAGGCGCTGCAGAAGGCGGGCGCCAACGTGGTGGCCGTGGCCGTGATCGTCGATCGCCGCACCGGCGCCAAGGAACGCATCGAAGATTATGCCGGAGTGCCCTGCCTGTACGCATTCTCGAAGGATGAGCTGGGGCTTGACTGACCCGGCCACCACTTCGGAAAACAATGTTGAACACGTGGTGGGCGTGGGCCCATGGGAAGGTCCGTGGCCGGAAGGCGATCACTGGGACCGTGAGTTGCTCGAGAACGGGGACCGCCGCAATGTCGCGGACGGTTACCGCTACTGGGCCATGGACGCGATCATCGCAGACCTGGACACGCGGCGTCATGAATTCCACGTGGCTGTGGAGAACTGGGAACACGACTTCAACATCGGTTCCGTGGTGCGCACCGCCAACGCGTTCCTAGCGCGCGAGGTCCACATTGTCGGACGACGCCGCTGGAATCGTCGCGGGGCCATGGTCACCGACCGCTATCAGCACGTCCGCCATCACCCCTCCGTGCCGGAGTTCCTGAAATGGGCGCGCTCGGAAGGGCTGCCGGTCCTGGCCATCGACAATGTTCCCGGTTCGGTACTGCTTGAAACCTATGACCTGCCCAAGAAATGCGTCCTGGTGTTCGGGCAGGAGGGCCCGGGGGTGTCCCCGGAGGTCATCGAGGCAGCGGATGCGGTGCTGGCCATTGAACAGTTCGGTTCCACTCGCTCCATTAATGCGGGCGCAGCGGCGGCGGTGGCGATGCACGCGTGGATCCGTCGGCATGTATTCGACCAACGCGTGAACTGAAGGAAAACGGCTCGGGGTGTGAGCACCCCTCTATCCGCATCTGACCGATCGGTCTATGATCAGACCATGCGGTCAAACAGTGTGCAGGCAGGCCAGGTTCCCACCTTCACCGAGTCGGCTCGGCGGACCCAGATCATGAACTGTGCCATTGAAGTGTTGGCGGAGTCCGGGTACTCGGGCGCATCCCTTGCGGAAATCGCGCGGCGGGCGGGGATCAGCAAGAGCGTGGTGCTGTACTACTTCTCCGGCAAGGACGACCTGCTGGCCAGCGTGGTCTCCGACGTGTACGGAAGAGCCGGGCAGGCCATTGCGGAGTCGCTGTCCCGTCACGTGAGTCCCGGCGACAAAATTGCGGCCTACGTGCGCACCAACCTGCACTTCCTGGAAGAGCACGCGGCCGAAATTCACGCCGTGGTGGAGATCGTCTCCAACGCACGCGGTGCGGACGGCACCCACAGTTTTGCTCCGCAGGGCGAAGACCCGGTGCTGGCTCACCTTGAGCAACTCTTGCGGGACGGTCAGGACAGCGGGGACTTCCGGACGTTCGACGCGCACCACCTGGCCATCATCATCAGGAGCGCGATCGACACCGTCTCCGGGCGGTTGGTCGTTGACCCATCCTTCGACCTGGCCGCATATACCCGCGAACTCCTTGCCGTGGTGGAGCTTGCGACAGTTACACACCGAACCGAGGATTCATCATGAAACGCGTTGCGAAACCGCCGCCGGTAGATCCGCTGCCAGCTCCCGATCAGCCTCCGCCCGTTCCGGCCAAGCCGCCCCCGGATCACCGCAAGAGAGCCGTGGCCGGGATGATCGGTATCGATCTGGTTCTACCTTTCGCCATCTACTACGGGTTGCGGTTGGCGGGCGCTGATCCGTGGTTGGCCCTCATGCTCGGTGCCGTGGGGCCGCTGGTGCGCATCGCCGTCACCACCGCCCGCTCCCGCCGAATCGACCGACTGGGTGTCTTCACACTCAGTATCCTGGCCATCGGAACGGCCGTAGGAATGTTCAGCGCCGACCCGCGGCTTCTCCTGGCACGCGAAAGCTGGCTCACCGCGCTCATCGGCTTCTGGATCTTGATCTCACTGGCCGGCCAACGCCCCGTCTTGTTCCAAGCCACCATCGCCGTGATGCCGACCGACGCCACTGCCCAGTGGGAACACGACTGGGACACCAACCCGTTCTTCCGGAAAGTCTTCCGCATCATGACCCTCGCCTGGGGGCTCGCCTTCATCCTGGACGCGGGGGCTCGTGTGATCATGGCCTACACCCTGCCCATCGACGTGGTGCCCCTCGCAAGCATCGGCCTGCTGTTGGCCATGCTCTTCGCGATCGTTTACGGCACCAAGTTCTATGCTGGGCGCAGACTGGCGGCAAACGAGTCGTAACCGCGGAACTTCAGCCCCGCGGTGGATGTGCCGACCCACAGTGCCAGCGGATGATCGTTGTACAAGAACATCGATCAAAGGGGAACCCCGTGAGCCAGTTCGTGGTCATCGTCGAAGCCGATTTCCGGAGCAGCAACTTGAACTACCGGATTCGCCGCTCGAACCCGCTGCCACACCAAGATGCCCAGGCGCTGTTCGACCGTGTGCTGCGCGGGGAAGAGGAAGATCTGTTAAAGCCCAAGAAGGACAGCCTGCTGGTTCGGACAGCGGAGAACCAGGTGTGCCGTTTCTGGACCTCGATGACCGGGAGCCAATCCATGGACCGGATCACGCTGGCAGAAGTGATTTCCCAGTGACTCCCACGACAGTGTGAATCGCCCGTCCACTAGACTTGAGACCAGGCCCACAGGCCACGGTTCAACCGTGCATCGGGAATCCAGTAGAAGGAGCACTTCATGCCCATCGCAACCCCTGACGTTTACGCCGAGATGATTGACCGGGCCAAGGAAAAGGGCTTTGCCTACCCGGCCATCAACGTGACCTCGTCCCAGACCCTCAACGCCGCGATTCGTGGCTTCGCCGAGGCGGGTTCGGACGGCATTATCCAGGCATCCACCGGAGGCGCCGCCTATTGGTCCGGTTCCTCCGTCAAGGACATGGTGACCGGTTCGCTGGCCATGGCGGCGTTCGCCCGCGAGGTCGCCAAGAACTACGACGTCAACATTGCACTGCACACCGACCACTGCCCCCAGGACAAGCTGGAAGGCTTTGTGCTGCCGCTGTTGGCCGAGTCCGAGAAGGCCGTGGCCCGCGGCGAGGACCCCATTTTCCAGTCCCACATGTGGGACGGCTCCGCCATCGAGCTGGATGAGAACCTCAAGATCGCTCAGGAGCTGTTGGAGCGCACCCACAAGGCCAAGATCATTCTCGAGGTCGAGATCGGTGCCGTGGGTGGCGAGGAGGACGGCGTCGAGGCCGAAATCAACGACAAGCTCTACACCACCGTCGAGGACGGCCTGAAGACCATTGAGGCGCTGGGTGCCGGTGAGAAGGGCCGCTACATCACCGCGCTGACCTTCGGCAACGTGCACGGCGTGTACAAGCCGGGCGGGGTCAAGTTGCGCCCCGAGCTGCTCCAGCAGATCCAGCAGGAAGTGGGACAGAAGATCGGTAAGGACCGCCCGTTCGACCTGGTCTTCCACGGCGGTTCCGGTTCCTCGCCCCAGGAGATCGCTGACGCGGTGTCCTACGGTGTGATCAAGATGAACGTGGACACCGACACCCAGTACGCCTTCACCCGCCCCGTGGCCGGCTTCATGCTGCAGAACTACGACGGCGTCCTGAAGATCGACGGCGAGGTCGGTAACAAGAAGAAGTACGACCCCCGCGTGTGGGGTGCCGAGGCCGAGGCCGGCATGGCCGCCCGCGTGGTCGAGGCCTGCCAGGACCTCGGGTCCGCAGGTACCTCCATCAAGTAATTCTCGTTTCACACAACGCGGTGCCCGCGCGTTCGCGCGCGGGCACCGCGTTGTTTAACGGCCGACGACGCCGCCGCGCCGCCTCCTTCCCGCCCGTGATCCGCATCACTTGTTACGCTGCCTAAGCATGGGAACCAGCCACGCAGACCACGAGATTCCTGACCGATCCTTCCGCGATCCGACAGTCAGCCCGGAACCGTCACGCGCGTACTTGGCGCAACTCGAGCGCGACACCGAGCGCCGCAAGAACAAGCTGGAGCATCATCTGGCAGATCATGCGGGTGCGGCGGACGAGCTGCACGGGCGTCTCGAGTTCCTGGTCGATGGCCAGGCCACCGACCTGAATCGCGTGCTGCATGAACTGCACGAGCACCCCGAAACGGCGTTTCAGGAACACTTTGCCGTTCAACGAATCCTCGCTCACCTGAAAGCCCACGACATTCCCGCGGAGAACCCCGCCTTCGGGCTGGCCACCGCCATCCGCGCGGAGATCGCCTCAGAAGACTTCGATCCGCAACGCCACCGCACCATCGCGGTCATGTCCGAGTACGACGCCCTGCCCGGCATCGGTCACGGCTGCGGCCACAACGTGATCGCCGTGACCGGACTGGGCGCATTCGTGGCACTCGCCGGACTCATCCGCGAGAACCCCGCCGCTTTTTCCGGTCGCGTTGTGTACCTGGGCACCCCCGCGGAGGAGGGCGAGGGCGGCAAGGAGATCATGGCCCGGGCCGGTGCCTTGGAAGGGATCGACGCGGCCGCCATGGTGCACTCCTACGTCACCGACCTCGTGGACCGGGTGTGGCTCGGCCGGCGCCAATGCACGGTGCGCTACCGCGGTCGGGCGGCCCATGCGTCCTCGCACCCCTTCATGGGGCGCAATGCTCTCGACGCCGCCGTGCTCGCCTACCAGGGGTTAGGGTTGCTGCGGCAGCAGACACCACCGACCGACCGTGTCCACGCCGTGCTGCCCGAGGGCGGGGAGCGGCCGAACATCATCACCGAAACCGCCACCCTGGACCTGTACGTGCGCTCCCAGCACCCGGAAACGCTCAAGGCGCTCTCGGAACGCGTCACCGACATTCTGCAGGGTGCGGCCCTGATGGCCGGTGTGGGTGTGGAGATCGACTGGGACTCTTCGCCGGCCACGCTGCCCGTATTGGGTAACTCGCCGCTGTCCGATCGCTGGGTCCTGGCCCAGCGGCGTCGTGGGCGCGATCCGTACCCGGCGGGCACGGTCTCCGAGGTGCTGGCCGCATCCACGGACTTCGGCAACGTCAGCTACCGCATCCCGGGCATCCACCCGCTCATCAGCATCACGGACCGGGACACGGGCCTGCACACCCGCGATTTCGCGGCCGCGGCGGCGACCCCGCTCGCCGAGAGCGCCGGGGTGGACGGCGCCTACGGCCTGGCCGCGGTAGCCCTCGACTACCTGGTCGACGACGTTCTCGCTCAGCACGTCACTGAAGACTTTCAGGCCAACGGCGGCGGCGTAGCCGTGGAGCGCTACTTCGACTGAGCCGGATTCGACCGGCCACCCTCTGAGACGACCCACCCACCTCTGACCGTGACCGATCACCATGGAGCACACATGAGCGCCACCGCGACCACGAAATCGAGTCTGGGCGACAGGCTCCTCACGGGCATCGAACGGGTCGGCAACAAACTGCCGGAGCCGTTCGCCCTGTTCGCGATCCTGTTCCTGATCACCGCAATCGTGTCCACGGCCATGGCCTGGGGCAACGTGATCGTCACGGTTCCGGGTACCGATGAGCCGCTGGCCATCAAGGGACTGTTCACCGGTGAGGGCATTGCGTGGTTCACCTCCACCCTGGGTGAGAACTACATCGGCTTCCCCCCGCTGGTCACGGTGGCGACCATCCTGTTGGCCATTGGTATCGCGGAGAAATCCGGGTTCCTGGCCGCCGCCATCCGGTACACGATCGGTAGCGCGCCGCGCTGGTTGCTGCCCTACACCGTGGGTTTCGTGGGCGTGGTCAGCTCCATCATGGCCGACTCCGCGTTCGTGGTGATCCCGCCGCTGGCCGCGCTGGCCTTCAAGGCGGCGGGGCGGCACCCGGTGGCCGGACTGTTGGGTGGTTTTGCCTCGGCGGGTGCGGGGTACTCGACCAATATCTTCCCGACGTCGCTCGACGCCCTGTTCGCGGGCATCACCAACGCCGTGATCCCCACGGTGCCGGCGCTGGCGGAGAACGCGACCGAGGTCAATCCGATCTCCAATTACTACTTCAACATTGCCTCGGCGCTGGTCCTCTCCGCGATTGCCGGCTGGGTGATCGACAAGGTTGTGGAACCCCGGGTGGAACGCGCCAGGGTTTCTCGGGAAGAGGTCAACCCGGAGACGGCACAGCTGATGACCGACACCCGGTCCATGCGCATCGTGGGTGATGAGCAGACCGTCGCGGAGTCCCAGGAGCCCAAGACGGAGGCGGCGCTGTCCCCGCGGGAGAAGAAGGCGCTGGTCTGGGCGTGCGTGGCCTTTGTGCTCATTGCCGTGGTGCTGACCGTGTTTTCGCTGGTGCCCAATTCGCCGTGGCGCAACGAAGAGGGCAACTTTCTCCCGGCGTCCCCGCTGTTGGGCTCCATTGTGTTCATCATCTTTGTGTTCTTCTCCGTGAGCGGCTACGTCTACGGCCGCATCGCGGGTTCCATCCGGGGTTTCAAGGACGTTCCGGTCATGATGGGTGAAGCGCTCAAGGACATGACCTCGTTCCTGGTGTTGGCGTTCATCCTGGGCCAGTTCATAGCCCTGTTCAACTGGTCGGGCATTGGCTCGTGGATCGCCGTGACCGGTGCGACCGGGCTGCAGAACGTGGGCGTGACCGGATTCCCCGTGATCATCGGCTTCATCATCCTGTGTTCACTGCTGAACCTGTTCATCATTTCCGGTTCGTCCATGTGGACCCTGATGGCCGCCGTCTTCGTGCCGATGTTCGGCATCCTGGGGTTCGAGCCCGCCTTCATCCAGGCGGCCTTCCGCGTGGGCGACTCCGCAACCCAGGTGATGACCCCGCTCAACCCGTACATGGTGGTGCTGTTGGCCATGCTGCGTAAGTACGAACCCGAGGCAGGCCTGGGTACGGTCATGGCGCGCATGATCCCGTTCGTGGTGCCCTTCTGGGTCGCCTGGACGATCATTCTCATGGTCTTCTACTTCTTCAACCTGCCGCTGGGTCCGGGCGTGGGGATCATGATCGAGCAGTAAGTCACGCCCGGCGCGAAAGGCCGCGAGCGGCGGGGTCCGCTGTGCGTACAGTGGGCAGCAGACACCGTGACGATCGTGGAAAGGAACCACCGTGGCACTCATTGGCAAGAACCTCCTGGACGGACCCGAGCCCACCTACCTGGAGGAGAACCCACAGCTGACCGCGCGCTTCGACGCCGGGGACGAGGCCGAGGACCTCGCGGCCGCGTTCCCCAAGGAGCAACTGCCGTGGGCCATCCTCGCGGAGGAAGCGCTCGCCGACGGCCGCACGCTGGAGGGCTACGCGTACGCTCGCGTGGGTTACCACCGCGGCCTGGATGCGCTGCGCGGTCACGGCTGGAAGGGCCACGGCCCGGTGCCTTACTCCCACGAACCGAACCGCGGATTCCTGCGTGCACTGGCCGCGCTGGGCAAGGCCGCCGGGCAGATCGGTGAAATGGACGAGGCCGCGCGCATCGAGAAGTTCCTGGGCGACTCCGACCCGGAGGCCGCGGGACAAATCGCCCAGCGCTAGATGCACTAACCGGGGACGTTGCTCACGCGTGAGAAGGGACTGCTGTATGGGCGGGTGACCTCTCGTTGAGTGAGTCCGAACGAGCGGCGTCAGCGCACTCGGCTGATCGTGAAGTCCAGGGAGTTGTCACCGATGGCTCGACACAGCAGCGAACTGTCTCCGATCGAGATCGTTTGTCCCTGCTCGCAGGAGAAGGTGCCGCCCTCGGTGCCGCCGGCGGAAAAGGTGGCCGATCCCTCCGCGCTCGCGGTCTCGAGGCGGAAACGGTCCGGGATGTTGCCGAGCATCGGGCCGGAGACGGGGAAGGGGAGGTCATTGAACTTGTTACCTGACACCGAGATCTCACAGCTGCGTTGCGTGGTGTCGGTTGAGCACCTCTCGGACCACCTGTCCACCTGACAGCCGGCGAGGACTGTGGTGACCAGACCGATGACCAACAGCGATGCGGTGAAGGGGGTGCGCACGGGACCCACCCAACCAGAGATTCCTTCGGGGGTCCAGCGGGACTCCCTGCGTCTTTTTCACAAATGATCAACGTCTGCGAGCAGTGCCGCTAGAGCCGGCCCTGTGTCGCCGATCACTGTCCAGCATGCACAATGGAGGAACACCCCCGGGGTTCGACGCCGAGCCTTGAGCGCACCAGCCTGGCTCGCGCGCCCCGCTGACGGCAGGAGCACAACAGCATGCGAATTTCGGTTCCCCGCGAAGTCAAACTCGAAGAAGCACGTGTCGGACTCACTCCGGCAATGGCCACGGCGCTGACGGGCCTGGGCCACGAAGTACTCGTGGAGCGCGGCGCCGGTGAGGGTTCAGGGTTCAACGACGTCGCCTACGAGGCCGCAGGGGCCCGCATCGTCGGTGTCGATGACGCCTGGAATCACGCGGACATGGTGGTCAAGGTCAAGGAGCCGATTGCGCAGGAATACGGTTATTTGCGCGAGGACCTCACACTGTTCACGTATCTGCACCTGGCCGCCAGCCGGGAACTGACCGAGGCGTTGCTCACTAGCGGCACCACCGGCATTGCGTACGAGACGGTTCGCGTGGGACGCACGTTGCCGTTGCTGCGGCCCATGTCCGAAATCGCCGGGAGGCTGTCAATCGGCGCCGCAACCCGCTACATGTTGCATCACGAGGGCGGGCCCGGAATTCTCATGGGCCGCGTCCCGGGTGTGGTTCCGCCGGTGGTGTTGGTCATCGGCGGTGGCACGGTGGGCGAGCACGCGGCACGTGCCGCCATAGGTCTTGGTGCGGACGTCACCGTGCTGGACGCCAGCGGCGACCGCATCCGAGAGCTCGATCTCATGCTGCCGGGCGCGCGAATCCTCATGAGTGACCCCCATCGGATCGAGGAAGAACTGCCCAGGGCGGACGTGGTGGTGGGTGCCGTGCTGATCCCCGGCGCCGCTGCCCCCAAGCTGGTGCGGCGAGAGCACCTGAAACTCCTCAAACCCCACGCACTTTTGGTGGATGTGGCCGTTGACCAGGGCGGTTGCTTTGAAACAACCCGTCCCACAAGCTACGACGACCCAACGTATTACGTTGACGGCATGCGTCACTATTGCGTGGCGAACATGCCCGGAGCGGTTCCCGTCACCGCAACACAGGCACTGACCAATGCCACCATGCCGTACGTGCTCAGGCTGGCCGGTGGCGTCGACCAGGCGCTGGCAAGTGATCCGGGATTGGCCGAGGGGCTGTCCACGTTCCGGGGCGTGCTGCGCTCACCGGGTGTGGCGGCCACGTTCCCGGACCTCCCCGCGGAGCTCTAGCCGGGCGCCGGGTGGCCGGAGCGTCAGGTGCGGGGAGCGGCGTCGTCCGCGGAGACCGAACCCACCCGCGGCTTGATCAAGACCTTGCAGGCCAGGGCGATCAGGCACACCAGGATGAACGTGGCGATCAGCTGGAACCGGACCGCGGAATCGAGCAGGCCCAGGATGATGATCGCGGCGAGCAGCGCGAGCGCGAAGTAGGACAACCACGGGAAGAGCCACATCTTGAGCGGTGACTCAACACCGGCGCGGTCCGCGCGTTTACGCAGGATGATCTGAGAGATCAGCGCAAGACCCCAGACCACCAGGCACGTGGAGCCGATCACGTTGAGCATGATGTTCAGGATGGTTTCGGGCCACAGGTAGTTCAGCACCACCGCAATGAAGCCGAACAGCACCGAGGTCACCACGGCGGCGCGGGGTACTCCGCGCATGGAGGTGGCGGCCAGGGCATTGGGGGCGGAACCACGCCGGGCCAGCGAGTAAAGCATGCGCGAGCTGCCGTACACGTTGGCGTTGAGCGCGGACAACAGCGCCAGGATGATCACGATATTCATGAGAACGTCCGCACCGGGGATGCCCGCCACATTCAACACCGCCACGAACGGGCTGGACGAGAGTTCGGTGTTGTTCCACGGCAGCACCAGAACCATCACGGTCACGGCGCCCACGTAGAAGACCAGGATGCGGACCAGGATGGTGCGAATGGCGGCGGCCACATTGCGCTGGGGGTCTTCGGTCTCGGCGGCGGCAATGGTGACCAGCTCCGTGCCGCCGAACGCGAAGATCACCACCAGCAGTGCCGCCGCGACGCCCGTGATGCCGTTGGGCATGAACCCGCCGTGCTCGGTGAGGTTACTCAAACCGGGGGATGGTGCGGGGAGCACGCCGATCAGCAGGAGCACGCCCACGGCCAGGAACGCGACCACCGCGGCGACCTTCAGCAGGGCGAACCAGAACTCGGTTTCACCCAGCGTGCCCACGCGCACCAAGTTGATGGCGGTGAAGATCGCCATGAAGATCAGGGCCCACACCCACTGGGGCAGGGATGGCCACATCTCGGTGACCAGTTGGGCGGCAGCCGTGGCTTCCGCGGCGACCACCACCACGATCTGAGCCCACCACAACCAGCCGAGCGCGCGGCCAATGGTGGGGCCCATGGCCTTGCCGGCGTAGGTGGAGAACGCGCCGGAGGAAGGATCCGCCGCGGCCATCTCGCCCAGCGCGCGCATGACCAGCACGAGTAGGAGGCATGCCACCAGGTAGGAGATCAGCACCGCGGGACCCGCAGTTTGGATGGCGGCGCCCGTTCCCACGAACAGGCCGGTGCCGATCGCGGAACCCAGGGCCATCATCACCAGGTGGCGCGGTTTGAGGTAGCTGCCCTGCGCCTTCTGAGCGTGCTGGGTAGTGCTGTGGGGAGTGTGCTCCACGGGTCCCTCGTGCCGAGTGCTGCCGCCCGTCCCCTGTGCTGACACGGAGGGAGCGGAGTTGGGGCGCGGATTCGACGGACTCATAGCCTTCAACGTTACCCCGTTGGGACTCCGTCCCGGCACCGTTTCCCGGCGCGGTGGAAGGTCATGAGGCTGTGGTTGTCGTCGCACCCCGTTAGAATCGGGAGGTACGTGCTCGTGGTGCGTACATCTCAACCGTTGTCGTGCCAAATGGGTTCGCGCCCGGGCAGGAGAATTCTGCAATGCCAGCAATCGTGATCGTCGGGGCCCAATGGGGCGACGAGGGTAAGGGCAAGGCCACGGACCTCCTGGGTGGTCGAGTGGACTACGTGGTCAAGCCCAACGGCGGTAACAACGCCGGGCACACCGTGGTGGTGGGTGGCGAGAAGTTCGAGCTCAAGCTCCTTCCCGCGGGCATTCTCAGCCCCAACGCGACCTCGGTGATCGGCAACGGTGTGGTCATCAACCCGCAGGCCCTGTTCGAGGAGATCGACGGCCTCGAAGCCCGCGGAGCGGACACCTCCCACCTGCGGATATCGGCCAACGCCCACCTGGTGGCCCCGTACCACCAGACCCTCGATCAGGTCACCGAGCGGTTCCTGGGCAAGCGGGCCATCGGCACCACCGGCCGCGGCATCGGGCCCACCTACATGGACAAGGTGGGTCGTCTGGGCATCCGGGTTCAGGACGTGCTGGACGAGTCGATTCTGCGGCAAAAGATTGAGGGCGCCCTGCGTCAGAAGAACGAGCTGCTGGTCAAGCTGTACAACCGCCGCGCGTTCGAGGTGGACGAGATCGTGGAGTACCTCATGGGCTTCGCGGACCGCCTGGCGCCCATGATCGTGGACTCCACCCGCCTGCTCAATGAGGCGCTCGACCGTGACGAAGTGGTGCTCATGGAGGGTGGCCAGGCCACGTTCCTGGACGTGGATCACGGCACCTACCCGTTCGTGACGTCATCCAACCCCACCGCCGGCGGTGCGTCCGTCGGATCGGGCGTGGGTCCCACGCGCATCACTCGCGTGATCGGCATCCAGAAGGCCTACACCACGCGCGTGGGTGCCGGCCCGTTCCCCACCGAGCTCTTCGACGAGATGGGCGAGCAGTTGCGCAGGACCGGCGGCGAATTCGGCGTGAACACCGGCCGCCCGCGCCGCACCGGCTGGTACGACGCCGTCATGGCCCGCCAGGCCGCACGCATCAACGGTTTCACGGACCTGTTCATCACCAAGCTGGACGTTCTCACCGGCCTGGACGAGATCCCGGTGTGCATCGCCTACAACGTGGACGGTCAGCGTTTCGATGAAATGCCCATGACTCAGTCCGACTTCCACCACGCCGAACCCATTTACGAGAACTTCCCGGGCTGGAAGGAAGACATCACCGGTGTTCGCAGCCTGGAGGACCTCCCGGCCAACGCTCGCGCGTACATTGATGCACTCGAGGGCATGTCCGGTTGTCGGATCTCCGCCATCGGCGTGGGCCCCGACCGCGAGGACACCATTGTGGTCCGGGACCTGATCGACTAGTCCTTCCGGACCGTTCCCAACTTTTTTCCGACGGGTGCAACTTTTCCACCGTGAGGCCAGTAGTACCGAGTGTGACCGACAACACGTCGCCACGCTCGGTACGCCCGGTCACCGGGCTTGGGAAAGGAACCCACTATGCGTACATCACTTCCGGCAGCCGTGACGGCGGCCATGAGTCTGGCCTTGGTCGCGGGTGCAACGCCCGCTTTCGCGCAAAGCCAGGCGGAAGAGACGAACACCGCTTCACTATCGGTTCTCCATGCCGTGCCCGACACGCCGGTCGACGTGTATGTCAACGGTGCGCTCACCCTGGACGATTTTGCACCGGGACAGCTGGCGGGACCCCTTGAGCTACCCGCCGGCGATATTCAAGTGGCCATCACCGCCAGCGACGCGCAGGACGCATCGTCACCCGTGATCGGTCCCGTGGACCTCACCCTGGGTGCGGGCACCATGAACACGGCGGTGGCCCACCTGGATGCCGAAGGTGCCCCAACGGCATCCGCATTTGTGGATGACACCTCCGGTCTTGAGGCCGGCCAGGGCCGCGTGACGGTTCGCCACGTGGCGGCCGCCCCGGCGGTCGATGTGTGGGCCAATGGTGAGGTCGCGGTGCAGAGCCTGACCAACCCCAACGAGGAGAGCCTGGAAGTGCCTGCGGGTGCGGTTCAAGCGGCCGTCTCCTTGGCCGGTGAAACCGACCCGGTCCTGGGACCCCAGGACATAGCCGTCATGGAGGGTGCAAACACGATTGTCTACGCGTGGGGTTCGGCCGCGGACGGCAACCTGGCGCTGGCGACCCAGACCGTGCAGGGAATGCACTCGGCCCCGGACGGGGTGCCCACCGGTGGCACCCAGCTGCCCGCCGATTCACAGGGCATGTGGTACGTACTGGGGGCGGGTGTCCTGGCACTGGGGGCGGGGGCGGCAGTGACGCTCCAGCGCCGCCGGGCTCGAACGAATGCCTAACGGTGCCCATCGGGGACCCCGTCCCTTTCGGTTTGGCAGGACCGGGCAACGCCTGTTCCTGGTCCTGCCACTGACCGGTCTTTTCTTCTTCTTGTTCTGCTGGGGAGGGGCCGCTGTCCAAGAGCCGATCAATCATGGGGTTGCGGTGCTCGGCGTGGACGAGAGCCCCCGCACCGGGGCGGCCGCAAGCGCGCAATCCCGGGTGGTCGTTCCCCGTCCGGAGCAGGTGCCGGTCGTGACTGCTACGCCCGGGGCCGTTCCGGAGGTGCCCCCGATCAGACTGGATTACCCGACCCTGGGGATTGACATGCCAGTCATTCCCACGGGGGTGACCGAGGACGGCCAAATGGAGATCCCCGGTGACGCGGCGACCGCGGGGTGGTATCGATACGGAAAAGCTCCCGCGGATGCGGTTGGTCATACTGTCATTGCGGCGCACAACAGTTCACCGGACACTCCGGTGGGGCCCTTGAACGCGATAGCAGGTTCGCGCACAGGCGATGAGATCAGGGTGGAGGACAGTGCCGGTCACGACTACACCTACCGAGTCCTGTCGGTGGAACATGTGAACAAGAACGAGTTGAACCTGGAGCCCTATTTTTCCCGGGACGCCACGCCCCGTCTGGTCTTGGTGACCTGCGGTGGCGAGTGGGTACCTGAGCGGAACACGTATTCCGATAATGTGATTGTCATTGCCGAACCTTTGACGTGAGGGAGAGAGCACTGGATCACCAGCATGTAGCGCGTCTCTTCGTCGCAGGCGCACCCGAGTCCTTGCGGTTCGTTTACGATGCCCACTCGAAGCTGATCTTCTCCCTGTGCCTCAAGGCCCTGGGTAACTATCACGACGCGGAAGATTGCACGCAGCAGGTGTTCACCAGGGCGTGGAAGTCCCGGGCCACGTATGACCCGGAACATGCAATGGGAGCGTGGCTCACGGGAATCACACGCAGGGTCGTTGCCGACTTCTACGCGGCAAAGGACAAGCAGAATAAAGTGGTGGAGGCGACGGGGACGAATACACCGGCGCCCAGGAGCGGGTTGTCGGATGAGGTCGTTCAACGTGTCATGGTGCATCACTCGCTCACCCAGTTAGGACCGCCCCAGGACCAAATACTGGCCATGGTGTATATCCAGGACATGTCCCAGCGGGACGTTTCCGAGAAGCTCGGGATTCCCGTGGGAACGGTCAAATCACACATTTATCGGGGCCTGGCCGCGTTGCGACGTCTGTGGGAGGTGCATGATGGCTGACAGCTCACAGCACCTCACGGACCAGCAACTGGCAGAAATTGCCGTGGAAGGTTCCACCACCGACACCCCGGGCACGGAGCACCTGGCGGGATGCGCGTCATGCCGGGCCGGCGTGGCGGATCTGAGGCGATTGACGGGACTGTTGTCCGAGCCCGTGCAGATTCTCGCACCGCCCGCTTCGCTGTGGGGCAGGGTCGAAGATTCGGTTCGGGAATCAACCACCGACCAGGCATCGGTGCCCCGGGAAGGCGCCAGGCACGTGGCGCGTCACCGCAAAGCTACTTGGGGAGCGGCCCTGGCCGGCTTGGCGGTTGGAACGTTGTTGGGTGGCGCTGCCGTGACGGCGACCAGCAACCTCCGTGACGCCCCGGATCAGGGTCCCACGTCGAGCCTGGTGGCCGTGGGGAGTGCCCACTTGGAACCCGTGGGCCAAACCGCGATCCAGGGGGACGCCGTGATGGAACGGGATCAGGACGGGAGCCTGAAACTTCACGTGGACGTCTCCGAGCTGGCCGACGACGGGTACTTGGAAGTGTGGCTGCGGGATGAGGGGGCAACACGGTTGGTGTCCCTGGGTGCCGTGACCTCGCGGTCCACCACGGTGGACGTGCCGGAAGGCCTCGACCTCGATGAGTTCCCCGTGGTCGATGTCTCTCACGAGCATTTTGACGGCGACCCCACCCACGGCGGCGAGACACTCCTGGCCGGCACCATGGACTCCAAAGACGCCTAGGTCTACCGGGGGCTGGACACGACGTAACGACGTCGCTCCAAGCCCCGGGGCGGCGTCGTTGCGTCGAGGTCGGGGTCACCTATAAATGGATCGGGTCCGGTAAGATCGCCAATTGTCATTCTCGTTCAGCTCCCGCCCCCCTGTGGAGCCACCCCCGGAACGTGTAGCGCCAATAGAGAGGCACGTCCGTGTACAAGGAAAACGCTCCGGCTGAGAGCGCTGGCACCGAGGGCCAGGGGTTGCGCCGCAGCTTGGAAACCCGACATATGACCATGATCGCCATGGGAGGCGCGATCGGTACGGGTCTGTTCGTGGCCTCCGGTAACTCGATCGCCACCGCTGGGCCCGGTGGCGCTTTGGTCGCTTACGTCGCGATCGGCTTAATGGTGTACCTGTTGATGCAGTCCCTGGGAGAGATGTCTGCGTGGCGGCCCACGTCCGGTTCGTTCGGTGATCACGCCGCGAATTACGTCTCGCCGTCCTTCGGTTTTGCCATCGGATGGAACTACTGGTTCAACTGGGCGATCACCCTGGCTGCGGAACTCGTGGCCGCAGCCCTGGTGATGCGCTACTGGTTCCCGGACGTTCCGTCCTGGATCTGGTCCGCGTTGTTCCTGCTCACTGTTTTCGGACTGAATGCGTTGTCCACGCGCGCCTACGGTGAGGGTGAGTTCTGGTTGGCCGCCATCAAGGTGGCCGCGGTGGTCGTGTTCCTGGGACTGGGCGTTTTGATGATTTCGGGGATCATGGGCGGCGAACCGTCCGGTTTCGACAACTGGACCACGGGTGAGGCGCCGTTCGTCGGCGGGCCCATCACCATTCTGGCCATCTTCATGGTGGCGGGTTTCTCGTTCCAGGGCACCGAACTGGTCGGCGTGGCCGCCGGTGAGGCCAAGGACCCGGAGCGCACGGTTCCCAAGGCTATCCGCACCGTGTTCCTCCGTATTCTGCTGTTCTACGTGGGTGCCATCACCGTGATCGGATTCCTGCTGCCCTACACGCACCCGAACCTGCTCGCCGCGGACATCGAGGACATCGCGATCTCACCCTTCACTCTGGTGCTGGAGAACGCCGGTGTGGCCTTTGCTTCCTCGATCATGAACGCGGTGATCCTCACGGCGATCCTGTCCGCCGGTAACTCCGGTTTGTATGCCTCCACGCGTATGTTGTGGTCGCTGGCCATGGACGGTAAGGCTCCCAAGTTCCTGCGCAAGCTCAACAGGCGGGGCATCCCCATGCGGGCGCTGCTGACCACCTCCGGTTTCGGGTTGTTGGCCTTCGGCACCACCTGGTTCGGCGACGGCGCCGTGTACAGCTGGCTGATCAACGCCTCCGCGCTGGCGGGGTTCATTGTGTGGGCCGGCATCGCCTGGACCCACTACAAGTTCCGCAAGGCCTTCAAGGCGCAGGGCCGCTCGGTCAAGGAGTTGCCGTTCCGCGCCAAGTTCTTCCCCGCGGGGCCGATCATTGCGCTGGCCATGTGCTTGTTGGTGATTGTGGGCCAGAGCTACGAGGCGTTCATCAACAACACCGTGACGCCGCTGTCCTTGCTCACGTCGTACATCGGACTGCCGTTGTTCTTGGCGTTCTGGTTCGGGCACAAGTTCGCGACCAAGTCCCACGCGATTGCTCCGGCCCAGGCCGACCTCTCCCGGAATCCGCAGATCGTGGATCGCAGTGGTGACCTGGTCTAGAACACCACCACGGTGATCAGTCCCAGGACACCCAGGGCCAGCACCGCGGTGGACGTCACCACCACGGCCACCGCGTCCGGGGTCACGTGTTCGTTGCTGATTCCCGCGGAGCCGCGACGGTATCGCGAGCGCTGAGTACTGTAAATGCCAATGGCGGTACAAGTGGCCACGCCGAACAGAGTCAGCACGAATGGGCCGTGCGTGGGCAGCCACCTCAGGAAAATAGCAGCCGCGGTACACAGGGCCAGCATGGTGCGTCCCCAGGACAACACCGTGCGTTCGGGCTGTAACCCCGGGTCCTCGTGGAAGCGTTCTGCAGTACGTGTCATGGCTTAGCGGGTCAGGATGACAACCACGAGCACGCCGGAGGCGATGGCCCCGCCCACGGCGACCAGCGGCGCAATGATCGGCAACGGTAGGGGCGCTCTGTGCCGCATGGAGCGCTCCACCCTGAGCCAGCGGATGGTCGCGCCAGCGCTCAGCAGCATGCCGAGGAGCAACAGCACCGTGGCCAGGAATTTCCGAATGGGCAGGTCGAAGAGGTCACCGGTGAACGCCTCGATGGCAATGCCGCCGGCCAGGAATGCCAGGGAGGTGCGGATCCACGCGAGGAACGTGCGTTCGTTGGCCAGGGTGAAACGGGGGTCCGGCTCGCTGCCGCCCTTCAGGACGCGTTTGCTGAGCGAATCACGACGGCGCTCGCCGGGGTCTTCTGCGGAACTCACCGGGTCTCCTTTCACGGGGTGCGCTGGGATCAGTCACCGGGGTACTAAGGCGGCTTCTCGGGTGACACACACTGTCGCGGTGCGGTAGATCGTTCGGAATCCGCGGGTGTCCGCGGTCTATGCGAAAGAATGAGATCAACTGCACGTTACGACCTCGCGGAGGCGCACCTTGAGCTCCACACATTCTTCGAGCAATGATCCCACGCAGTACCGTGACTCCTCACAAGAGTACGTGCCGCACGGCGGAGCCCCGGGGCGGAACCCCACCGTGCCCGCCAACCAGGTCTCCCCGTACGGCCAACCTCCCGGCCGCTGGGAGTACGTGCCTGCCAGTCCCCAGGACGCGCAGCAACAGGTCCAGGCGGCCAAGAGCGCGGAGACGTCTCTGGTGCTGGGCATCATTGGTGTGGTGATGCTTCCCGTCCTCGCCCCGTTCGCCCTGTGGCAGGCCTACAAGTCCGAGAAGCTGGGCGGTCGCGCCACGGCCGGCAAGGTTCTCGGCTGGGTGGGTGTCGCCCTGCTGATCCTCGGCGTCCTGTGGCTGATTGCAGTCTTCGCGTTCTTCGGCCTGATGATGAACGAACTCGATTCAGTGACCCGTTCCAGCCTTTGACGGGACCACCCCCTCACCGGGGTGATCCCGTCCGCGTGTCAGCTCGTCACCAGATCGCCACGCGCTCCTCCTGCGGAAGCCACATCCGGTCGGACTCCCGCACGTCGAAAGCCTCGTAGAAGGCAGCCACATTGCGCGGGGTCTGGGCCGCGCGGAATTCCGCGGGGGAGTGCGGGTCCGTGGCGATGCGCGTCTTCAGGGCTTCATCGCGGGATTTCTCCTGCCACACGTAGGCCCAGGACACGAACAGCCGCTGTGCGGGGGTGAACCCGTCAACGGGCTCGGTGTCCGGGTCGTCCTTCTTGGCCTGAGCGGCACGCCAGGCCTTGTACGCAATGGACAGTCCGCCCAGGTCTCCGATGTTCTCACCCAGGGTCAGTTCGCCGTTGAGCTTAGGCGCGTTCTCGGAGCCCTCGAACTGCGCCGGGGACAGCGCCGCGTACTGGTCCACGAGGCGCGCGGTGCGGGACTCGAAGGCCTCACGATCGGCGTCGGTCCACCAATTGCGCAGCTTGCCCTCACCGTCGCAGGTGGAGCCCTTGTCATCGAAACCGTGGCCGATCTCGTGACCGATCACTGCACCGATTCCCCCGTAATTGACGGCATCGTCAGCGTCCTGGCTGAAGAACGGGGGCTGCAGAATTGCTGCCGGGAACACGATCTCGTTGCGCAGCGGGTGGTAGTACGCGTTGACGGTCTGCGGGGTCATCAGCCACTCGTGCTTCTCCACGGGCTGGCCGGCCTTGCGCGCGATCTCATCCACCGCGAACTGCGAGGTGCGCACTACGTTGCCCACCAGGTCCTGCCCGTCCATGGACAGCGCCGAGTAGTCCTTCCACTTCTCCGGGTAGCCGATCTTGGGCGTGAACCCGGAGAGCTTCTTGAGCGCCTCCGCACGGGTGTCCTCGGTCATCCAGTCGAGGGTCTCAATGGAATCGCGGTACGCGCCCAGCAGGTTGGCCACCAGCTCGTCCATGCGCGCCTTGGCCACGGGCGGGAAGTGCTCCTGCACGTACAGCTCGCCCACGGCCTCGCCCAGCGCGCCGTTGACCAGGGCCACGCCGCGCTTCCAACGGTCCTTGAGCTGCGGGGTTCCGGAGAGCACGGTCCCGTAAAACGCGAAGTTCTCGTTCACGAACGCTTCCGGCAGGTATGACGCCCGCGCGGAGACCACGTGCCACCGGGCCCAGGACTTCCAGGCGGGCAGCAGCTCGTCCGTGATCAGCCCGTCCAGGCCGGTGAAGAAGCTGGGCTGGGCGTTGACCACGGTGGCCAACTGATCCTCGGTGAGTCCCACACCCAGCAGCACGGAGTACCAGTCCAGGCGTGAGACCTGCCCGGCCAGCTCCGTGAAGGTCATGGGGTTGTACATCTTGGTCAGGTCACGCACGGTGACCTTGTCCCAGTGGTGGGAGGCGATGCGCGTCTCGAGGTCCAGCACGGCCTGAGCCTGCTCGGCGGCGTCCTCGAAGCCCGCGAGCGAGAGCATCTTCTCCACGTGAGCCACGTACTTCTCGCGGATCTCCCGGTACTGGTCCTCGCGGTAGTACTCCTCGTCCGGCAGGCCCAGTCCGGACTGCCCCACGAACACCAGGTTGCGTTGCGGATCGCCGGGATCGGAGTCGAGATCGATGTCCAGGGCCCCGCCGATGCCACGGCGCAAGGATGTCCCGAACCAGCGCGAGAGGGACTCCGCGGTATCCACGGCCTCGACCGCGTCCAGGTCCTCGCGCAGCGGCTGCGTTCCGAGTGCTTCGATGCGTTCGGTGTCCATGAAGGAGGCGTAGAGCAAGGCGATCTTCTGCTCGGAACTTTGCCCCGCGGCGTCGTCCTCCGTGTCCGGCTTGGCCTGCGTGATGATGGTCCGCACGGCCTCCTCGGCCTGATCGCGCAGCTCAATGAAGGCGCCCGTGGTGGCCTTGTCATCGGGGATGGTGGTGTTGGCCAGCCAGGTCCCGTTCACAAAGCGGAACAAGTCGTCCTGGGGGCGCACGGAGCGGTCGAATGCTTGCAGATCAAACACGGAAGAGGTCATGGAGCCACGCTACTGAACCGCGGTGATGCGCACTACAGAGCCCTCGACCTGTTCCCGGAGGGCAGAAAGGGTCGGCCCGTGAATAGCCGCCGCTCACCGCCTCACATGGCGCCGCTCGTTAGTTGTCCTGCTCCTCTTCTTCATCCGCAACGGTGGCCTCGGAGATGCGTTCCCCACGGCGCTCGGCCATGAGCAGCTCCCACGTGCGGATCAATCGGGGCAGGGTGATGATCACCAGCCCGCCCACCATGTTCAACGGGATCACCCACGCGAACCACACGAGCCAGTCCGTGTAGGAGTAGTCCCAGCCGGCGTGCATGGCACCGAACATGACAATGGAGTTCAACGCCCCGTGAAGCATGCCCATACCCACCACCAGGAGGCCGCCGATGAGCGAGATGATCGCCGTCATGACGTCGTCACCCGAGCCCTGCTGCATGCGCGTCATGAGCGTGATGGTGGAACCGGCCAGCAAGGCCAGACACACGGTCTCGAACGTCAGGCCGTTTTCCACGTAGCCCGTGGACACCTTGAGCAGGGAATCTGTCATGTCCGGGAACGCGGCCACCACGACCCACATGAATGCCCAGCCACCGGCCAGATTGGTCAGCAGAGTCACGACCCACAGCCGCACCAGCAACAACCATGAGCCGTGACCCGCCACCACGGCATTGATGGGCAGCAGGAAATCTTCGGTGAACAACTCCGAGTGGGCAAGTCTCAGGGCCAGCAACCCGATGCCGAACGCAATGCCCGCCAGGAGCTTGGAGCCGGTGGCCTCCATGACGGCCATCATGGCCAGAATGCCCAGGCCCACGTCTATGCCGCCGAACAAACCCGTGACGATCAACGCCCGCCACGTGCGGTGCAATCGGTCGGTGCCCTCTTGCACCGTGTTCTGGAATTCCTGCACCAACTCGTCCTCAAGAGGCTGATCGGTGCGCCCGGAGGCCCGGCGTTTGGTTTCACTGCTCGACTGGTCGGACATGAACAAAGCATAAGTGACCATATCCCTCCCACGAACCACCAGGGGCGGACGCCGCCTCAGCCCTTGCCGGTGAACTCCGGCTTGCGCTTCTCCTGGAATGCGGCGAATCCTTCCGCGTAGTCCTCGGTGGAGCACAGTGCGGCCTGCGCCTTGTTCTCCGCGGCCATGGAATCCCACAGGCCCACCTTGGCATCGCGCACCTGCGCCACGAGCTTCTTGGACGCCACGTACGCCTGGGTTGCGCCCGCGGCCGCCTGGGACACGCGCTGCATGGTGAAGGCCAGCAGGTCCTCGGCAGGGACGGCCCGTGAGAACAGGCCCGCTGCGACCGCTTCCGCGCCCTTCATCATTTCGGCCGTGTAAATCAGATCCAGGGTGCGGTGGGCCCCGAGGCGTTCGGTGAACAGCGCGTGCCCGCCCGAATCGAGTGTGGCTCCGAGGTTGGCGAACGGCGATCCGATGGTCGCGTCCTCGGCCACGTAGACCACGTCCGTGGCAATGGCCAGACCCAGCCCCACACCCAGGCATGCACCCTGCACGGCGGCGAACGTGGGTGCCGGGAAGGTGGACATCTGCTGCAGCAGCGGCTGCACCTTGCCGCTCAGGTACGCGTCCGTGTCATCGGTGGCCGGGTCCACCCGGGAGATGTCGCGTCCCGCGCAGAACGCACGGCCCTCACCGCGCAGCACCAGCGCACGCACCCCGGCCCGCTCGGCTTCCGTGTACGCCTGCGCCAGCTCGTCCAGCGCGGCCTCGTCCAGCGAGTTCAGCTTCTTGGGGGCGTTGAGCACCACGTGGGCAACGTTGTCTTCGATGGTCAGGTCAATCATGGGGTTCTCCATGCGGTTCGGTTCCTAGACCCGATCTCGACCGTGGCGAGCGGGCACATACGACGACGACGCCGCGCGGGTTGCACTGGTCCCGGCGCGGCGTCGTCGTCAAGCGAATGAACTCAGGCGTCGAAGTCGACGCTCAGTTCCTTGGAGGTGGGGCGGGTCTGGCAGGTCAGCACGTAACCGGCGTCCACCTCGTCCTTCTCGAGCGCGAAGTTCTCCTCCATCTCGAACTCGCCGCCGGTCACCCTGGCGCGGCACGTGCCACACACACCACCGGCGCACGCGAAGGGAACGTCCGGGCGCACGCGCAGCGCGGCGTTGAGGACGGTCTCTCGGGCGGACATCGGGGAGTCCACCTCGCCGCTGGCGCCGTCCAGGTTGAAAGTGATCTTGTAGTTCTCGCCCTTGGGGTCGACCTTGACCACGCGGCCCTGCTGGCCCTGCGGCGCGGCAGGCTTGCCCGTGGTGAACAGCTCGAAGCGCACCTTGGACTCGTCCACACCGCGTTCACTGAGGGTGTCGCGGCACATCTGGACCAGCTCGAACGGGCCGCACAGGAACCACTCGTCCGCGGAGTTCACCTGGATCACGTGATCCAACAGCTCCTCCAGCTTGTCCTGGTCGATACGACCGGACATCAGCGGGGAAATTCGCTGCTCACGCGAAAGCACGTGGTGAATGGCCACGCGGGAGGGGTACTTGTCCTTGAGGTCACCCAGCTCCTCGGCGAACATCACGTCCATCGAGGAACGGTTGGCGTAAACCAGGTCCATGGACGCCGTGTCCGAGGCGCGCAGGATCGCGCGGGCAATCGACATGATGGGGGTGATGCCGGAACCGGCGGCAAAGGCCACCAGGTGAACGTTCTTGTTCTTGGCCACCTCCTGGCGCGCCACTTCCTCCGGGTTGTTCATGGAGGTGATGTTCACCCTGGAGGTGAAGGCACCCTGCGGGTTCATCACGTCCAGGACGTCGCCGGCCTTGAGCTGCTCATTGGCCCACGTGGAGAACACGCCGCCCATGTCCTTCTTGATGGCCACACGGATCTCACCCGGCTTGGGGTCCGCGCAGATCGAGTAGGAACGGCGCACCTCGTAACCGTTGATCTGGGCGCGCACGGCCACGTACTGACCCGGGAGGTAGTTGTAGTCGGCCACGAGGTCCTCGGGCACCGCGAACGTGACCTCCACGGAATCGGAGGTGAGCTTACGCACCTCGGAGACCTCAAGGGTGTTGAACTTGCCCCGGCGCTTGGCGACGGGCTGGGCCTCGCCGGTTTCGGTGCCGGTGGCCTCGATGGTTTCGCTCATGTCAGTGCACCTTGAAGTAGTCGAAGGGTTCCTTGCAGTCGTTGCAGACCCAGAGGGACTTGCACGAAGTGGACCCGAAACGGGTCAGCTCCCGCGTGCTCAGCGAACTGCAGCGAGGACATTTGACGGACAGGGCCAAGCGGACCGGTCCCGAATTGTGCCCGGCGCTCGTGCGACCGGTGGGCGGGGCAATGCCGTATTCCGTGAGCTTGGCCTGGCCGTCCTCGCTCATCCAGTCCGTGGTCCACGCCGGGCGCAGCACCTGCACAACGCGCACGTTGCGGTAGCCGGCGGCCTGGACCACGGTCTCCAGATCAGCGGCCATGGTGTCCATGGCGGGGCAGCCGGAGTAGGTGGGGGTGATCACCACAACGGTCTCGTCCTGGCCCGCGTACGCATCACGCAGCACACCCAGATCCTCGAGCGTGAGCACGGGGATCTCGGGATCGCACACGGTCGCCGCAATATCCCACAGCTTGGCGTCCTCCTCATTGGAGGGGCGCTGGGACGGGCCCAGCGGCAACTCGCGGGGCGCGGCGTCGTGACGAAGTACGGAATCGGAAGAAACGCGAGAGATCATCTACATCACCACTTGGCCCCGGGATGCTTGCGCGCAAGCGACTGCATCTCGGCCAGGATGTAACCGCGGTACTCCGAGTACTTGCCGTCGCGCGGGGAGTCGGACAACCGAGCCTGCGTGAGCTTGGGAACCTCGAGCTCGGCTTCGGCCAGCAGCGCCTCGATGCGCTTCATGGTGTTCTCACGCAGCGTGGACGGGCGGACCGCAATGCCCTCGAGCTCGTCATGCAGCGGCTCGTCCGCGAACAGCTCATCCAGGTACGGCCACATGTAGTAGAGACCCTCCTGGATGCGGCGCTTGGACTCCTCGGTGCCCATGCCCAGGCGCAGAATCCACTGTGCCGCGTGGTCCTGGTGGTACTCGACCTCCTTGACGGCCTTGTCCGCAATGGCGGCCAGGGTCTGGTCCTGGGAGGATTGCAGCGCCGAGTAGAGCTCGTACTGGTAGAAGGAGAACAACAGCTGACGGGCGATGGTCTGCCCGAAATCACCGTTTTCCTGCTCGACCAGGCGCACTGAGCGGAAATCTTCCTCGTCACGGAAGTACGCGAGGTCGTCCTCGGACTTGCCCCACGCGGAACCCGCATAGGTCAGCAGGAAGCGGGCGTGGCCCACCATGTCCAGGGCAATGTTGCCCAGGGCAATGTCTTCCTCGAGCTCGGGAGCGCGGGAGATCCACCAGCCCAGACGCTGAGCCAGCATCAGGGAATCGTCACCGAGACGCAGCGCGTACTGGGCGACCGGCTCGGACGCCCGGCCGCCGGAGCCCGCGATGTCCTCGGCGGTGATCGCGTTACCGGCGGACTGCTTGGTCGCGGAATCCTGAGATGCGAAGGCGCTCACAGGTGCTTCACTCCCTCACTCTTGGTGTAGTAGGTGGCGTGGCGGTAGCTCTTGCCCTGAGCGGACTCGAAATAGCCGCCCTTGGAGTCCGGATCGGAGGACGTAATGGCGTCCGCCGGGACGACCCACACGCTGGTGCCCTCATTGCGGCGGGTGTACAGGTCGCGTGCATTGCGCACGGCCATGGTGGCATCCGGGGCGTGCAAGGAACCTGCGTGCACGTGGGACAGACCGCGCGAGGACCGCACGAAGACCTCCCACAGGGGCCAGTTACCGGTGGTGTTTTCGCTCATGTTCAGGCTCCGATGAGTTCGGCGGACGCGCGGCCCGCAACAATGCTGACTTCTGGGCTGTCGGTGGCGGACTCTGCTGCTTGGGCAGCGGCCTGCATCTGACGCTTGGCATAGGCCTCGGCGGCCTCACGTACCCAGGCGCCGTCATGGTGGGCCTTACGACGGCGCTGCATGCGCTGCACGTTGCACGGACCGGAACCCTTGATCACGGACATGAACTCGTCCCAGTCCAACTGGCCGTAGTCGTAATGACCGCGCTCCTCGTTCCACTTCAGATCCGCATCCGGCAGGGTCAGGCCCAGGGCCTCGGCCTGCGGAACGATCATGTCCACGAAACGCTGGCGCAGCTCGTCGTTGGAGAAACGCTTGATGTTCCACTCCATGGACTGCTGGGAGTTGGGGGAATCGGCATCCGGCGGGCCGAACATCTGTAGGGCGGGGCCGTAGGTGCGGTTCACCGCGTCCTGGGCCATCTGCTTTTGTTCCTCGGAGCCGTGGGAGAGTTCGTACAGGATCTCCCAGCCCTGGCGCTGGTGGAAGGACTCTTCCTTGCAGATGCGGACCATGGCGCGGCCGTAGGGTCCGTAGGATGCACGGCACAGGGGAACCTGGTTGCAGATGGCTGCGCCGTCGACCAGCCAGCCGATCGCGCCCATGTCGGCCCAGGTGCGCGCCGGGTAGTTGAAGATCGAGGAGTACTTGGCCTTGCCGGACAGCAACTGCTGGTTGAGGACCTCGCGGGGAGTGCCCAGGGTCTCGGCGGCGGAGTACAGGTACAGGCCGTGGCCGGCCTCGTCCTGGACCTTGGCCATCAGGATGGCCTTGCGCTTGAGGCTGGGCGCGCGGGTGATCCAGTTGGCCTCAGGCTGCATGCCAATGATTTCCGAGTGCGCGTGCTGAGAAACCTGACGGGTCAGGGTCTTGCGGTAGGCCTCGGGCATCCAGTCGCGGGGCTCGATGCGGGAATCGTCCGCAATGAGCGTGTCGAAGTGCTGCTGGTCCACGGAGTTCTCGGTGGAAGTGGTTTGTTCAGTCATGGTGTCCCTCAGTTCACGGATGAGTTGGGGCGGAGCGAGCTGCCGCGGACTCCGCTTCGATAATAACTGACCGCTCGTTCAGGATATAACCGTACGGTGTGGGCGTCAACACACAATGCGAAAATTTATGATGCACTTGACAGAACATCGCATTCTGCGATTCCCTACTGACCATTCGGTCATATAATGTGAGGGAGACAACATGCCGGACCATCCGATTCTGCGTGGAGACAAGACGTCGGAGTGGCTGGGGATCACGGTTCACCGTGCAGATCCCGGTCACGCTGTGATCAGCATGACCGTGCGGGAAGAGATGCTCAATGGTTTTGGCATCGTCCACGGAGGCATGATCTTCAGCCTGGCTGATTCGTGCTTCGCCATGGCCTGCAACGATCCCACCGGGGATGGCAGCACCATCACGGTGGCGCAGGGTGTGGACATCAACTTCATCAGTTCAGCTCGAGTCGGTCAGACCCTGACCGCCGAGGGTCGTGAGATCGCCACCACCGGTCGCAGCGGCCTCTACGACCTGTGCGTCACAGCCGAAGGCGGCTCCGTGGTCGCCCAATTCCGCGGCCGCAGCCGCACCGTGCCCAACCGTCAGAAAGCTTGAAGGTCATGACCACCTGCTCCGTTCCCAATCCGTACAAGCCCACCAAGTCTGCGGATCCCTCGCAGCCGGATCCCGAAGAGACCATGAGCCGGGACCAGATCGAGGCGCTGCAGACCGAGCGTCTCAACTGGACCCTGCACTACGCCTACGAGAACGTTCCCGCGTACAAGGAACTCTTCGACGAGCACGGCGTGCACCCCGATGAGTTCAAGGAACTGGAAGACCTGGCCAAGTTCCCGTACACGGACAAGGAGTTCTTGCGAAAGTCCTACCCGTTCAAGTCCTTCGCCACGCCCATGTCCGAGATCCGCCGCATCCATGCGTCCTCCGGAACCACCGGCCAGCCCACCGTGGTGGCCTACACCGAGGACGATCTGGAGACCTGGGGAACCCTGGTGGCCCGTTGTTTCCGCATGTCCGGCGTGAAGCCCGGCGACAAGGTCCACAACGTGTACGGCTACGGCCTGTTCACCGGTGGCCTGGGTGCCCACTACGGTGCCGAGCGCCTCGGGTGCGCCGTGATCCCGATGTCCGGCGGTCAGACCGACAAGCAGGTGCAGCTGATTCAGGATTTCCAGCCGGAAATCATCCTGTCCACCCCCACCTACCTGCTGACCATTGCCGACGGCTTCCGTAAGCACGGGATCGATCCGCGCGAGACCTCCCTCAAGCACGCCGTGCTCGGTGCCGAGCCGTGGACCGAGGAAATGCGCCACGAGATCGAGAGGACCTTCGACATCACCGCGTGCGACATCTACGGCCTGTCCGAGGTCATGGGCCCCGGTGTGGCCGGAGAGTCCGTGGAAACCAAGGACGGTTCCCACATCTGGGAGGACCACTTCCGCCCGGAGATCATCGACCCGTTCGATGATCGCGTGCTGGACACCGGTGAGCCCGGTGAGCTGATCTTCACGTCACTGACCAAGCAGGCGCTGCCGATCATCCGTTACCGCACCCACGACCTGACACGCTTGCTGCCGGGTTCGGTGCGCCCGGGTCACCGCCGCATGGGCCGCATCACGGGCCGTTCGGACGACATGATCATCTTGCGCGGCGTGAACCTGTTCCCGTCCCAGATCGAGGAACTCGCGCTGCAGGTCCCGACCCTCTCCCCGCACTTCACGTTGGAGATCACCCGGCCCAAGCGGATGGACCAGATGACCATCCACATCGAGCGCCGCGAGGAGGCCACGCTCGAAGAGGCTCAGGAGGGCGGCAAGAAGCTCGTCCACGAGATCAAGACCAAGATCGGTTCCTCGGCTTCGATCAACGTGGTGGAGCCCGGCTCGTTGGAGCGGTCCTCCGGCAAGCTGCGCCGCATCTACGATCACCGCGACAAGTAGGGGCTGATCGGCCACGACGCCGAGCGCCGGGGGATTTCCTCCGGTGCTCGGCGCGTTCGGCTCGCGGTAGCCTGTTGTGATTGCTCAGCAACTGAAAGTAGAGTCCGGGTTCATGCCAGCACAGCCACGCTCACTTGCACACGACGACGCCGCCCCGGCACCTCGTCGCGGTCGTCCAGGCTACGACCGGGAGACTTTGCTGGCCGTGTGCGTGGAGGTGTTCAACCGCCATGGTTATGACGCCACGTCCATGGGCACGCTGTCCACCCACCTGGGTATTTCCAAGTCCGCGATCTACCACCACGTGGCGTCCAAGGAAGAAATCCTGGAGCAGGCGCTCAATCGCGCGCTCGACTCCCTGGAAGCGGTGTTCGACAGTGTTCAGGCCACTGATTCCCGCGCCGTGAACAAGCTCGAGCTGATTATCCAGGGCTCCGTGCGGGTGCTCGTGGAGCAAATGCCCTACGTGACGTTGTTGTTGCGACTGCGCGGGAACTCACCGGTCGAACTGAAGGCGCTCGAGCGGCGTCGGCAATTGACGCGCACGGTGGAGAACCTGGTGCGCGTGGCCCAGGACGAGGGCGATCTGCGCACCGACATCTCCAATAAATCCGCGCCCCGTTTGATGCTGGGCATGGTGAACTCCATCGTGGACTGGTACCAGCCCGAGCGCTCCGGAACCGTCAATCAGCTCTCGGACACTGCGGTCAAGATGGTCTTCGCCGGCCTTCGGGCCATGTGAGCCGACAGTTGGAGATGGGCCCGAAGACCTGCCAGAGGTAGCGTAGAAATGCTGCTAGAAGTAGTCCAAACCTGCTGAAACAACTGGGGATCCTGATCGCGTTCCCGGTATGAACCCATAACCGCAACCTTCTGACCCGTGTTCAGCAAGCTCCGAAACATCAGTTGGCCGATCCCGGGTTGTCTGCACGACTGTTGGGGCTGTCCGCGGACTTCTTAGGGTCGGACAAGGGTTCGGATATGGCTGGCCCACGTCTACGAGTCCCGCCACCGCGGTACTCATGGCGCCCGAGAGCGCGGCCTACTCAGCATCCTCCGCCATCGGCCAGGTCTTGGAGACCAGGGTCAGCACGTCGTAGGTGGCCACGATCTCGTCATTCTGGTTGGTCAGTCGGGCATCCCAGGCGACCTCGCCGTACTCATCGGTCACGCGCGGGGTGATCTTCTTGGCGGTCAGGGTCACGCGGATCGCGTCGTCGTAGGTGACCGGGGTGATGAAGCGCAGGTTCTCCAGGCCGTAGTTGGCCAGCACGGGTCCCGGGGCGGGCTCAACGAACAGCCCGGCGGCCCAGGAGACCAGCAGGTAGCCGTGAGCTACGCGGCGGGGGAAGAACGGGTTGGCCATGGCGGCCTCCTCGTCCGTGTGCGCGTAGAAGGTGTCGCCGGTCTTGTGCGCGAACTCCAGAATGTCGTCCAGCTTGATGGTGCGCAGCTCGGACACGAACTGATCGCCGATGCGCAGGGTCTCCAGCGACTTCCGGAAGGGGTGCTCACCCGTGCCGTTTTCCACGCTCTCGCGGGTCACGGTGTTGGCGCTCGCGCCCCAGTGCCACTGGCCGGTGATGCCGGTGAGTAGATTCGGGGAGCCCTGGATGGCGGTGCGCTGCATGTAGTGCTTCACCGCGCGGATACCACCCAGTTCTTCACCACCGCCGGCGCGGCCGGGCCCGCCATGCACCAGGTGCGGTACGGGCGAGCCGTGACCGGTGGAGGTCTTGGCGTCGTCGCGGTCCAGGAACAACACGCGGCCGTGATGGGAACCGATACCCGCGGCAAACTCGCCGGCCAGCTCGGGGGAGTGGGTGCACACCGTGGCCACCAGGGAGCCACCGCCCAGGGCGGCGATCTCCACGGCGTCGGACACTGTGCCGTTGTAGCTGATCACGGAGGTGACGGGCCCGAACGCCTCGACCTCGTGCACTGCGGGGATGCGGGGGTTGTCGAAGGACAACAGGGTCACCGGGAAGAACGCGCCCTCGGAGGGAACCGAGGACAGTGCCTCCGGGCCGCCGAATTCCACGACCGCACCGGAGTCGATCAGGGTGCGCACGGAGCGGGCAACCTCGGACTGCTGCTCGGCGGAGGCCAGCGCACCCACGGTGGTTTCGGGGGAGCGCGGATCGCCCACCGTCGCGCGTGCGGCTACGCGAGCCTCAATGGCCGAGATGACTTCCGAACGGATGTCCTGCGGGACGATCACGCGGCGCACGGCGGTGCACTTCTGGCCGGCCTTGGCGGTGATCTCCAGGACCACGGACTTCACGAACGCCTCGAACTCGGGCGAATCCGCGGTCACGTCCGGGGCCATGATGGCGGCGTTGAGGGAGTCGGTTTCCGCCGTGAAACGCACACCCTTGTCCTGCACGTTGGTGTGCGAGCGCAGGGACTTGGCGGTCGCGGCGGAACCGGTGAAGGCCACGTGATCGCGGGCGTCCAAGTGGTCGAGCAGGTCACGGGCGGAACCGGAAATCAGTTGCAGCGATCCTTCGGGCAGTAGACCGGAATCCAGCATCAGGCGCACGCACGCCTCGGTCACGTACCCGGTGGGCGTTGCCGGCTTCACAATGGTCGGCACGCCGGCAATGAACGCCGGGGCGAACTTCTCGAGCATGCCCCACACGGGAAAGTTGAACGCGTTGATCTGCACGGCCACACCGGGGATGCGGGTGTAGATGTGCTCGCCCAGGAACGAACCGTCGCGCGAAAGCTGCTCCACGGCGCCGTCCACGATCACGTTGGAGTTCGGCAGTTCACGGCGTCCCTTGGACGAGAACGTGAACACGGTGCCGATGCCCCCGTCGATGTCGATCAAGTGATCCTTGGCGGTGGAGCCCGTGGCGTAGGAGATCTCGTAGAGCTCGTCCTTGTGCTCGGTGAGGTATTGCGCGAGCTGCTTGAGGATCAACGCGCGGTCGTGGATGCGCAGCGTGCCCAGGTTCTCTTGGCCCACGGTACGGCCGTATTCAATGGCGGCCGCGGTGTCCAGGCCGTCGGTGCTCACCCGTGCCACGGGCTCGCCGGTGGCCGCGTTGTTCACGTCCGCAATGCGCTCCGGGTTCTCCGGTCGCCACCACTGGCCGCTCACGTAGCTGGGGAGAATTTCGATGTCCTGGGTCATGGTTTGGGTGCTCACGCGCCGGTCCCTTCTCAACACTTCAAGCCGAACGATCGGTCAGTATTTAGTCCAGGATAACCTAGGTCACAACAGCGCACCACCGTATTTTCTGGCAACGACGCCGCTCGGGCACCTGGCGGACGCAACGTACCGCGGCGGCGTCGGACGCCACGCTAAGGAGGAACCATGCACGAGGACCCCACCCCGGCGGACATCCGCGCGGACCAGAACCGGAAGAACCGCGAAAAGCTCCCCTTCGAGGACGCGGACGGCCAGCCCTACGAGCCGTGGACAATTCAACTGGGCGAGCTGGACCGGAAAATGGGCGTGGTGATCGAGGAACAGTCCGCCGAGCGAGTGGTGGCCACCATGCCCGTGGAGGGTAACCGGCAGTCACTGGGGTTGTTGCACGGTGGCGCATCCGTGGCCCTGGGTGAGGCACTGGGTTCGTGGGCCGCGGTGATTCACGCGTCCACGTTCGGCAAGGTGGCCGTGGGTGTGGACATCAATGCGACCCACCACGCCTCCGCACGCTCCGGAATGATCCGCGGCGTGGCCACAGCCATCCACCTGGGCCGTTCGGCCACCACCCACGAGGTGGTCATCAGCCACATCGACACCGGCAAGCGACTGTGCACCATCCGCATCACCAACTTCCTCAAGGACACCGAGAAGAAGTCCTGACGGGCTCTGCAACTTCGACGCCGCGGCACCTTTCGACCGGAAGGTGCGGCGGCGGCGTTGTTGCTGGGGATTTCTATGTGAGGCAAATGCAGCCGCGCAGTCTCAGGTGAGGTAAATGCAGTTCCGGGGCCCTGAATCAACGTTTTCTCCACACCAGATTTCACTGCTGCAGTTTCCTCACATCACACTGCGCATGCAGGTTGCCCGGTGGGTCATGATCCACCGGGCAACCTGACCGTCGTCGAGATGACTTTGCAGGAACCGCTTAGAACTGCGCGGTCTCCGTGGAACCCGCCAATGCCGTGGTCGAGGAGTTGGGGTTCACGGCCTGGGACACCAGGTCGAAGTACCCCGTGCCCACCTCGCGCTGATGCTTGGTGGCGGTGTAACCGCGCTCCTCGGCGGCGAACTCGCGCTCCTGCAACTCCACGTAGGAGGTCATCTGGTTGCGGGCGTAACCGTGGGCCAGATCGAACATTGAGTAGTTGAGGGCGTGGAAGCCGGCCAGGGTGATGAACTGGAAGCGGTAGCCCATGGCGGACAGCTCGCGCTGGAACTTGGCGATGGTCTCATCGTCCAGGTGCTTCTTCCAGTTGAAGGACGGTGAGCAGTTGTACGCAAGCATCTGGTCCGGGAAGTCCTCGTGGACGGCGTCGGCGAACGTGCGGGCAAGCTCGAGGTCCGGGGTGCCGGTCTCCATCCAGATCAAATCCGAATACGGTGCGTACGCCTTGGCGCGGGCCACGCAGGGCTCCAGGCCGTTGCGGACCTTGTAGAAGCCCTCGGAGGTGCGCTCGCCGGTGATGAACTCGGCGTCCTGCTCGTCCACGTCGGAGGTGATGAGGGTGGCTGCCTCGGCATCGGTGCGGGCGATGATCAGGGAGGGAACGTCCTCGACATCCGCGGCCAGGCGGGCGGCATTCAGGGTGCGCACGTGCTGCTGCGTGGGAACCAGGACCTTGCCACCCAGGTGGCCGCACTTCTTCTCGGAGGCCAGCTGATCCTCCCAGTGCACTCCCGCCGCGCCGGAATTGATCATGGACTTCATCAACTCAAATGCGTTGAGCGGACCGCCGAAACCGGCCTCCGCGTCCGCCACGATCGGGGCCATCCAGTCATCGACCGTCTTGATGCCCTCGGAATGCTCGATTTGATCCGCGCGGCGCAATGCGTTGTTGATGCGCTGCACCACCTGCGGCACCGAATTGGCGGGGTAGAGCGACTGGTCCGGGTAGGTCTGCCCGGCCAGGTTCGCGTCACCGGCAACCTGCCAGCCGGAAAGATAAATGGCCTTGAGGCCGGCCTTGACCTGCTGAACCGCCTGGTTGCCGGTCAGAGCGCCCAGAGCATTGATGTAATCCTCCGTGTTGAGCAACTGCCAGAGCCGGTCTGCACCGCGACGGGCGAGGGTGTGCTCCTCTCGAAAGGAACCCTGCAGACGCAGGACCTCCTCGGGCGTGTAATCACGGGTGATGCCCAGCCAGCGGGGATTCTCGTCCCAGTCCTGCTGAATTTCCTGGGCAGTGCGCTGATTGGTGTTCATGGGGTTCATAACGGTCTCCTTCGTCCGTGCGATACGACGGCTGTTCGCTGAACTTCCGCCGCTCTGTGCCTTGTGATTACTACTTTGGTGGATTTTCAGCGGACTGCACCCAGAAGTTTGGGTGAAGAAATGCTGTTCTTCCCGTTCTGCCATCTTTTTCGTAAGCTCGTGCCATGGCACCTCGTTCGACGACGCCGCGGGGCCACCGCGCCCGCGCCAGCGCACCGTCCGTTCCGCCCGCCGGTTCCGCCGTCGACGGCGATCCCGCCGACCCCATCGCCGTGGGCAGGCGGATCCGCTATCGCCGCAAAAGGCTCCGTGTGACCCTCGGGCAGCTGGCCGATCAGGTGGGCATGGCGGCGTCGGCGTTGTCCTTGATCGAGAACGGCAAACGGGAACCCAAACTCTCCACGCTCGCGGCGATCGCCAAGGCGCTGGACACCACGGTCGAGCAGCTCATCGGCGCCAAAGCGCCGTCCAAGCGCATGGAGCTGGAGATCGAAGTGGAGCGCGTGCAGCGCGGACCCATGTACTCGTCGCTGGGGCTGCCGTCCGTGCGGGTGGGGCCGGGCCTGAGCACCGAGGCGCTCGAGGCGATCGTGGCCCTGCAACGGCAACTCGCCCACCGATTGGATGAGCAGGCGGCCACCCCTGAGGAGGCCCGGCGTGCCAACACGGATCTGCGGGCCAGGATGCAGAAACTCGACAACTATTTCGAACGCATCGAGACGATGGCCGGGGAGCTGCTGGGGGCCATCGGCCACGGCGGTGGGCCACTGTCCGAGCACCACATCTCATCGCTGGTCTCCCACGTGGGGTTCGAGATCCACCAGGTTCCGGATCTGCCCCACTCCACGCGCTCCGTCACGGACCTGCAGAACAAACGCTTCTACCTCCCGGCCCGCTCCGGTATTGGTTCCACGTGGTCGGTGTTGCTGCAAGCCGTGGGGCATTTGCTGCTCGAGCATTCGCGGCCGTCCAGCTACGGTGAGTTCCTGGAACAGCGGGTGGAAACCAATTATTTCGCGGCGGCGCTGATGATCCCTGAGACCTCGGCCGTGAGCATGCTTGCGGAGTCCAAGGCCCGCCGGGAGCTGTCCGTGGATGACCTGCGCGACGCCTTCGCCGTGTCCCACGAGACCGCAGCACACCGCATGACCAACTTGATGACCCATCATTTCGGGATCCCCACGCACTTCGAGAAGGTGCATTCGTCCGGGATCATCCACAAGGCCTGGTCCAATGACGGCATCCTGTTTCCCACCGACCACACCGGGGCCGTGGAGGGCCAGCGGGCGTGCCGGTATTTCTCCGCGCGTCAGGCGTTCTCCGCGACCAACCGGCTGTTGACGCACTTCCAGTACACGGACACCCCCGCCGGAACCTTCTGGTGTTCGGCGCGGGTGGAGCGGTCCACGGACGGCGAGTTCTCCATTGCTTTCGGGGTGCCCTACGAGCACGTCAAGTGGTTCCGCAACAGGGACACCACCGTGCGCAAGCAGTCCACCTGCCCCGACCCCACGTGCTGCCAAGATCCGCCCGGCGCGCTCGCGGACACGTGGGACGGCCAGTCCTGGCCATCCGCCCGGCCCGCGACTCACATGCTCGCGGCCATGCCCGCCGGTGCCTTCCCGGGCGTGGACGAGACCGAGGTCTACCGCTTCCTGCAGCGTCACCAGCCCGCGCCCACCATTGATCCGGACGGCGAGCTCACGTAGCCTCCAGAACAATCCCGCCGACGACGCCGCTCACGCGCCTCGAAGCCGTAGCTCACGTTTTCGTGACCTTGGCACCCGCGAGTAGAGCGCCGTCGGCGACCCGTGTTTCACGTAATTTCTGCCGACGAAAGGCGACCCATGAGCTTTGCGACCGCTGACCTGTACGACCAGCACGGCGAGGACCTGCAGTCCGTGACCACCCAGATGATCTCGGTGGGTGGTGTACACCGGTTCACCGGCCCCATCCGGACCGTGCGCTGCTTCGAGTCGAACGTGGAGGTCAAGAAGCTCGTGGCCACCCCGGGCGAGGGCGCTGTGCTGGTGATCGACGGCCAGGGATCCATGAACCGCGCGCTGCTGGGCGACAACGTGGCCCGCACCGCCATGGAGAACGGCTGGGCCGGCGTGATCGTCAACGCCCCCGTGCGCGACCGCGTGGAACTGGGCACGCTGCAGATCGGCGTCAAGGCGCTGGGGACCAATCCGCGGAAATCAGAGCCCAATGACTCCGGTGAGACGGATGTGATCGTGAACTTCGGTGGGGTGACCTTCCGCCCCGGCAAGACGGTGTGGGCCGATGAGGACGGGATCCTCGTGGAGCGGTGAGTCTGGGCTCAGGGTACTGTCGTGGAACTAGCGATCGAGAAGGGTAATCGTAGTTTCACACAAAGACTTGACCGTTGGAAGTAGTCGATCAGGCAGTTGACTGCCGGTAACCGCATGACGTTCTTCGGAGATGACTTCTTCTAGAGCATCAGGAATCATCATTGCGAGCACCCGCACAGTTGCCAGGAGCCATTGCCCATCAACTTTGGCTTCTGCGGCGAATTTGGCCCAGTGTCTGTGTGCAACTCGTCCGAACCGCCGCTCACCGCCTATGGCCATGGCAGCGTTTCGTAGCCCGTCCTTTTTATCGGGGAATCCGTTTTCATTCTTGTACTCGTAAGGTAAGCCAGAGGCTACGTCGTATAGCGGGGCAAGGGCCACTACATCCGGTGCAAGAATTATCGAATAGTTCTTTGCGTGCGCATCTGGCGCACCGATTAGATAGTTCCCTATCAACCCTTCGATGAACCGCAGGACCTCGCTTTCCTCTGCACCCGCCCGGCGTAGGGTTCGGACAATTGACAGTGCGCTTGGACCCTGTTGAGCTTCGTATTTCTTGGTCGGTAGGGTCGATGTTGCCTGACAGAAGTCTTCTTGATGGATGCGAAGCACTCTGCCATCGATTGTCATCCGGTCGTAGCGTTCCACAACAATGGCATTTGTGCCGTCGAATTGCATATACCTTGAGTTGGCAACCGTGAGCCCAACTTTCGAGAGTGTTCGGAGCGAAAGATGCTCATTGAGCGCTTGGTCTCGAAAATCATGAATGCCAGGTTTAAAAATGTGAGTGGTTGGCTCCGCCCCCGTTGCTTCGAACCACCCGTCGTCCCAGCGCAAGGCAAACTTCGATTGTGCTCCTGCTAACGACCAGCGTTCTCTGTCAACAAGCCAGGACCCCTTGGGCTGAGAGATTAGTGCGCGTAGGCGCTCACCAACCTCGCGTTCTGTGCACGGAATCAAGTTACCTTTACTTTGCCGAGCTGAATCCAGTTCATCTGGGCGTGCAAACTGGATAGCACCTGCGCACTCCAATCCAATGTGTTCCAGGAGCGCGAACGGATTTCCAGAAGAGATACCGAAATTGTGGGCTAGAGCCTCCCTTACGCCTTCTCCTTCTGGCAGAAGACCCTCAATGAACGCGTCAGTCGCCCGTCTCGGGTATGGGGCCAGGCGGTACGGCAATGCCACGGAGACCTCTAAGGCGGGGTCCGAGTCTTTGAGGTATTGGAACGTTCGGTTCCCTTGCGGGCTTTGAATCAGAACACCGACTACTTCTCCATGGAGCAGCACAAGCAATTCTTTCATCCTGCATCATCCTGCTTCGGATGATCGTCAGGGAGTGTGTTGCCGGTGATCTTGGTCGCTTGGCGGATGGTTTCGAGGAGCTCGGGTGGGAGCTGGGCGGCTTGGCGCATGGTTTCGAGGAGCTCAGGCCGAACCTGGGCAGCTTGCCGCACGACGTCGAGTGTGGTGCGTGACGGCGCCGAATATTGACGCATGATGTTCAATGCTTTTCGAGCTTCAGATGTGGTTGAGTCTCTGATCTTTTGCGCAGATACGGTGCCCGGGGTGGAGGCCTTAGCTTGTGGTGGTCCTGCCTCGTCTTGCTCTGGCTGCTCGATTAGCTGGATGGAGAGATCTAGGGCTCGCAAGACCGCGAGCACTTTGCTTAGCTCGGCTCCCGTCCGTGCCCCTTGTTCGAGGCCGATCAGCCACTTGCGGGAGACTCCGGCGCTTGTTGCCAGCGAGGCCTGAGTCAGTCCGGCACGGGTGCGAGCGTCGTGGATTGCTGCGCCTAGTTGGCGTCCTGTTGTGATAGCTCGGTTCCCCATGATGTGAACGTACCACCACATGATTATTTGTGCACGTATCGTCACATTCTGTAGTGTGAAGGTGCTGTCACATTATCCAATGTCCATGCAGTTGATTTTTGACGGCTGCTCCCCAGCCAAAATCAGGACTGCGGCCCCGCTTCGTGTGAAGTGGGGCCGCAGTCTTATTCGGGGGAGCGAGCTGCCGCTCAGCACATTTACTGTTCGGGAACCAGAGCCTGGCCGTCCCAGACGTAGTTCACGGTTTCCCCGGTCTCCCGGCCTTCGCCCTCCAGGGTCTTCTGAATCACAGTGGGTTCTCCGTCCTCACTGATTTTCAGATCAGCATTGGAGAACGGGGTCTTTACTGCACCCTCACCCGGGGGCATGGTGCCGTTGGAGTCGTAGCCCTGATCGGTGGGCGTCAACACGGTCACACCCTTGTCATAGGAGAGGTACACATTGCCGTACTTGTCCACGTTGGAGCCGTTGTTGAGCTCCCACTTCTGGCCACCCAGGGAGGGGGAAGTGCCGAAGGACACCACGGGGCTGCTGTCTTCCGATCCCACGTAACCCACGGGCTGACCGTTCTGGTACAGAGCGTATGAAGCCAGACCGGTGCTGGGCGCAGCGCCCTCGGGGCTCGTGACCTCGTGATAGGTCACGACCTCCATGGCACCGAACTTGGGGTGCTCCACGGGGATGCGTCCGGTTTCAGTGCACTGGCCAGCGCACGGATCGGCTACTGCAGGCAGCTGTTCTGCGCCGTCGGATTGCTCACCGGTTGCGGTTGAAGCCGGGTCTGCGCCGGGTGTCGCAGATTCGGTGCCCTGTGCGGGCTCCTCAGTGCCAGAACCGTGAGCGGTCTGAGCCGCGGGGCTGGTGGTTCCTTCCGCGCTGTCCGCTGCGGGGCTCGCGGTGGCCTCGGTATCGGCCTGGCCGCAGCCCACCAGTAGCGGGATGGAGAGAGCAGTTGCGGTGATGGCAGTAGCTTTCTTGTTCATGATCCTGACCTCCTTGGAGGTGGTTGCCGTTCAGGTCACAACCCACACTTCCCGGGGTGATTTGCGAATGCAATACGTCGTGACGGAATCGTGATCCGCTGCTCAGCCCCTCGGGCTGCCGTGTCGAGCGGGGGAATCCGCTTCCCCGCGCGGCTGACAGCAGCAGCTAACTATTAACCAATGCAAACGAAAAGCCCCGGTGGATAGTTCATGTATGAACTATCCACCGGGGATGGTGCGATGTGCCCGTGGGGCGGGCCGAGCGGCGTCGTCGGGCGGGAATCCAGCTATGCCGGAGAACCCGAGACGAGGCTACGAGTAGTCGTAGAAACCCTTGCCGGATTTCTTGCCCAGCTCGCCGCGCTCAACCATGTCGCGCATGAGCTGCGGCGGTGCGAAGCGGGGGCCGAGCTTGGATTCGAGGTACTCCGCGATGCCCAAGCGCACGTCCAGACCCACGATGTCCGTGAGCGCGAGTGGGCCCATGGGGTGCTTGTAGCCGAGCACCATGGCGTTGTCGATGTCCTCGGCGGAGGCCACACCCTCTTCGACCATGCGAATAGCCTCGAGGCCCAGCGCTACGCCCAGGCGGGAGGAAGCGAAACCGGGGGCGTCATTCACGGTGACCGGGGTCTTGCCGATGCCGGCGACCCACTCGAGGGTCAGCTTCTGCAGCTCATCGCTGGTCTGCTGTCCGATCACGATCTCCACGAGCTTGGAGGCCGGAACCGGGTTGAAGAAGTGCAGGCCGCAGAAGCGCTCGGGGTGCTTGAGTTCGGCGGCCAGCCCGTCCACGGACAGCGAGGACGTGTTGGTGGCCAGCCAAGCGCTCTCGGAGAGGTTCGCCTCGACCTGCTGCAGCGAGGAAACCTTGAGGTCCCAGATCTCGGGAACGGCCTCAATGACCAGCTCGCACTCGGAGAAATCGGAGTGGTTCAGGCTCACGGAGAGGTTCTCGGCCCACTTGTCCAGGTTGCCGTCGATCTTGCCGCGCTCAAGCGACTTGGCAAGGTCGGATTCGATGCGCTCCTTGGCAGACGCGGCCGCCTGGGGATTCGCCTCGACCACGGTGACGTTGGAGCCGGAGATCAGGAACGCGTGCGCGATACCCGCACCCATGCGGCCACCGCCCAGCACGCCCACCTTGGCGGGAACAGTGCCCTTGGTCTCTTCGCTCATTTCTTGTTCTCCTTCTTCCGGTCCAGGAACGCCTGCATCCGGTCAAACTTGGCTTGGGATTCGAACAGGATCGCCTGCGCGAGTTCGTCCACGTGCGGGTGGGACTCGCGCGGCATGTGGAACACGCGCTTGGACACGCGCACGGCCAGCGGGTCCTGCTTGCCGATGCGGTCGGCCAGCGCGTGCGCGGCATTCACCAGTTCAGCCGGTTCGTGAATTTCGGTGATCAGGTGCGCGGCCAAGGCTTCTTCCGCGTTGAGAATCCGCCCGGCCAAAACGATCTCCTTGGCCACCGGTTCACCCGCGAGTTCCTTGATGCGCCACAGGGCACCCGCAGCGGCGATGATGCCCAGGCCGGTTTCCGGCTGGCCGATCTTCACGTACGGGGTTCCCAAGCGGAAATCCGCGGCCCACGCGAGTTCCGCACCGCCACCCAGCGCGTAGCCGTCCAGCGCAGCGATCACGGGCATGGGCAGTTTGGCGATCCGGTCGAAAATCTGCGAATTCACCCCGCGCAGCGCATCCTCACGACGCCGCTCGCGCAGCTGCGCTATATCCGCACCCGAGGCGAAAATCCCCTTGCCGTTCACTTCCGTGCCGGACAGGATCATGATCTTCGGGTTGCGTTCCAGGTAGCCGCACACGGTGTGCAGCTCGTCAACCATGGTCTGGTCGATCGCGTTGCGCACGTCCGGGCGGTCCAGGATCACGTGCAGGCGGTCCGGGGTTTCTTCCAGACGGATGGCGCTGAAGTCACCCTGCAGGATCTGCTGATTCGCTTCGGCTTGATTCTTACCGTTCGACGACGTCGCGTGCTCGCTCATGCGGGCATCACACCTTCTCCACGAGCATGGCAGCACCCTGGCCCACGCCGATACACATGGTGGCCAGACCCTTGTCCGCGTTCTCGCGTTCCATGCGGCCCAGCAGGGTGATCACGATGCGCGAGCCGGAGGAGCCCAGCGGGTGGCCCAGGGCGATGGCACCGCCGTCGCGGTTGACGATGTCCGGGTTCAAACCAAGACGGCGGATCGAGGCCAGGGACTGGCTGGCAAAGGCTTCGTTGATCTCGGCGGCCCCGAGGTCATCCACGGTCCAGCCCGCACGCTTGAGGACCTTCTCTGTGGCGGGGACCGGGCCCAGGCCCATAATCTCGGGAGCCAGCCCGGCGGAAGCACCGTCGATCACGCGGGCACGGGCCTTCAAACCGTATTTCTCGATGGCGCTCTCGGAGGCCACGATGATGGCGGAGGCGCCGTCGTTGAGGGATGAGGCGTTACCGGCCGTGACTACGGAACCGCCCTTGACTACGGGGCGCAACTTAGCCAGGACGTCCGGGGTAGAGCCGGCTCGAGGACCCTCGTCGGTGTCAACGGTGGTGACGGCACCCTTGCGGCCCTTGACCTCGACCGGCACGATTTCGTCCTTGAAGCGGCCGGCCTCAATGGCCTTGATGGCCTTTGCGTGGGACTCGGCGGCGAATTCGTCGCAGTCCTCACGGGAGATGTTGTCCACGCGGGCCACTTCCTCTGCAGTTTCCGGCATGGAGTAGGTGGCCTTGCCGTCGCGGGAGAGCGGGCCGTCCTCGAACTTCTCGTTCACGAAGCGCCAGCCGATGGAGGTGTCGAAGGCTTCGCCGGGCTTGGCGAACGCGGTCTTGGGCTTCTCGACAACCCACGGGGCACGGGACATGGACTCCACGCCACCGGCAATCACGATGTCAGCCGCGCCGGACTTGATCATTTGGGAGGCGATGGTGATCGCGGACATGCCGGACGCGCACAAACGGTTCACGGTGATGCCGGGCACGGTGTCCGGGTAGCCGGCCAACAGCCACGCCATGCGGGCCACATTGCGGTTTTCTTCACCGGCGCCGTTGGCGTTACCGAGGATGACCTCGTCAACGGCTGCGGGATCGATGCCGGCGGCTTCGACCACGGACTTGATGCAGAGGGCGGCCATGTCGTCAGGGCGAACGGAGGACAGTGCCCCGCCGTACCGACCTACAGGGGTGCGGGCCCCTCCGACTAGAAAAGCTTGCGGCATCGTGGACATGCTGTCTCCTTCACAGGGGCAATAACTGACCGATCGTTCATCTAAGATTCCACGATTTTGTGAGCCACGTCAATACGCTCGACCAGGTTTGTGTCCCTTACGCGCTGTGATGTCATGGGCGTTTTGGTCTCTGACGTCTGGTCCGGAGTGGGGCCACGGGCGAATGCGACGTGGCCGGAGTCCCGAGGGGTCCGGCCACGTCAGCTATTCAGTTATGTGCAGGGTGTGGAACCTTAGGCGCGGTGCTGCGCGTTGGTGGGCTCCATGTCCTCGGGCAGCACCGGGGGAACATCTTCTCCCGGGTGCTTGGCAATGAATTCCTCGTGTACCTCTTCAATGTGCAGGTCGCGGCCCTGGTCCGACTTGCGGACAAAGCACACGGCTGTGAAGGACACAATGGAGAGTAGGGCGATGTAGAGGCCGATTGTCCAGGACTGGCCGGTCTCGTTCAACAGCAACTGGGCGACCAGGGGGGCGAAGGCGCCACCGATGATGGAACCCAACGCATAGCCGATCGAAATCCCCGAGTAGCGGACACGCGCCGGGAACATCTCTGCGTACATTGCGGACTGCGGACCGTAGGACGGGCCCAGGCCGATGGTGAGGATGAAGATCGCCGCGGCGAACAGTGGCAATGAACCGGTGTCCATCATGAACCACATGGGGATCGCCCACAGGATGATGAACCCATAACCGAGCTGGAAGGTCAGCTTTCGACCGATCCTGTCGGACATCCAACCGCCGAGCATCGTGAAGATCAACCAGCCCACACCGCCGACGAGTGAAGCAATCAGCGTTTCGGACCGCTCCATACCTAGTGACTTGGCACCGTAAGAGGCGAAGAACGCGATGACCAGGTAACCAGCCGCGTTGTTGGCTGCGAAGATCAGGGCGGCCAGGGTCACTTCGCGCTTGTTGGTGCGGAACAACTGACCCAGGGGCGCAGAGGATTCCTTGGCGCGCTGTTGCATGGCAACGAACACGGGGGATTCGTCCACTGCGCGACGAATCGCGTAGCCGACGCCGATCAGAACAACGGAGAACAGGAACGGAACACGCCAGCCCCAGGACTCGAACTGCTCGGGGGTCAGCATGGATGTCAGGCCGAACATGAACAGGGTGGCCAGCAGCATGCCCAGGGGCACACCGATCTGCGGGTAGGCGCCGAACAGGCCGCGCTTGTGGTTGGGTGCGTGCTCAACAGCCATCAGCGCAGCGCCGCCCCATTCACCACCGGCGGAAAAGCCTTGCAGGACGCGCAGGAGCAGCAGAATGATGGGTGCGGCAATGCCGATCTGCTGATACGTGGGAAGCAGGCCGATCAACGTGGTGGCCGCGCCCATGCCGAACAAGGTCAAAACGAGCGTGATCTTGCGGCCGTACTTGTCACCGATGTGACCGGCAACAATGGCACCCAGCGGGCGGAAGAGGAAGCTGATGCCCAAGGAGGCCCAGGCAACGATTTGCCCCACGGCTGGGTTCTCTGCGCCCGCCGGGTTGAAATAGTGCGTGGCCAGGATGAAGGCGGCCGCCTGAGCGTAAATGAAGAAGTCGTACCACTCGATGGTGGTGCCCACCAGGGTTCCGGCGAGAACCTTGCGTTCTTCGCGGGACATGGTGTGCGCCTGCTGCTGTGCGGGCGGGGAAGCTGCGTTTGTAGCCATGGAAGCTCCAGGATCATGAGTTGCGCGGTCCGGGCCCGGCAAGGTCTGTGATTACTGACCGAATGGTCGTTGGATTAGATACTACTGGTGATCGTGACTGGCGTCACCAGTTGTGTAGAAAAAAGTATCAACCGTGACCAAAAAGTTGTCAAAGATTTGACAAAAGTATGTCGGTGCCGGGTCTCGAGGAGCTGCTGACCAGGCCGTTCCCCCGCGCCCGGGGTCCGGGCTATCCGCAGGTGCCAGGCGAGGTCCAGAAAGCGTTCCCTGCCGTCCAGCATCACCAGCGGATTCATGCTGGGCGGAGGACCAGGTTCGTTCTACAGCCTGGCTCAGAAGCCTGGCGATCCGTTCTGCAGACCGAGAGCGCGGAGGAAGCAGGGAAAGAGCCCGAACGATTTCTTCACGGTCGAAGGGCTTCAACCAGATCCTCTCGGCGACTTGGATCCGGTGCGCCAAGAGATAGTCCAGGCAGGCAATGATTCGCCACGACGACAAATACGACGCCGTCACGGTGAGCGCCTCGACCGGATGCGTGAGTGCGCTGCCTGACGGCCCCAGGAACGGGTTCAGTCCGTAGGGCTGGGTGAGCCTGGCGCCGCCCAGCTCCGAGGTGGGCCGGTGATACTTCCAGGCCAGGTGGGGCGTAATCATGGCGCTATTCAACTGTGGGCAACACATCCGGCAGCGGATCGAGACTCAGGGCGCGAGCGGCTTTCATGACCGCGACTGTAAGCGGTCACGCAATCCGGCGGCTCGGGTTATTCACAGGCTGCCGGGCCGGCCGTCTTTGAGGCCCAGTGGGCGCGGTGCAGGCGGCGCGAGCGGCGTCGTCGGCGAACCGACGACGTCGCTCGCGAACCCCGCTAGAACAAGCGCTCGGTCGCGAGGCGCGCGCCTTCGACCAGGGACTCGAGCTTGGCCAGCGCGATCGAGGGGTGGAGGCGACCGCCCAGGCCGCAGTCGGTGGAGGCGACGACATTTTCGCGACCCACCACGGACGCGTACTGCTCGATGCGGTCGGCCACGAGTTCAGGGTGCTCGACCACGTTGGTCGAGTGGGAGACGAAGCCGGGGTAAACCACCTTGCCCTCGGGGAGCGAGTGGTCCTTCCAGACCTTCCACTCGTGACCGTGGCGGGGGCTGGACGCCTCGAAACTGTAGCCGCCGGCGTTGATCGTGAGCATGAGGTCCACCAGGTACTTGAACTCGAGGTCCGTGGTGTGCGGGCCGTGCCACGAACCCCAGCACAGGTGGAAGCGGATCTGGTCCTCGGGCAGGTCGCGCAGGGCGTAGTTGAGGGCGTCCACGCGGACCTTGGTGAAGGCCAGGTAGTCCTCCACGGTGGGTTCGGGGTTGATCTGGTCCCAGGACTCGGCGATGGAGGGATCGTCGATCTGGACGGTCAGTCCGGCGTCGACAATGGCCTTGTACTCCTCGCGCATCGCGTCCGCGCAGGCGTACACGAGCTCTTCATCGGTCGAGTAGTACTCGTTGCGCACGCGCGCGCACGAACCCGGGGACAGGGCGGCCACGAAACCCTGCTGGGCTCCGGTCTCGGCCATCGCGTCCTTAAGGCGGCGGATGTCACCGACCACGGCGTCCTGCCCGGTGTAAGTCAGCGGGCCCGTGATCTTGGGCTGGGCCACGGAGGCGCGGTGAGCCAGAACGCCCGCGGTGGGGTCTTCGTACGCGTCGCGGAAGCGAGCGCGGTCGCGGCGGTCCGGGAAGCTCGTCAGCACGATGTTGCCGGGGGAGGAGCGCTTGACCTCGGCATCCTTCCAGCGGTCCTCGTTGGTGGGGGTCAGCCCGCCCAAGCGTGAGAACGAGTAATTCCACCACGCGCCGTAATCCACGGAGGAGGACATGGTGTGGCCGTATTCGCCGTCGTTGACAATGTCCAGGCCGATTTCACGCTGCTTGCGGACGATGTCGATCACGCCCGTGTCCAGCGCAGCGTCCAACTCCTGCGCGGTGGCCTCCCCTTCCTGGAAGCGCCCATTGGCCTCCAGCAGATCGGGGGTGCGGGGCAGCGATCCCACGTGGGTGGTCTGAATGTGGTCGGTGTTCTGAGGCATGAACTAGCAGTCCTTTCCATCGGTCCTGGCGGTAGCACCGTGGGCTGAATCCCGGGTTGCTGCGACGTCGACGAGCCAGATCTCTCGGCCGCTCTGGATGGTTACCCACTCATCAAACATCATGGGTGGGTGGTCGGGCCAATTGTGGCGCGCGTAATGTGCGGGACGTAGGTCACCCACTACTGAGGAGCCGGGGCATGTCGGAGAGCACTCTCACGGGCAAAAAGGCCCTGGTCGCCGGCGGCGCGAGTGGCATTGGCGCCGCAGCGGTCCGCGCTCTCGCCCAGCGCGGTGCCCATGTGATCGTGGCTGACATCGATCCCGCCGACTTCCACCGGATCCTCACGCTCATGCTCGAGTCCCCGTTCCTGCTGATCCGCGCCGTGCTGCCCCACATGTACGAGCGGGAATGGGGCCGAATCATCAACGTATCCTCGGTCCACGGTCTGCCCGCCTCGGCGTTCAAATCCGCGTATGTCGCCGCGAAGCACGGCGTGGAGGGGCTGTCCAAGGCCGTGGCCTTGGAGGGTGACCAGCAACTGCGTGAACCCCAGTTACGTGCGGACTCCGCTGGTCGACAAACGAATCAAGGACCAGGTCGCAACGCACGGGATCCCCGAAGAGGAAGTGGTCAAGAAGATCATGCTCACCGGCGCCGCCTACACGATGGACGGCGGTTGGACGGCGTCCTGATCGGAGTGATGAGGTCGGCAGTCAATGATCTGCCCGTTCCGGGGTAGGCCACCGGGGAATGACAGAGGTAGGCCAACGGCACGCTCGAACTCCAGGGAGTCAACCGCTTGCACGTGCACGTGGGGCTCGGTGCTGTTGCCAGAATTTCCGAACTCAGCCACCTGGGCCCCGATCTGAATGTCTTGACCGAGACGCACCCTGACGCTCCCCCATCGTAGATGGCACAGGGCAACGTAACGGCCGCTTCGTGATTCCTGAATCACCACGTAGTTGCCTGCCAAGGTGCCCCACCCGGCGGCAGCGCGGCGAGCCTGGGTGAGCGCGTAACCCATGGAGGACAAGCCGCGGTAGGCCGCGTGATCCTCGGCGTGGTCGTCCGACAGCACCACCGTGCCAGTCACAGGGGAGATGACCGGTTGCCCGAAGCCGATGAAGTTCTCTGGTGCCTCCGGGCGCCACAATGATCCGGCCGAGAAGCGGGCCGAGCGATTCTCTCGATCCACCGGTACGAAATCGATGGCAAATGCCGTGCCGAACAGGTCGGTTCCATGACTCGGTACTCGGTTCGCGGGGCTGTTCTGGACCAGGCAGCGCCCGTGGAACGGATAGTCGAGTTCCATGGCATTTATTCTTCCGCGCTCGACTTCTCATGGGAATAGGCGACGACGCCGCTCGCGCACCCCGGCATGTGCGGCGGCTCGGGGCGTGCAGCGCCGGCACACCATTTCGTCAGGGGTTACGGCAAAGTAGCTGGCCCTACTGTGCAGTAAGTTCCCCCCCCAAATGGTCTGAGCCCGTAAGCTTCCACGACGATGCCGCTCCTCCCGGGGCCCGTGAGGGCGATCGTCACGGTGGGCGAAGCAGGTTGTGATTTCCGGATTGTGGGGAGCTGAGCTCCGATTGGCCTGTTCTCGTTGACCAGTGTGTAGGCGTTTTCTAGTCTGAGGTGGAGATCACGCACGACGATTGGTGCTGCCCATCCTGGCCCCGGCGTGACCGAAACAGAAATAGCAGTGAAGACCGAAGCGAAGTACCGGGTTGAGCTGTTGAACGTCGCCCCGAATTCCGTTTCCGTACAGGAGGACACATGACCGAGAACGCCAATGATGTTGTGATCGTCAATGGGGCGCGTACCCCGCAGGGAAAGTTGCTGGGTTCCCTTGCCGCACTCAGCGCTGTGGAGCTCGGTGCGCACGCCATCAAGCACGCGCTTGAGCGCTCGGGTGTCTCACCCGAGACCGTTGACTACGTGTACATGGGCAACGTGGTGCAGGCCGGCAACGGTCAGAACCCCGCCAAGCAGGCCGCCGTTGCCGCGGGTCTGCCGATGACCGTGCCCGCCATGACCTTGAACAAGGTGTGCCTGTCCGGGCTGGTCGCGGTGACCGAGGCGGCTCGCATGATTCGCGCGGGCGAGGCGTCCGTGGTGGTTGCCGGCGGCATGGAATCCATGACCAACGCGCCGCACCTGGCCCTGGGTGCTCGCAAGGGCAAGGCCTACGGTGACATGAGCCTCGCTGATTCGCTGGCCAATGACGGCCTGGTCGACGCCGCTCTGGGCGTCGCAATGGGCGAGCTCACCGAGACCGGAAATTCCGAGCGTTCCATCGGTCGCGAGCAGCAGGACCAGGTCGCCGCGCGCAGCCACCAGCTGGCGGGCGAGGCGCAAACCTCGGGCGTGTTTGCGGAGGAGATCGCGCCGCTGGAGATCCCGCAGCGCAAGGGTGATCCCGTCACGGTCTCCAAGGACGAGGGCGTACGCCCCGAGTCCACGGCGGAGGGACTCGGAAAGTTGCGCGCCGCCTTCACCAAGGACGGCACCATCACGGCCGGCAACTCGTCCCCGATTTCCGACGGCGCCGCGGCCGTGGTCCTGACGACTCGCGCCTATGCCGAGGAGAACGGCCTGTCCTGGCTGGCCGTGGTGGGCAAGCCCGGTCAGGTCGCGGGCCCGGATACGTCCCTGCACTCGCAGCCCTCGCGCGCCATCGAACACGCGCTGGAACGCGCGGGGTGGTCCGTGGACGATCTGGATTTCGTGGAGATCAACGAGGCCTTCGCCGCGGTGTCGGTGCAATCGGTCGAGGATCTGGGGATTGCGTTGGATAAGGTCAACATCCATGGTGGCGCGATTGCCCTGGGGCACCCGATCGGCGCCTCCGGTGCTCGCTTGGCACTGCACGCCGCCCTGGAGCTGACCCGCAGGGGGTCCGGCAAGGCAGCCGTGTCCCTGTGCGGTGGTGGTGGTCAGGGTGAGGCATTGCTGCTGAGCCGCTGAGTCCGGCGCGAGCGGCGTCGTGGCTGCACACAGGGACTGACCAGGGGTTACTTGCGGGTTTTGGCGCCGATGACCGTGCGGTGATCCATGATCTTGTCCAGCAGGCTGATGAGCAGCTCGCGCTCCTGCTCGCTCAGGGCTTGACTCCATTGGTTCTCGCGGGAGTTCTGCAGCGCGAAGACCTCCTGGATCTTGGTCTGACCCGTGTCGGTCAGGTGGAGGATGAGGGATCGGCCGTCCGCTTCGGATGCCTGTTTGATCAGCAAGCCCTTGGCTTCCAGATTGCCCGCGAGATTCGAGACCGCCGCCCGACTCATGCCCATGAGCTCGGCCGCACGATGGGGAGTGAGCGGGCCGGCAACCCACAGCGCGAACAGCATGCGATAGCTGGCCCATGTGCCACCGGCGGGGCGGTGGATGGAGGACTCGAAGTCGTAGATCACCGACGACGACGCCCGGAACAACGTGACGAACAGGCGGTTGGCCGTGATGTCCGATTCCGGGAACTCCCGCGCGATGCGTGAGGCGGCGGCGTTGGCGAACTGCCAGTAATCCGGGTTCGCCACGTGCGGGGCATCGTCAGGTGTGGACATGGTCCAAATTTAGTGCGGACCCAGGCCGTTCGGGGACTTTCTCCCGGGCGAAAAAGTTGTTAGACGTTTTATTACTTGGTGGAGTCTCCGCAGGGCACACCTGAAACGTGTCACATCTTGAACAGCTTGCTTAGGGAATGAACAATGAAGGCAGCAACCCCGTTGTCGCGCCAAGGAGTGTCGGACATGTCCACCGCTGAACCGAACGCACGCAATGAGGCACGAACGGGACGCAGGGGCGCCGTCGAAACCCGAAACGAGCGGCGGCCCGGCAAACGCACCGTGCTGTCAGGGTTGTTGTTCGGCGGCGGCATCGCGGCGTCGATGATCGACCTGTTCATCTTTCACCTGGGTCTGCAATGGCATCACTTCTACGACCTGTCCACCCCTGAAGTGGCCCTGGTGGCCGACGGGTTTTTCCACGCTTTCGGCTGGTTCATCACCGTGTGGGGCCTGTTCCTGCTGGCCGATATCAGGCGCCGCGGCGGGGTGAACTGGAAGCGCTGGACCGGCGCGGTGGTGCTAGGGATTGGCTCATTCCAGCTCTTCGACGGAGTGGTCGATCACAAGATCTTGGGCATCCACCAGATCCGCTACGGCGTTGACCTCCTGCTGTACGACACGGTGTGGATCGGATCCGCGATCCTGTTGATGGTGATCGGTTTGCTGGTATTGCGCCTGACCGGTTCCGGCCGACGCGCTCGCTGATACCGCGATGCACTCCCACGACTCGCCGCAGACAACTGTCCTTGACGGCTGGCTCGCCTTCGAGGTGCTCGTGGCTGTTTTACTGGTTGCCGCGGCGGCCGGTTATGCCTGGGCTCTGTGGGCGGGGAGGCATCGGAGCGGGCGGCCGCTGCTGCGGGCCCTCATGTTATACGCCGGGCTGGTCTGTGCGGGCGTGAGCCTGGTCGGTCCGTTGCCACAGGCCGCTCACGGGAGCTTCACCGCACACATGGTCGGGCACCTGCTGCTCGGGATGATTGCCCCGCTTCTGTTGGTGCTTTCGACCCCGGTGAGTGTGCTGCTGCGCGGGCTTCCGGTGCGGCGAGCGCGTGCCGTGTCTCGCATCCTGCGTTCGCCCTACGTCCGGGTGATCACGCACCCGGTGGTGGCCGCGCTCCTGAACGCCGGAGGATTGTGGGTGCTGTACACGACCCCGCTGTTTCATGCGATGCACGATTCCGTGTGGCTGCACGCCCTGGTTCACACGCACATCTTCTTGGCGGGTTATGTGTTCACGGCGTCCGTGGTGGGCTTGGACCCGGATCCGCACCGGGCGACGTTCAGACTACGGGCGGGCGTGCTGATTGCGTTCATCGCTGCGCATTCCATCCTGGCCAAGTGGCTGTACGCGCACCCACCCATGGGGGTGGAGGCCGCTGACGCGCAGGTGGGCGCACAGCTTATGTATTACGGCGGCGACGCCGTGGACGTGCTGCTCATTGTGCTGCTGTTTGCCGGATGGTATCGGGCGACAAAGCCGCGGACGACCACGTCGGTAGGCATGGGAGCGGCGCGGCCGTAGAGTTTTAGCGGGTGCGTGCGGGAGCTATCGCACCATGCGAATGGTCTGCAGACCATTGGAGGAGCTGTCGATTCGTTCGGCACCGTCCGGCTCGAATCCGTTCTTCTCATAGAAGCGGCGTGCCCGTGGATTGTCCTTGGCCATCCATAACTGCGAGGGCTGATTGCCGAGAGAGGCGTCCAGGAGTTCCTGGCCCGCTCCCGTGCCATGAAATTTCTTGAGGACATAAAGCATGAAGAGCTGGACGTCCCGCACATCATCCTCATCCTGCGGGTGAGCGGCCATGGAGAACCCAATGATGTGGTCGTCGGCCTCCGCTACCCATGGGAACATGTCGTGCCGCTGGTTTGCCATGATGGCTTGCCAGGTGCGGCGTCGGGATTCCCAGGCGGTGTCGCCGAGGAATGCATCGGGTAGTTGGCCCGTGTACGTCTCTTGCCAGCACCGGAGGTGAACGTCGGCCAGCGGCTCGACATCAGAGGGTTCAGGGCGTCGAACGGTGATCGGTGGGGCACTCATGGTTTAACGCTAAGAGAAGGCCCCCGGGGTGGATCAACCGGGTAATACCGCGTAGCCACCCCGAGGTCGTGTTCGGCGCAGTGGGTCAAACCTACTGCCCGCTGAGGACTTCCTCAATGGCCAGCGGCTCTTCGAACCGCGCCACAGTGTGAGGGGAGGGAGGTGCAGAAATCGAGCTCGATTTCTGCACCTCCCTCCCCTCAGATTTGACCGGTGCATTTGCCTCACATCACGCTGCGCAGGCGGATGAACGTGGCGCTGTCCAGCCGGGGGATGATCAGGCCAAGCGGGGCTGAGGCGGGTGGGTTTCAGCGCAGCAGAAGTTCGAGGCCGGCGGTGAATTCCGCTTCGGCGGATGCGGTGTGCAACCCCATGGCTTTCCGTGTCTGTTGCGTGGTCACCGAGCCAAGCGTGAAACGGACCAGTGTGAGCGCCGTATCCACCGCGTCCCCCTGAGTCGACCCGAATTCGGTGAAGAGCACCACCAGCTCCGGTACCGGGCTCAGGTCTTCCGGGGTAATGGCATGCGCCACGCTGACCACTTCCGCGCCGTCGCGCACGGCGAGGATCAGTGAACGGAACTCCCGCGTGAGGTGTGCGGCGCGCTCTAGCGGGGGAGCGGCGTCGTCGAGCGCAGTGGTTGACAGTGGGGCGACCATGCGCTGGGCGAGGATGCCGAGCAGTTCCTGCTTGTTGGCCACGTGCCAGTAGAGCGCGCCCGGTTGGACTCCGAGGTCTTTGGCGAGGCGGCGCATCGAGAGGTCACCCAGGCCGTAGCTGTGGAGAATGCCCCACGCGGCATCCACGATCTGCTGGCGGGACAGGGCCATGCTGCTCCTAGGGATGGGTACGGGGACGAGTCGAACTTTACTCGGGCAGCCCGCGGGGATTGACAAACTTGAACACCGTTCAATAATTGAACGGTGTTCAAAACCTTTTCTGATCTCGCAGATCGCACGCTCAACGGTGACCCGGTGACCCCCGAAGAGGCGCTTCAATTACTTGCCACCGGCGACGAGGACATGCTTGACCTGGTGGCTGCGGCGGCCCGGTTACGGCGCGAATACTTCGGGATGACCGTCAAGGTGAACTACCTGGTCAACCTGAAATCCGGCCTGTGCGCGGAGGACTGCGGCTACTGTTCGCAGCGCTTGAATTCCGGCGCGGGCATCCTCAAGTACTCGTGGCTCACACCCGAGCAGGCCGTGGAGCAGGCTGAGCACGGTATCAAGGGTGGGGCAAGCCGCGTGTGCCTGGTGGCCAGCGGCCGCGGGCCGTCCAATCGTGAGGTCGAGACCGTGACCCGAACCGTGGGAGCGCTCAAGGGGCAGTACCCCGGTGTGGAAGTCTGCGCGTGCCTGGGCCTGCTCAAGGGCGGCCAGGCCGAGACGCTCAGCGACGCCGGCGTGGACGCCTATAACCACAACCTCAACACGGCGGAGTCCAATTATCAGAGCATTTGCTCCACACACACGTATCAAGACCGGGTGGAGACTGTGGAGCGCGCCAAGGGCGCAGGACTCTCGCCGTGTTCAGGGCTGATCGTGGGAATGCGGGAGACGGACGAGCAACTGGTGGAAGCGCTCTTTGCCCTGCGTGAGCTCGATTCGGATTCGGTGCCGGTCAACTTCCTGATGCCCTTCGAGGGCACGCCGCTGGCGGGAACATGGCAGCTGAGCCCCCAGAAATGCCTCAAGATCCTGGCGGTGGTGCGCTTCGTGTGCCCGGACAAGGAGATTCGGATGGCCGGTGGCCGCGAGATGCACTTGCGCTCCCTCCAGCCGCTCGCGTTGCACGTGGTCAACTCGCTGTTCCTGGGCGACTATCTGACCTCCGAGGGCCAGGCAGCCAAGGCCGACATGGACATGATCGCCGACGCCGGATTCACGGTTCTCGGCAGCCCGTCCGGCGACGTTCCGACTCCCGAGGCGGCGGACGAACCGGCGACCGAACCGTACGAGAAGGTGGATCTGGGGCTGGAGCCCACACTGCGGCGTCGTGGGGCGGGAACGGCAGTGGCGCCCAATGCTTGACACCGCCGGCCGCGCCACCGCCGGCCGCGCCGGCCGTTCCCTGGCCGACCGGGACCGGGGTTTGCTCTGGCACCCGTACGAAGCCCTGGATGGGGAACCGCCCTACGCGGTGGAGGAAGCCGACGGCGTCACCCTGACCCTGCGCACTCCCGACGGCGATCTGATACATGCCATTGACGGCATGTCATCGTGGTGGTGCGCTGTGCACGGCTATCGCAACGCTCGCCTGGATCGCGCCGTGGTGGAGCAAGTTGGTCGCTTCTCCCACGTGATGTTCGGTGGCCTGACCCACGAGCCCGCGGTGGAGCTGGCCGAGCGGCTCGTCGCGGTGACGCCGGACAGCCTGGACCACGTGTTCCTCGCAGACTCCGGCTCCGTCAGCGTGGAGATCGCCCTCAAGCTCGCGGTTCAGTACCAGGCCGCTCGCAATCGCCCCGAACGGCGCCGCATCCTCACGGTCCGTGGCGGCTACCACGGGGACACGACCGGCGCCATGGGCGTGTGCGATCCCGTGGGCGGGATGCACGCGCAGTTCAGCGGGCTCGTGGCAGAGCAATTGTTCGTGGCGCCCCCGCCCGCTGCGCGATTCGTTCCGGCCGATGATCGCGCCGGTGCTTCCACCACCGCCGACGACGCCGCCCCCGGCCCGTCCAATGTCCGCCCACGTGGTTCGTGGTCCAGTAATACGGATGATGTGGACCGCTGGATCTGGGAATTGCGGGACACCGCGCGGCATCACCGGCACGAGCTGGCCGGTGTGATTGTCGAGCCGATCCTGCAAGGCGCGGGAGGGATGCGCACCTACGAGCCGCGCTGTCTCAAAGCCCTGCGTGAGCTCGCCGACGAACTGGACCTGGTATTCATCGCGGACGAGATCGCCACCGGCTTCGGCCGGACCGGGGCGTGGTTCGCATGCGAATGGGCGGACGTGATCCCGGACGTGATGTGCGTGGGCAAGGCCCTGACCGGGGGTTACATGACCCTGGCGGCGGTCCTCGTCTCCCGGCGAGTTGCAGCCGCCATCACCGAGTCGCCTCAGCGTGCGTTAATGCACGGACCCACGTTCATGGCCAACCCACTTGCGTGTGCGGTGGCCAACGAATCGCTGGCCATGCTCGGGGAGAGCTGGCGCGCCACCGTGGCCCGCCAAAACCTGAAATTACAAGAAATCCTGCCTGCGGCCCTGGAGCTTCCCACCGTGGCTGATGTTCGAGTGATCGGGGCGGTGGGAGTCATTGAATTCCGGGAGGCGCCGGAGCGAAGCGCACTCACCACAATGGCGCTCGATCGGGGTGTCTGGCTGCGGCCCTTTGGAAAACTGCTGTATTCCATGCCGCCGTACATTTGCACCGAGTGTGAAACCGAACGGATCGCCCGGGCCATGGTTGCCGGGGCGGAGCTCGCCCCATGACCGGCCCGCTCGACTCCTGGCTGCGCGACAAGGCGCGCGTGCGCGCGGACTCGGGGCTGCGGCGTCGTACGGTGGCGATCCGCGAGAACTCGGTGGACCTCGCGTCCAATGACTATTTGGGCCTGTCGCGGGACCCGCGAGTCGTGAGGGCCGCTTCGCTTGCCCTGCACCGGTACGGCGCGGGATCGCGGGCCTCCCGGCTGGTCACGGGAACGCTGGGCGTCCACACCGAACTGGAAGACGCACTGTGCGGCCTCACGGGTCAGTGCGCCGCGCTTGTATTCTCCAGTGGTTATGCAGCGAACACCGGACTGCTCACGGCCGTGGGTGACGCCGATACCCTGATCGTTTCGGACCGCCACGCGCATGCGTCGCTCGTGGACGGCGCACGATTGTCCCGCTCGCCGGTCGTGATAGCGGAGCACAACAACGTGGAGCACGTTGCCCGGTTGCTCGGGGAACGCGCCCAGAAACGCGCCGTGGTGGTCGTCGAGTCCATTTACTCGGTGCTCGGGGATTACGCCCCGCTCAAGGAACTCGCCGCGGTGTGTGAACTCCACGGAGCGCTTCTGGTGGTGGACGAGGCACACGGGATCGGTGTCGCGGGACAGGGCAGAGGGCTCTCGCATCAGCAAGGCTTGGCGGGCCACCCGAACGTGGTCCTGACCGTCACGCTCTCCAAATCCCTGGGCGCCCAGGGTGGCGCGGTGCTGGGCTCCGAGGTGTTGCGCGAGCACCTGGTCAATGTCGCGCGGCCATTCATTTTCGACACGGCACTGGCTCCCGCCAGCGCGGCCGCGGCTGCCGAGGCGTGCCGCATCGTTCGGCGTGCACCGGAACTCACGGATCGCTTGCACGCCAACGGACGCGTGATTGCGCAAGCGCTGGGGATCGAGCACGCCCCGGCGGCCGTGCAATCCGTGCCGATCGACTCGCCTGAGTTGGCGCTCCGGGCGGCCGAGACCCTGCGCCATCGCGGGATTCTTGTCGGTTGCTTCCGCCCGCCGTCGGTCCCGGGCGGCATCAGCCGGCTCCGGCTCACTGCCCGTGCGGATGTGGAGTTCCACGATTTGACGGTGGCACTGAGCGCAGTCCGTGGCGTCATGGCCGAGTTGGGCGCCCGGCCGGTCGAGGTGGTCGCGTGATGGGCAACCCCTTGGCGCGGGCCGCCGGCATGGTGCGAGGGGTCGTTGTCGTCACGGGCACCGATACGGACGTGGGCAAGACCTACGCGACCGCCGCCCTCGCCCTGGCGGGATACTCGGCCGGCCGGCGTCGGGTTGCGGTGTACAAACCCGTCCAGACCGGCGTGGTGGGTGACGATTCCGGGGACGTCGACGACGTCGCTCGGTTATGCGCCGCAGCTGGCCTACCCGGGGGCGCACTCACCACGCACGAGGGTCAGCGACTCTCCGAACCGATGGCACCGCCGCCTGCCGCGGACCTGGACGGGGTGGCGCTGCTGAGCCTGGACGATCACGCAGAACGTATCGCCGCATTGCTGCACGAGCATGATCTGGTCCTGGTCGAGGGCAGCGGCGGGGTGTTGGTGGAATTGGATGGGGAGGGGCACAACATCGCGGATCTCACGCAGATCATTCGCCGTGCTGTGGATCCGCACGTGCACGTGGTGCTTGTGGTGCGGTCCGGTCTGGGAACGTTGAATCACACACTTCTGAGTCTTGAGGCGTTGTGCCGCAGGGGAGTGCGCGTTCTCGGCACGGTGCTGGGTAGCTGGCCGGCCGACCCGCAGCCGTTGCACGAGACCAACCGCAACTACATTCGCACGATCCAGGCGCAGGACGGCACGAACATCCCGCTCCTCGGCGCTGTTCCGCAGGGATGGGGTGCTGCGGACGGAATGTGAGGGGAGGGAAGTGCAAAAATCGAGCTCGAATTCTGCACTTCCCTCCCCAGAGGTTTGACCGGTGCATTTACCTCACATCACGCTGCACAGCCGCGGGTCACCCATCCTCAGGTGCCCGCCACCAATGCGTCGTACACGCGCTCGAACCGCTCGTGCACACCGCGGTAGTACTCGCGGTTGGCTTCCTCGGGGGAGTAGGTGCCCGCGGGTTCGTGAACGGCTCGCTCCACGCCCGGAGCCAGCGATTCCAGCATCAGCAGGGCGGTGCCACGGGCCGTGGAGCGCTTCATGACCTGGTGAATCACGGGTTTGCCCAGGTAATCGCCCAGGATCTGCAGCCAGGACGGCAGATCCTGCGTCACGCTACCGGCGGCCACGATCTTCTCGACATCCCGGGTGGCTTCTTCCATTTCATCGGCAACGCGCCGGTAGGACGCCGCAATGCCCTCCAGCATGCCGCGGGCCATCGCGGAGGCGTCGGTGGACGCGGAGACATCCACGAACGCAGTCCGCGCGCTGCCGGCCCAACCGGTCGATCGCTCGCCGGTCAGGAAGGGCAGCACTCCCGGTGTCGTGGCAGACACGGTTGCCGCGGCAATGTCATCCAGAACGGCGCCGTCCAGACGGAGGGTGTCCTCGAGCCAGCTGACGGCACGGCCCACGTCATTGAGGGCACCACCCAGCAGGCATCGCGAAGAGTCGATCCGGTAGCACCACAGTCCCGGCGGAATGTTGTTCGGCCGGTGATGCAGGAGCACGCGCATGGCCCCGGAGGTGGCAGCGGAGACGACCATGGTCTGTTCATCGTCTCCGCCCACGCCGATGTTGGCGCACAGCCCGTCGGCCACCGGGGCGTACCACTGAGCATCGGACAGGCCTTCCCAGCGGGAGGTTCGTTCCGGGTCCACATCGGGTAGCGGCTGATCGGGGTCGAGGATGGGGGACAGTACGTCCTCACTGATCCCCGCGGCCCGGAGCATGCGCTGATCCCAGTTGCCGGAGCGCCGGTTGAGCAGCCCGGTCCATGCGGCGGTGGCGGTCCCCGCTGCCGTGGTCCCCAGCAACTTCAACCAGACATATTCTCCGAGGGACATCCAGCGAGTGGCTTCCGCCATGACCTCGGGATGGGTCTCGGCCAGCCAGCGGAACCTCGGTGCCAGGTAGCTCGTGTGCAGCCGCGCGCCCACGATGTCCTGCACCTCACGCTCGTCCAGTTCCTTGCGGAGCTGGGCGAGCTGCGGCGCACAGCGCGAATCCGCGTACGTGAAGCACGGGGTGATCGCAGCTCCTTGATCGGCCACGCCCACAAGAGACGAGGCAAAGGTGTCCAGGCCGACGCCGCGCACTCGCCCGGCGAGCTCGGGCCGGTCACACACCAGGTCCAGGATTCCGGTCAGTTCCTCGACCACTTGATCCGGGTCGATCACGGAGGTGCCGTCCGCGGAGGTGGTGAAGGAATGCGGAACCTTGTGCCGGTAGCCACGCACGGGGGTTCCGGTGGCATCGTGGAGGGAACCACGGCTTGCGGTGGAGCCCACGTCCAGGGCCATGACCAGCGGATCCACCGCGTTCTTGAGTTCGACAGCGAACTCCACCGTGTCATCCGGGCGCGGTGTGTCCTTTTGTTTGGCCATGATTCCTCCTGCTCCGTTGCAATGGGCGGTGCCTCCAGTCTATGGATCAGGTCCGCAGCAACGGTGGGACCAACTCACGGGGCGGACGCGCGGAACCGAACGCAGCGGCGTCGTTGTATCACAATTTGAGACGCTTGCCCGGCATGTGGATAGCGTCGGGGGCCGCGCGTATCCTTGACTGAACGACTCTTTCGGGTCGTGGCATCAATCGAGCCGCGCGAGAACCCGAATCACATCTTGGGAAGGAGTCACTGTGCCGCAGCTGCGATCAGCAACATCAACCACCGGCCGAAACATGGCGGGAGCGCGCGCCCTCTGGCGGGCCACCGGTATGGGAAGTGAGGACTTCGGTAAGCCGATCATCGCGATCGCCAACTCCTTCACCCAGTTCGTCCCGGGTCACGTGCACCTCAAGAACATGGGCGAGCTCGTGGCCTCTGCCGTGTATGAGGCCGGCGGTGTGGCCAAGGAATTCAACACGATCGCCGTGGACGACGGTATTGCCATGGGTCACGATGGCATGCTCTACTCCCTTCCCTCCCGCGACATCATCGCGGACTCCGTGGAATACATGGTCAATGCGCACTGCGCGGACGCCTTGGTGTGCATCTCCAACTGTGACAAGATCACCCCCGGCATGCTGATGGCCGCCCTGCGCCTGAACATCCCGGTGGTGTTCGTCTCCGGCGGCCCCATGGAATCCGGTGAGGGCGTCGAGGGTGTGGTGGAGCACCGCGTGGACCTGGTGGACGCCATGGCCCTGGCCGTGGACGAGTCCATCACGGACGCCCAGTTGGCCCAGATCGAGGAGAACGCGTGTCCCACGTGTGGCTCGTGTTCCGGTATGTTCACCGCCAACTCCATGAACTGCTTGACCGAGGCACTGGGGTTGTCTCTGCCCGGTAACGGCACCACGCTGGCCACCCACATCAACCGCAAGCGACTGTTCCTCGAGGCCGGCCGCCGCGTGGTCGAATCCGCTAAGCGCTACTACGAGCAGGACGACGAGTCCGTGCTGCCCCGCAACATCGCGACCAAGGCGGCGTTCAGCAACGCTATGGCACTGGACGTGGCCATGGGGGGCTCCACCAACACCGTGCTGCACATCCTGGCCGCGGCCCAGGAGGCCGAGGTGGACTTCAACCTCTCGGACATCGACGCCTTGTCCCGCAAGGTTCCGTGCCTGGCCAAGGTGGCACCGAACTCCACCGAATTCCACATCGAGCATGTACACCGCGCCGGCGGTATCCCCGCCATCCTGGGTGAGTTGCGTCGCGGTGGTCTGCTGGACGAGGACGTCCACACCGTGCACGCCCAGACCATGGGCGAATGGTTGGACGAGTGGGACATCCGCTCCGGCAAGGCCTCGAACGAGGCCAAGGAGTTCTTCCTGGCCGCACCCGGTGGCGTGCGCACCACCCAGGCGTTCTCGCAGGCCAACGAGTACGAGGATCACGATCTGGACGCAGCCGGGGGCTGCATCCGGGATATCGACAACGCGTACACCATCGAGGGTGGTCTGTGCGTGCTGTTCGGCAACATCGCCGAGGACGGCGCCGTGATCAAGACCGCCGGCATCGACCCCGAACTGTTTCATTTCAGGGGCAACGCCTACGTGGTGGAATCCCAGGACGAGGCCGTGCACGAGATCCTCTCCAAGAACGTGAAGGAAGGGGACATCGTGGTGATTGCGTACGAGGGCCCCAAGGGCGGACCGGGCATGCAGGAAATGCTGTACCCGACCAGCTACCTCAAGGGTCTGGGCCTGGGCAAGAAGTGCGCGCTCATCACGGACGGCCGCTTCTCCGGCGGTACGTCCGGGTTGTCGATCGGTCACATCTCACCCGAGGCCGCAGCCGGCGGGGCCGTGGGTCTGATCGAGCACGGTGATGAGATCGAGATCGACGTGGAGCACCGCGTGCTGCGGGTCAACGTGGACGATGCCGAACTCGCGCGCCGCCGTGAGGTCAAGGGCTCCGCGCCCTGGAAGCCCACCAAGCCCCGTGAGCGCAAAGTGTCCAAGGCGCTGCGGGCCTACGCCTCCATGGTGAGTTCTGCGGACAAGGGCGCCGTGCGCGTGGTGGAGGACTAGGTGAAGCGTTCCAGTAGCTGAACCCCTCATCAGACGAAGAAGATGACCCCGTTACGCAACGGGGTCATCTTCTTGTCATACGCACCTTTTCACGCGGCGGGTGCGCTTCAGACAAGGACACTGGTCATAAGCTCAGCTGTCAGGAACGCAAAGAGGTACGGGCCTCCCGCGAAAGGACACTTGGATGGCAGAGCAGGGCCCGCACATTGGTGCGGCCGAAGAACGCCAGATCCTCAAAGAGCGGTTCAATGATGAAACCGCCGGCTTCCATCAAGGACTGGGTGCGCGCCAGCTGCAAATGATCGCGATCGGCAGCGCCATTGGAACCGGCCTGTTCCTGGGTGCCGGTGGCCGATTGGAACAGGCCGGGCCATCGTTGTTCATTTTGTACGCGATCTGTGGTTTCTTCGGCTATCTGATCCTCCGCTCGCTCGGCGAGCTCGTGGTGCACCGCCCCTCATCCGGTTCGTTCGTCTCGTATTCGCGTGAGTTCTACGGCGAGAAGGCCGCGTACGTGTCCGGGTGGTTGTACTGGTTGAACTGGGCCATGACCGCGGTGGCGGATGCCACGGCTATCGCCATTTACATCAAGTGGTTCGGGCAGTACAGCCAATTCCTGGCGGATTTCCCACAGTGGATCCTGGCATTGATCGTGGTGATCCTTGTGGTCTCACTCAACATGGTGTCGGTCAAGGTGTTCGGTGAGCTGGAGTTCTGGTTCTCACTCATCAAGGTATTGGCCCTCGTGATCTTCCTGATCGTCGGAGTCTTCTTCGTCATCTTCGGTACACCCACCGGTTCCGAGGTGGGTTTCTCCCTGATCCAGGACAACGGCGGTCTGCTGCCGGCCGGTATTCTCCCCGCGTTGATCGTGGTGCAGGGCGTGGTCTTCGCGTACGCCGGCATCGAGTTGGTGGGCACCACCTCCGGAGAGACCCGCAACGCGGAAAAGGTCATCCCGCGGGCCATCAACACCGTGATCCTGCGCATTGCCGTGTTCTACGTGGGCTCGGTGCTGCTGCTGTGTTTGCTGCTTCCCTATACCGCCTACAGTGCTACCGAGAGCCCGTTCGTCACGTTCTTCTCGTCCATCGGGGTGGGTGCGGCCGGACCCATCATGCAGCTCGTGGTGATCACCGCGGCGCTGTCCTCGCTGAACGCCGGCCTGTACTCCACCGGTCGCATCATGCACTCCATGGCACAGGCGGGTTCCGCACCCAAGTTCGCCGGCAAGCTCACGAATTCCGGTGTCCCGTTCGGGGGCATTCTGATGACCGCCGGTGTGGCCGTGCTGGGCGTGGGTCTGAACTTCGTGGTTCCCGAGCAGGCGTTCGAGATCGTGTTGAACCTTGCCGCTCTGGGAACCATGGCGGGCTGGGCCGCCATCACCTTGTCCCACAAGAAGTACGTCTCCATGGCACGACAGGGGTTCTACAACCGGCCCACCTACCGGGCTCCGCTGGCGCCCTTCACCAATTGGCTGACCCTTGCGTTCCTGGCGGGTGTGATGGTGCTCATGGCCGTGGACTACCCCGTGGGTACTTTGACCCTGGGATCCTCCCTGCTGCTCATCCCCATCCTGATGATCGGTTGGATCATGGTTCGGGGCAGGGTTCGCGCGATCGCCGCGGAGCGAGAGGGGTTCACCGGGGCGTTCCCCGTGCTCGCGAAGCGCCCCGTGGTCAGCGTCTTCCGGGTTGGTCGGGAGAACTCGACCGGTGCCGGTTCCACCACCTCAACGGCTTCACTTCACCAGGTTCCGAATCCACACTCCGAGCGGGACAACAACAACTAGACCCATAAGCCAAAAGGCTGAGCCGTACTCACATCCCGGCTGCAGTTTCGGCTACTGTGACCTAGATCAGTGCAACAGCACACGCTAGGTACCCGGTCCCGTCCGATCCAGGCAGGGGTGAGCGGGGCCGTCTTGAGGGAGAGGCCCGGGTAGTCGCATGGATGCATTAACAGAACTTGTCGCAACGGCGGGAGAGTACGTCTGGTATGTCGTGTTCGCCATTCTCATTGGTGTGGGTCTCTATCTGACCATTCGCACCGGGGTGATCCAGCTACGCGGCCTTCCCGAGATGTTCCGAGTCCTCACCGACCCGCCCGGTGACGCCGAGGACGGTAAGAAGGGCATCTCGTCCTTCCGCGCGTTCACCGTCTCCGCGGCCGCCCGCGTGGGAACCGGAAACATTGCCGGCGTCGCCATTGCCATCAGCCTGGGCGGCCCGGGCGCCGTCTTCTGGATGTGGACCATTGCGGCCATCGGCGCGGCCAGCGCATTTACGGAGTCCCTGCTGGGCCAGCTCTACAAGATCAAGGCGCGGGACGGCTATGTGGGCGGTCCGGCCTTTTACATGGAGCGCGGCCTCAAGAAGCGCTGGATGGGCTTGATTTTCGCGGTCACGATCACCATCACCTACGGCTTTGTTTTCAACTCGGTGCAGTCCAACTCGATCGTGGACGCCGTCAGCGGTTCCCTGAACCTGGACATGGCCGACAGCCAGAACATGTGGATCCGCATCGTGATCGGCCTGGCGCTGGTGGTCATCACCGCCGCCGTGATCTTCGGCGGTATTCGGTCGATCTCCAGCGTGACCCAGATCGTGGTGCCCGTGATGGCCATCCTGTATTTGATCCTGGGTCTGATGGTCGTGGCGCTGAACATCACCGAGGTCCCCGCCATGTTCCTCATGATCGTGGAGGGCGCCTTCGGTATTCGTGAGTTCGTGACCGGCAGCCTGATCGGTGTGATCATTCAGGGGATGAAGCGCGGCCTGTTCTCCAACGAGGCGGGTATGGGTTCCGCTCCCAACGCCGGTGCCACCTCGTCCGTGTCCCACCCGGCCAAGCAGGGCTTCGTGCAGTCCCTGGGCGTTTATTTCGACACCATGATCGTGTGCTCGGTGACGGCCTTCATCATCCTGCTCTCCAACCCGACCTTCGGCGACGAACGCCAGGGTGCTTCGCTCACCCAGACCGCCCTGGGCGCGCAACTGGGCGACTGGGCCATTCACTTCTTGACCGTCGCGATCTTCCTCTTAGCGTGGTCCTCCGTGATCGGCAACTACTACTACGGCGAGTCCAACATCCGTTTCATGACCGGTTCTCGCGCGGTCATGACCGGTTACCGCTTCCTGGTGCTGGTTTGCGTGTTCTTGGGTGCCATCGCGGCGCTGGACCTCGTGTGGTCGCTCGCGGATCTGTTCATGGCATTCATGGCCACCATCAACCTGATTGCACTGGTCGGTTTGGCGGGTGTCGCAGCCAAGGTCCTTCGTAACTACACGGACCAGCGCAAGGCCGGAGTGGAGCCCGTGTTCCACTCCGGTGACATTCCGGGCCTGTCCGGTTTGGGTGCGTGGGACGGCACGGACTTCGTGACCACTCGCGAGCACTGGATCGTGCAGGCGGAGGAAAAGGCGGCCAAGCGCGGCTAGCCCCGCAGCGGCGTCGTCGTGGATCGCCCGCGGCCAGGACGACGACGCCGCTCGCTCACCCTGTAAAAGCTCCCCGCCACTGTGTGGCGGGGAGCTTTTCGGTACGAGCCGTCGCGCGGGTCAGCGGGAGTCCCTCGGATCGGAAACCGGAGCCTGGGTCGCGTGGGTGCCACTGTGCTTGCCGGTTTTCTTGCTGAGGCTGCGGATGACCTCGGCGTCGATGGCTCCGGTGATGGCCTCGCCATCCGCCATCGATTTCTCGGCGGCGTCCTGAAGTCGCTTTTCGTGACCTTCGGGGAAGTCCTTGTCGTCGGATTCCTTCATGGTCAAAAGTGCGCGCATGCGGTCGCGGCGGCTTTCCTCGCTCGCGATATCCGGTCGGCTGCGGAACCACCAGACCAGCATGACGACCACCATGACCGTGCCCACGTAACCGATCGCGGGGTACACGTAGCTCATGAGCGTGCCGAAGCCGATGAGGCTCACCAGATATCCGGCCACGCAGATTCCCAGGAACACCGGGACGTAGCGCTTGCGATGGTTCACGGTGATGCGGCGGCCGAGCGCGTAGAACATGCTGATGCAGGTGTTGTAAATCATCACGAACGTCACGAACACCATGCCGAGCGCGGCCATGGGGTGCATGGTCTCGAACAACATGAGCATGGGGATGTCCGAGCCTTCGACCGACTCGTAGTTGACCAGCAGAGCCACGGCGTTCATGACCAGAAGGATCGTGTAGACCACGCCGCCTAGGACACCGCCCCAACCGGCCACGCGGGGGTCGGGGGTGTTACCGCCGATCACCAGGCTCATGGAGACGCCCAACATCAGGGCCATGCACGTGTAGTTGATGGCGGACAGCCACCATGGCGACACCGGGGAGTCCGCCTGGACTGCGAGATCACTCATGGCGCCCAGGTCCACGGGCAGCTGCAGCATGGTGTAGATGAAGGCCACGATCACGGCCACGAAGATCAGCGGGGTAACCGCGGAAATGATGTTGGTGACCTTGTTGACGTTCAACAGACCCGTCAACATCACAATGCCCATCATGATGGCCGAACCGATCCAGGAGGGCAGGCCGAATTGCTGCTCCAGCGTGGAACCGGCACCGGCGAGCATCACAAAACCCATGGCGAACAGTGTGAGGGTCACGCTGATGTCCAAGAACTTGGAGACCACCGGGTGGGAGACCGAGTGGAAGACGGCGCGGTGCTCCTCGGCCAGGAAGTAACTGCCGATCTGGATGATCACCGCTCCGGCGGCAATCATGAGAATCCCAGAGACCACGGCCCCGGCAATTCCCCACGTGCCGAAGGAAATGAAGTACTGCACAACTTCTTGACCGGTCGCGAAACCCGCCCCGACCAGGAGTCCGACAAAAGCCAGAGTGACTTGTAATGTTTTTCTGGCATTCACGCGAAATAGCTCCTCAAAGGTAGGGGACACATGGTGTGAACCACAGAACCTCCCCAGGATAGAAGGACCGCTCGTCGGAAGCGATCCGCTATGCCGGTCCAGAGTGAGATACTCGGTGCGAAACTTTTTGACGAAGGGAGAGCCACATGGCACAGCAGTGGGAAGCCGACCTGAAGGACTGGGCGGCCGGTTGGGATGCGGTGCGCGGCGCGGAGGTAGCCCCGCAGAACGTGGTCGCGTGGGACGGCACGGTCCCCTCCGAGGACGGACTGGTGTTGGTCTGCGCGGAGGATCAGGCCGTGATGGCCCGCGGTGCCGTGAATACCCAGGGGAAGGATGTTCTTTCCCAGGACGTCTTGCTGACCGGTGCGGTGCAGGAGCTGGACCGTGGGCTGGGTTTCCCCGGTGAAGCCGGAATGTTCGACGCGCCCATGGGTGATGTCACGCGGTTCGAGGTGGACGAATGGGGCAAACCGGTTGCGCACTCCACCCTGTCCGTGCAGGACGAGGTCGCGTACATGGGACCGCTGTTCGCGGATGCGTCCACCGAGCGCGATCCCGCCGAGGTGCTGGACCCGCTGGTCTCGGCCATAGCCAACGAGGCTTTCCTGGCCGACACCGAACGCCTGTACACCGTGGTCCCCGAGGACGAGGTCCCGGCCCGCGAGTCCCAGGGCTGGAAACGCGCGGCCGTGGTGCTGCGGCTGGGCTGAGAGCGGTCCCCAGCCCTAAAACCATTTGATCCCGCCTTACTGCACAGTAACCATGGCTACTCTGCAGTAAAACGGGATCAAAGGGTCGCTCAGCCGGTACCTGTCAGGCAACCACCTGACGTTTGGAGGAAATCACCCCGGTGTTGAAACCGGCCAGGTGCAGGCCGCCGTGGAAACGCGCGTGTTCGATCTTCACGCAGCGGTCCATCACGGCGTTGAGTCCGGCGTTCTCGGCAATCGCCGCGGCTTCCTCACTCCACGAGCCCAGCTGCATCCACACGGTCTTGGCGCCGAGGTCCACCGCCTCCTGTGCCACACCGGGCAGGTCCGCATCTTTACGGAACGCGTCCACCATGTCCGGAACCTCGGGCAGATCCGCCAATGACGGGTAGACCTTCTGGCCCAGCACCTCGTCCAGCACCGGGTTCACGAAGTACACGCGATACGGGGACGACGACATCAGGTACGTGGCCACGAAATAGCTCGCCCGCGCGGGCTTGTTGGACATGCCCACGATCGCGATCGACTCGGTGTTGCGCAGGATGTTCAACCGCTCGGGGGCGCTGGGGCCCACCCAGGTGCGTTCGGTGCTCATACCTGTTCTCCTTCGGTGCCGGGCAGCGCGCAGGCCGCCGCGCTGTTGTCCTGCTCAAGTGTGTTCTTCGCTGCCTCGTCCCGGACAGCGGCGGGTGCGGTGACGACGTCGCCCTCGCGGCTGATCCCGGTCGCGGCGGTCAACGCCTGGTCCAGATCCCACAGGATGTCCGCGGGGTCCTCGAGACCCACGGAAATCCGGATTAGGTCTTCCTTCACGCCGCCGGATTCCAGCTGCTCGGAACTGAGCTGCTGGTGGGTGGTGGAGGCCGGGTGCAGCACCAGGGTGCGGGCGTCACCGATGTTGGCCAGGTGCGAGGCCAGCTGCAGGTTCTCGATGAAGCGGCCTCCCACGTCGCGTCCGCTGAGCTGCTCGGTCGATGCGACACCGAAGGCGAACACGGAACCGATGCCCTGGGGCAGGTACTTCTGGGCGCGCTCGTGGTGCGGGTGGTCTTCAAGGCCCGCGTGGTTCACGTACGCGATGCGGGGATCGGTGGCCAACCACTGCACGACTTCTTGCGCGTTCGCCACGTGTGCGTCCATGCGCTGGGGGAGGGTTTCCACGCCCTGCAGGAGGTTCCACGCGGCCTGCGGAGTCAGGGACGGGCCGATGTCACGCAGCTGCTCGGAGCGCAGCTTGGTCAGGAACCCGTACTCGCCAAAGTTTCCCCACCACGTCACGTTGTTGTACGAGGGGACCGGTTCGGTCATGGCGGGGAACCTGCCGTTGCCCCAGTTGAAACGGCCGGACTCGACCACCACACCGCCCAGGGTGTTGCCGTGGCCGCCCAGGAACTTGGTGATCGAGTGGATCACGATGTCCGCGCCGTGCTCGAACGGTCGGCACAGGTACGGGGTGTTGAGCGTGGCATCCACGATCAGTGGCAAGCCCGCCTCGTGGGCGACCTCCGCCAGTCCTTCCAGATCGGCGATCTCACCGGACGGGTTGGCCACGAGCTCGGTGTAGACGGCCTTGGTGTTCTCGGTGATCGCCGCCTTGTAATCGGCCGGATCGGTGCCGGGAACAAAAGTGGTTTCCACCCCGAAGCGCCGCAGGGTCACGTCCAACTGCGTGACCGTGCCGCCGTAGAGCTGGGAGGAGGCGACCACGTGATCGCCCTGTCCGCACAGCGCGGCAAAGGTGATGAATTCCGCGGCCATCCCGGAGGACGTCGCCACCGCACCAATACCACCCTCGAGGGACGCAATGCGCTCCTCCAACGCCGCCACGGTGGGGTTGCCGATGCGCGAGTAAATGTTGCCGTACTTCTGCAGCGCGAAGAGGTTGGCGGCGTCGTCGGCGTCCTTGAAGACGAACGAACTGGTCTGGTAGATCGGGACGGAACGGGCGCCGTGTTCGGCGTCCGGGGTGCCGCCCGCGTGCAGCGCACGGGTGCGGAAACCGAACTGGTGCTCGGCCATAGGGGTCCTCCTTGTCGGCCGCGTACAGCTCCCGTCCGAACACTGCCCGGGCCCGCGCAGCACTCCATCGGTCCTGGCGGTAGCACCGTGCAGTAGGCCGATCACTGCGGGTTGCTGCGGCGTCGTCGATCCAGGTCTCTCGGCCGCTCGGGATGGTGAGTCCATTGTGTCGCGTGGGCGGCGGCGTTCACAAACCGGGGCCGCCGCCGACGACGCCGCACGGCGCGTTGCTGCTGGGCAACCAGGTACGAGTGGAGGAGGGTATAGGTAACCAGCCCGTGAGGGGGCGCTATGGAGTCCGTGATCAAGGTCGGTTTGATCGTGACTGCCGTAGGGGTGGTCGCGCTCGTGGCCACGGAATGGTTGAGCCGTGCGACCTTCGTCGAAGGGACGGGCCCGAATATCGGCGCGGCATTCATCATGCTGTTTGCGCTGTCCACACTCGTGGTGGGCGTCGTGCTCACGGTCGTCGGAGTGCTCACTGACCGCCGACGACGCCGCACGGCACCTCCCGCGCGGCAGCGCTGATTAGGAGTACTTCTCCGGGTTCATCCGGCGCAGGTTCTCCCGCGCCACGGCGGTGAGGTTCTCGAGCGGGAGGCCTGCGGGGCAGACCTCCGTGCAGTCGCCCAGCAGGGAGCAGGGGCCGAACTCGTGCTCGGCGGCGTCGAGGACCTTGCTCGAGCGTTCGTTGCGTTCCTCCGGCGTCTTGGCCAGCGGCGGAAGTTCCTTGAGCAGCGTGCCCACGTACAACTGGCCGGAACCGTTGGGGCACGCGGCCACGCACGCGCCGCAGCTGATGCAGCCGGCGTTGCCCAGGGCCTTGAGCGCGACCGGGAACTTGGCCTCTTTGGCCACCCGCCGCAGGGCCTTCTTGTCCACGGACAAATCCTTCTTGACCGGGAACGAGCCCGCGCGCATGGGTTCGATGAAGATCTCGTCCCCATCGCGGTAGGCCCGCAGCGACTGGGTGCACGAGGCCTGGTTCTTGTCCGGGCCGTGGGGCACGCCGTCCACGGTCACTCCGCATTTGCCGCAGATGCCTTCGCGGCAGCCGTCGTCGAAGCTGACGGGGTCATCTCCTTGGCGGATGAGGGTTTCATTGACGGCGTCGAGCAGGTCCAGAATGCTCATGTCCTCGCGCGCCTCGACCGGGCTCACGGCCACGAACTCGCCGTCATCCTCTGCGGTGGCCTGCCGCCACACATGAATGGTCAACAGCATCAGCGCACCACCTTCGCTTGCACGGCCACGGGGATCGTGACATTACCCAGGGCGACGACGGCGCCCACGACCTTGGCTGCCACTTCCACGGTTTGCGCGCGCTGCGCGGTGGTCGTGAAACCCGCATCCATGGCGGCCGTGCGCATGCCGTGGATCATGTGGCCCGCCAACGCTGCCATGGACGCGGCGTAGAAGAAGGCAACGCCCGGTCGGGACAAACTGGCCACCAGGTTGCCGTAGGCATCCCCGTGGCGATGCTTCGACGACGCCGCCGGGCGGGCTCCCACCGTCAGATCCGCCACGTGGTAGACGGTGAACAGGCCGAGCACCACGCCCGTGGACCGCATGGAGCGGGCAATGATCTGGGGGACCGAGCGACGTCGGCCGCGAGGGCGCCTACGCTGCTTGCCCGTGAGCTGGCGCTTGAGGTCCCGAATCGTGCCCTGGACCGTGTGACGCTCGGCGCGCATGGCACGCAGTGTGAGCTCGGTGCCGGCCATGATGTGACTCGTGGCGCTCGCGAGCAGTCCCACGCGGACCACCCACAACACGCCATTGCGCGGCAGTACGGGCGCACCGACCGTGCGAATGAACTCCGCGTACTCGTTGTAGTACTTCCGGCCCCGGTAAACCTGCATGTTCCCGGCCATGTGCCCCGCGGTGAACAGGCTCAGGACGGTTCCGGACGCGGCCATCGCGAGTTTGAGCTCGGAATTGGTGGCGTCCTTGAACATCACTTCCCACGCGCTGGGCTTGGGAGCGGGGTCGGCAGTGTCCGTCGGGGGTTGAGCGGCGGGATTCATCACTGGATCATCCTAGGAGGTCTGCTCGGAAGTATCAGTTTCAGTGCCCCGGGAAGTAACGAACGTCCCACGCCGTAACGCATGGCGCGGATTTCTGGTTCCTGCAGCGCACCGCAGGACGGGACTCGCGTTCGGGCCCGGGATTCTCACGGGGACGAACCCATCACGACTTCACCGGCGACGTGACTCGTGAAGGGTCGCTCCGAGAAGCTGCCATCATCCTCGTGCTGTTGAGTCTGCTGACGATCGGATGCGCAGTGCTGACGCGTTATCCGCGGATCTTCAACTTTCCCGTAACACTGACCCGAGAAACTTGAGGTGGCACCGGAACCAACGAATACATCTCAGGAGCCGGGAGAACCCTCATCCGAACTGGCAATGGCTCTAGCGGCCCCTGAGATGCCGAACAAGGTTCTGATGACCCCTCATATGCGGCGGTCAACCGCGCGCGGCCAGGACCTCCGCGATCGCGTCCAGTGCTTCCTCGTTCTGCAACGAGGAGCGGTCGCCCAGGCTCTGACCCTCGTACAGCTGGGTCAACAGGCGACGGGTGATCTTCCCCGAACGGGTCTTCGGGAGGTCCGGGACGGCGATGACCTCGCGGGGTTTCGCGATGGGGCCGATCTCCTGCGCCACATGAGCGCGCAGCTCTTCCCGGACCTCATCCGCGGACAGTGACTGCGCCTGTGCCGTGAGCACCACGTAGGCCAGCACGGCGTGCCCCGTCACCGCGTCGCGAATGGGGGTCGCGCCAGCCTCCACCACGTGCGGGTGGGTCACCAGGGCGGACTCGATCTCAATGGTCGACAGTCTGTGCCCGGACACGTTGATCACATCGTCCACGCGGCCCAGGATGTACAGGTCACCCTCGTCATCGGTGCGAGCGCCGTCCCCGGCCAGGAACCAGCCGCGCTCACCGTAGGCCGCCCAGTACGAGGACAGGTAGCGCTGCGGATCGCCCCACACCGTGCGGGCCATGGACGGACCGGTCTTGTCGATCACGGCATAGCCCTGCAGGTTGGGGCCCACTTCCTCACCGGACTCGTCGAGCACACGCACCGAGATTCCCGGGACGGCGCGCGTAGCACTTCCGGGCTTCAGGGAGGTGTGCGCAGCGGCGTCGTCGAACGTGCCGGGAGGGGCGAATTGCGGATCATGCGGGCGCGGGGAGGCCACGCACGAGCCGGTTTCGGACTGCCACCACGTGTCCACGAACGGGACCTCGTCGCGGCCCACCTGCGCTCGCAGCCAGCGCCACGCCTCGGGGTTGATGGACTCGCCCACCGATCCGAGCAGACGAATGGACGAGAGGTTGTAGACCTGCGGCAGACCCTTGGGAAAGGCACCCATGAGCGAGCGGATCAGCGTGGGCGCGGTGTAGTAATTGGTCACCCCGTAGCGTTCGATGACCTCGAAGTGACGACCGTAATCCGGAGTGTTGGGCGTGCCCTCGTAAATCACCTCGGACACGCCGTTGACCAGCGGGCCGTAGATCTCGTAGGTGTGCGCGGTGACCCACGCGAGGTCCGCGGTGCACCAGTGAACGGTTGAATCGACTTTGGCGGGATCGTTGACGGCGGAGAGTTCGTCCGGGCGCAGCACACCGTGGGCATCGGGCACGTCCGGGAGCAGATCGAACATCAGGGCGTGCGTGTACGCGGTCTGCACCAGGTACCCGCCCGTCGTGTGGACCAGGCCCTTGGGCTTCCCCGTGGTGCCGGAGGTGTAAATGATGAACAGGGGCGTCTCGGCGTCGAAGGCCTCGGGCACATGCACGTCCGGAACATCCGCGGTCAGCTCGTGCCACCACACGTCGCGCCCGCGCGTCCACGGCACGGTGTCCTCTTCCTTGGAGCGCAGCCCGCGGGTGCCGCGCGGCAGATCCATGCGACCGGGCCGGGAGGTGCGGCGCACCACGATCACGTGCTCGATATCGTTCGTGCCGCTGCAGGCCTGGTCCGCGTTGGTCTTCACGGGGACCACGACGCCGCGCCGGTTCTGCCCGTCCGTGGTCACCAACACCTTGGCGCCGGTGTCCTCCACACGGAACCTGAGGGCCTCGGCGGAGAAGCCTCCGAACACGAGCGAGTGAATTGCGCCGATCCGAGCGCACGCGAGCGTGATGATGACGGTCTCGGGAATCACCGGGAGGTAGATGACCACGCGGTCACCCTTTTCCACACCGAGTTTCAGCAGGGCGTTGGCGGCCTTGGAGACCTCGCGCTGCAGGTCCGCGTAGGTGTAGACCAGGCGGTCACCGGGTTCACCCTCGAAGTACAGGGCCACGTGATGGCCGCGGCCTGCCTCAACATGGCGATCCACGCAGTTGTAGGAGACGTTGAGTTTGCCGCCCTCGAACCAGGCAATCTCGGGGACGGAGAGGATGTCGTTGCCGTCCTCGTCCGCGCCGATCTTCTGCGGCTTGGCGAAGCGGTGGGTCGTGTGCCACGGTTCGGCCCAGTCCAGCCGGGTCGCCTGCTCGGCCCAGAACTCCTCGCGGGCATCATCCGAGATCAGCGCGGGATTGGGCGTGGGGGAATGAGGGTCTGAGTAGGAAGTAATCTCGATCAACTCCATCGTCTCCTGGCATTAGCACCTTGTATCGCACGGGTACCGGTTGCTGCGACGTCAACGAGCCAGGTCTCTCGGCCGCTCCGGATGGGAACCGTTCCATTCAACGTCCCGGGAGGCCGCCGCCGCAAATCGAGTCGGGACTACAGAACCCGCGGGGCCTCGATCAGCGGGCAGGTGTTCATGACCACCTTCACCCCGGCGGCCTTGGCCCGCGCCGCGGCGGTCTGATCGGACACGCCCAGCTGCAACCACACCGCACCGGCGCCGATCTCGATGGCCTGATCCACCACGTCTCCCACGCGCCGGGAGTTCACGAAACAGTCGACCACGTCCACGTGGCCCGGAATCTCCTTGAGTGAGCGATAACCGGTCTCGCCGTGCACGGATTCCCCGGCAAGGTTCACGGGGATGATTTCCTGCCCGAACTCCTCACGGATCCGCCGGGACACCGCATAGGCCGGCCGGGTGCGGTTACTGGACAACCCCACAACGGCCCACCGCCCCGGGGTGGTGAGTAGCTCGCGAATCAGGTCCGGATCGTTGACGTGGCGATCACTCATACAACCATCGTCTCACCGCGCATCCGCTCGATCCTTATGTTTCACGGGTCGGTGCGGAAACGGTACAGTGGAGCCCAGAACGATCATGAGTTCCGACGCACAGCCCTGGCTTGTCGGACGGCAACCCTCTCCCGTAGCGGGGTGCCCCAGGTGAGGATCGGGCCGCATGACACACCGCATGCGGCAAGTACGGCGCCACACAAACGCGCTGGACCCGCAGAGTAGGCCGCCGTAGGTGGCGCACGGGGCGCGGGTCGCGTTCAACCCGAAGGGGCACCCATGACCAAGAAGCGGATCTCCGTCAACGCCTTTGACATGACCTGCGTGGACCACCAGAGCTTCGGCCTGTGGCGTCACCCGCGGTCCAAGGCCACCGAGTACAACACCATTGAGTACTGGACCAACCTGGCCAAGACGCTGGAGAAGGGCAAGTTCGACGCGCTCTTCCTGGCCGATGTGGTGGGCATCTACGACATCTACAAGAACTCCGCCGCGCCCTCCGTGACGGACGGCGCGCAGGTTCCCGTGAACGACCCGTTCATGCAGATCTCCGCGATGGCGGCCGTGACCGAGCACCTGGGCTTCGGCGTGACGAGTGCGGTGACCTACGAGCAGCCCTACACACTGGCCCGCAAGTACGCGACCCTGGACCACCTGACCAAGGGTCGCGTGGGCTTCAACGTGGTGACCTCCTACCTGCCCTCCGCGGCGGAGAATCAGGGTCTGCCGCGCCAGATCGAGCACGATACCCGCTACGAGATCGCCGAAGAGTTCCTCGACGTCTGCTACAAACTCTGGGAAGGTTCCTGGGAGGACGGCGCCGTGGTCGAGGACCGCGAGGCCGGTATCTATGCCGATCCCCAAAAGGTGCACCCGATCCAGCACCAGGGCAAGTACTTCACCGTCCCGGGTGCCGCGCTCACCGAGCCGTCCGCGCAGCGCACCCCGCTGATCTTCCAGGCCGGTGCGTCATCGCGCGGTCAGGCGTTCGCGGGTCGTCACGCGGAGGCCGTGTTCGTGGGCGGTCTGCGTCCGGACCTCACTCGGTTCGTCACGGACAAGATCCGGGAGCAGGCCGAGGCCCAGGGCCGCCACCGCGACGACATCAAGATCTACGCGATGCTCTCGGTGGTCGTGGCCGAGACCGAGGAGGAGGCCCAGGAGAAGTACCGGGAGTACCTCTCCTACGTGGACCTGGAGGCATCTCAGGCGATCATCGGCGGCTGGTCCGGCGTGGACCTCAGCCAGTTCGACGAGGACGAGGCCCTCAACTACGTCAAGACCGACTCCATCCAGTCCTTCCTGACCCCGTTCACGTTGCAGTCCAAGGACAAGAAGTGGACCCGCGAGGAGATCGCCAAGCACTGCGCCCTGGGTGGCATGGGTGACGTGATCGTCGGTTCGCCGGAATCCGTGGCCGATCAGCTCGAGGAATGGGTTGACGAGGGTGGCCTGGACGGCATCAACCTGGCCTACCACGTGAGCCCCGGCTCCTTCGAGGACTTCGTGGAGTACGTGGTTCCCGAGTTGCAGAAGCGCGGTCGCTACCGCACCGAGTACGAGGGCTCCACCCTGCGCGAGTCCCTCTACGGCGCCGGCCAGCCCCGGGTCATGGACAGCCACCCCGCGGCCCAGTACCGCGGCGCGTTCGCGGACAAGCCCTCCGTGGCGGACACCGCCGCTCGCGAGCTGGTGGGCTAACAACCCGTTTGACCGCGCCGCCCGGTCGCCTTTCCCGCAAAGGCGACCGGGCGGCGTCGTGTCTTCCGGGCTGCGCAAAGCCCACCCGAGCCATCGCCGCCTACAGTGGGGGCTAAGTCCGCGGGACGCGGGCCGGACCCGTCGCTACGAAGGAGTGGCCATGAAGGTTTTTGCGCACAAAGAACCGGGAGCACCCGCCGAGGAACTGGAGGTGGAGCGTCCCGAGCTGGACGGCTCCGCGGTGATCGTTCGGGTGACCCATTCGGGAGTCTGCCACTCGGACGTCCATTGCCAGGACGGGTACTTCGACCTGGGGGACGCCGGCCGGTACGAACTCACCGCGGCGGGCGCGCGGTACCCGGTGGTGTTGGGGCACGAGATCGTGGGGGAAGTGGTGGCCGCGGGACCGGACGCCACGCTCACGCCCGGGGACACCAAGTTCATCGTGTTCCCGTGGATCGGCTGCGGTGACTGCCATGCATGCTCTGAGGACCGCGAGAATTACTGCAGCCGCCGCAAGCGCAACCTGTCCGTGCAGTTACGGGGCGGGTACGCGGAAGAGGTCTACCTTCCGGATGAGCGCTACCTGGTGCCCCTCGGTGACATTGATCCTTCCTTCGGGGCCACGCTCGCGTGTTCGGGACTGACGTCCTACTCCGCCGCGAAGAAGATCATGCCGGTCCCCGCGGACGAGCCCGTGGCGGTCATCGGTGCCGGCGGCGTGGGTCTCATGACCATCGCGGTGCTCAGGGCCCTGGGGCATCAGAACATCGTGGCCGTGGACATGAGTGAGGCCGCACTGGCCAATGCCACCAAGATCGGGGCCTCGGCCACCGTGACTGTGGGCGGGCAAAACCTGGTGACGGAGATCGTCACGGCGGGTGGTGGCAAGATCGCCGCGGCCATCGACCTGGTCAACAACGGGGACACGTCCAACGCTGCCCTGTTCGCCATGGCCAACGGGGGGACCCTGGTCAGCGTGGGCCTGTTCGGTGGGCAGTACAAATTCCCCACGGCCCTGGCCGCGTTCAACCTCCTCAACATCCGCGGTAACTTTGTGGGCAGCCTTCCCGAGCTCAAAGAACTCGTCCAGCTCGCCCAGGACGCGAACCTCCCCGTTCCGCCCATCAAGGAGGCCCCGCTGAACGCCCAGGAGGTCAACGCCGCTCTGGACGGGTTGCGTCAGCGCACCCTGAACGGTCGCGCGGTCCTGGTGGCACCCTGATCCGACCGTGCGTTGCGGTCCTGCCCCGCGCACTGACGACGCCGCTGCCGTGACCTTTTCGAGCGCAAGGTCGCGGCAGCGGCGTCGTCGGCGTTAAAGCAAAGCCGAGGTGAGGCGACAGACATTCTCCACGTACTTGTGTCGCAGGGGGCGGTTGTTCCAGGCGTCGAGGTCCAGCAGGGTCGAGGACGCTTTGAATTGGCCCACGACCTCCTCCATGCGGTCGTGGAAGTCCTGGCCCACAATCATCACGGACACCTCAAGGTCCAGGGCAAAGGATCGCTCGTCCATGTTGGAGGAGCCGATCACGCTGATCAGGTCGTCCACGAGCACGAACTTGGCGTGCAGCACCGTGGGCGAGCTGTAACGGTAGATCTTCACGCCGGCTTCCGCGAGTTCGGAGTAGTAGGAATTCTGGGCGTTCCGTGCCAGGAACTGGTCCGAGGACTCACCCACGAAAATCTCCACGTCCACCCCGGACTGCGCCTCGGTGGTGAGCGCGTGCAGCAGGGACTCGTCCGGCACGAAGTACGGACTGGAGATCACCACGCGCCGGTTGGCGTTGTAAATGAGGTGGTTGAACAGCCGCAGGTTGTTCTCGGTCGTGAACCCGGGACCGGAGGGGACCACCTGGGCGTACACGGGGGCCTCCACGTTCGGTAGGACCTCGGTGGCCTCGTCCAGGAGCAGATCGTCGGTCTCCGAGTACCAGTCGGAGACGAACACCGCGTTGAGCTCGGCAACCACGGGCCCGGAGCAGCGGATCATCAGATCCTTCCATTCCAGGCCGCGGCGGATGTTCTTCTTCTTGTTGTAGGAGCGGTGAATGATGTTCTGCGAACCGGTGTAGGCAATGGACCCGTCCACCACCAGGATCTTGCGGTGATTACGCAGGTCCGGGCGCTGCCACTCACCGCGCCACGGGCGGATCGGTAGCATGCGCCGCCAGGGGATGCCGGAGGCATTGAAACGGCGTACGAGTTCCGCGTACCCGGGGTAACCCAGCGAACCCACGTGGTCGATCAGGATGCGCACCCGGACACCACGGTCATGCGCCCGCACCAGGGAATCCAGCAGCACCCGGGACACCCGATCCGTGGCCACGATGTAGAACTCGAAGTGCACGTAATCGGTGGCCCGATCCACATCACGGGCCATGCGCTCCATGGACTCGTGGTTGTCCGTGACAATGTCGAAGCCATTACCGCCCACCATGGGCAACGCGCCCAGCTGATAGTTCAGCTTGGCGGTTGTGGTGACCCATTCGGGTAGGTCGTCGAATTCCTTGCCCAGGGAGAAATCCTCGGGGGTGTTCTCCCGGATGATGTCGTTCATCTTGGCCTGCTTCTCCATCCGCTTTCGCGGCAGGCGAGAAGAACCAATGACCAGGAACAACAACAACCCCGCGTAGGGCAGGAGAAAAATGGCCAGCAACCACGCCAGAGCGACCGACGGTCTGCGCTGATGGGGAATCCAGCCAAGCGCACCGATTCGGAGCAACAGGTCGATGACGACCAGGATCACCAGGATCCACTCAGGGACGGTGTCCGGGGAGAACAGGTCGTACGGGGCCCAGGGGAACATAGCCGACTAACTCAGTTGCTGGAACGCATCTCCGGGCGGGGATGCACATATGTGGCTTCAAACCCGTCACTCGGACATTCGCTGAAGCCGTTCTTGAGCAGCAGCTTCCGTGCGGGCTCATTGCCCCACGGAACCGACGCGTTCACGGCCTTGACCTGGGGATTCTGGAAGGCCAACTCCACCAGATAGGGGAGCACCTCGTCCGCGTACCCCTCATTCTGGCGGCCCGGTATCACGGAGCCCACGACCTCGAGTTCGTGGTCAATGGGCGGGCCCACGAAACCCGCCATGCCGATGACCTGGCCCGAGGCGGCATCCACCACGGCGAACATCGAGTACATGGTCTCGGTGAAGAAATAGCTGCCGGCGTCCAATGCCGTATGAGCCCAGTCCTGATCCTCGGGAGTCGGGAACCCCTGAGCGAACTGCGCCAAATCCGCTCGATCCGCAATCGCCTCGAGCTCGTCCTGGGTGAATGGACGCAACACGAGACGCTCGGTACGAATCGATCGTCCCGGGCTGAGCTCTTCGGAAACGTCAGTCATGGTGCCTATCCTTGTGATCAACCGAAATACCTGGGCAGGGTGGAGCTGTGGGCTTCTCGCAAGGCCCCCAGGTCCACGGAGAACTCGCCCTGAACATCCAGGGCCCCGGACTCCGCGTCCACCACGCCGATACGTGCGAACGGGTAGTTGCGCACGGTGCACATGTCCTTGAAGCGCACCTCTTCCGAGCGGGGGACCGCCACCACGGTCCGGCCCTGGGACTCGGAGAACAGCAGCGTGAAGGTGTCCACGCCATCACGGTCGGCCACTTCTCCCAGGCCGATCCGCGCACCCACGCCAAAGCGCAGGGCCATTTCCGACAGGGTCGCGGCCAAGCCACCCTCGGAAACATCGTGTGCCGCGTCGATCATGCCGTCCCGTGACATGTTGACGAGCATATCCCCCAGGGTGCGCTCCCGCTTCAGATCCACCTTGGGGGGCCGACCACCCAGGTGACCGCGTACGCGGGCCCATTCGGAGCCGTCCAATTCGTCCGCGGTCTCACCGAGCAGGTAAATGGCCTGACCGTCCTCGCGCCACCCGGAGGGCGTGCGGCGAGCGACGTCGTCGAGCACGCCCATCAGGGCGACCACCGGGGTCGGGTTGATGGCGACGCCGCCGGTCTGGTTGTACAGCGAAACGTTGCCGCCCGTGACGGGCACGCCCAGTTCCTGGCAACCGTCGGACAGACCGCGCACGGCCTCGGCGAATTGCCACATGATGTCCGGGTCCTCGGGGGAGCCGAAGTTCAGGCAGTCAGACACGGCCGCAGGACGGGCACCGGCGGTCGTGACGTTTCGGTAGGCCTGGGCGAGCGCGAGCTGCGCGCCCGCGTAGGGGTCCAGGCGGGTGTAGCGACCGTTGCAATCGGTGGACAGGGCCACGCCCAGACCGGTTTCCTGGTCCACGCGGATCACGCCGGCGTCATCCGGCATGGCCATGGCGGTGTTGCCCTGCACGTAGTGGTCGTACTGGCTGGTGACCCAGTCCTTGGAGCACAGGTTGGGCGAGGCCATCAGTTCGAGCACTGCCTGACGCAGCTGCGCACCGGAGGGGCGGGAGGCGTCTTCGGGCGAGCCGGTGAAATGGTTGGATTGCAGCTGATCCTGGGACTCGGGGCGAGCGAAGGGTCGTTCGTAGACCGGGCCGTCATGGGCCACGGTGCGCGGATCCACGTCCACGATCACTTCGCCCTGGTAGTCGATGATCAAACGACCGGTGTCCGTGACCTCACCGATCCACGAGTACTCCACGTCCCACTTGGTCATGACCGCCTCGAACGCCTGGACCTTTTCCGGGGTCACCACGGCCATCATGCGTTCCTGGGACTCGGACATCAGGATCTCGCCGGGGGTCAGGGTGGGATCGCGCAGCAGCACCTTGGTCAGGTCCACACGCATTCCGCCGTCACCGTTGGAGGCGAGCTCGGAGGTCGCGCAGGAAATACCCGCGGCACCGAGATCCTGAATGCCCTCCACCAGGGAGCCCTTGAACAGCTCCAGGCAGCACTCGATGAGCACCTTTTCCGCGAACGGGTCTCCCACCTGGACGGCGGGTCGCTTGGACGGCTTGGAATCGTCAAAGGATTCGGAGGCCAGCACGGAGGCGCCACCAATGCCGTCGCCGCCCGTGCGGGCACCGAACAGCACCACCTTGTTGCCGGTACCGGAAGCGTTGGCCAGGCGGATGTCCTCGTGGCGCATGACGCCCACGGCCAGGGCATTGACCAGGGGGTTGCCCTGGTAGCAGGGATCGAACTCCACTTCACCGCCGATGTTGGGCAGACCCAGCGAGTTGCCGTAGCCACCCACACCGGCCACCACACCGTGCACCACGCGCTGGGTGTCCGGGTGGTCGATGGCGCCAAAACGCAGCGGGTCCATCACGGCCACCGGGCGGGCGCCCATGGAGATGATGTCACGGACAATGCCACCCACCCCGGTCGCGGCACCCTGGTAGGGCTCCACGAAGGACGGGTGGTTGTGGGACTCGATCTTGAAGGTCACGGCCCAGCCGTCACCGATGTCCGTGACACCGGCGTTCTCCCCGATGCCCACCATGAGGTCCTTGCGCATCTCGTCGGTGACCTTGTCACCGAACTGGCGCAGATGCACCTTGGTGGACTTGTAGGAGCAGTGCTCGGACCACATGACCGAGTACATGGCCAGTTCCGCGGCGGTGGGGCGGCGGCCCAGGATCTCCTTGACCCGATCGAACTCGGATTCGGTCAAGCCCAGCTCCGCCCAGGGCAGCTCGGTGTCCGGGGTGGAGGCGGCGTGCTCAACGGTGTCCAGGTTGAAGTGCGTTTCGCTCATGTCGTTTACGAGAATCCCTTGCCGTGGTGGTGGGCGCGTACGGTGCGTTTGCGGCGCTCACGCAAGAATGTCTGATGAAGGTGCGGGCCCGAGTACTCATGGGCCGGCGGGGCGTTAGCGGGTCAGTCGCTCCAGGACGGACACGAAGATGTCCAGGCCGTCAGTGCCGTGGCGCATGTCCACCGCACCGGTACCGGAGAAATCCGCGCCGAAACCGGGTTCCACCGCGTGCTCCGGGTGGGGCATGAGTCCCACCACGTTGCCGCGGGCATTGGCGATTCCCGCAATGTAGTTGCGCGAGCCATTGGGGTTGCCGTCCACGTAGCGGAAGACCACGCGATTCTCGGCTTCCAACTCGTCCAGGGTGCGCTGATCGGCCACGTACTGGCCGTCCTGGTTCTTGAGCGGCACCACAATGGTCTGACCCCGCTCGTAACGAGCGGTCCAGGCGGTGTCCGCGTTCTCGATGCGCAGCGCCTGATCACGGCAGAGGAACTTCAACTGCTCGTTCTTGATCATGGAACCGGGCAACAGGTGCGATTCGGTGAGCATCTGGAATCCGTTGCAAATGCCCAGAACGGGTAGGGCGGCGTCGGAAGTCGCGGCGTCCAGGATCTTGTCCATGAGCGGGGCGAAACGCGCGATCGCGCCGGCGCGCAGGTAGTCACCGTAGGAGAAGCCACCCGGGAGGATCACGGCGTCCACGTTCTGCAGATCCTCGTCCGCGTACCAGAGCGCAACGGCGGTGCCACCGGCGAGCTGCACGGCGCGCATGGCATCGCGGTCGTCCAGGGTGCCGGGGAAGGTGACCACGCCCACGCGCACGTCCTGCAATGCGGCATCGGGGCCGGGGCGGGAGAGATCCGCGATCAAAGGGGTTTGTTCGGCGGTCAAATTCTGGGCCACGATCAGTTCTCCTGGTCCAGCACCGAAACGTTCACGACGTCCTCGATGACCGGGTTGGAGAGCAGCTTCTCGGCGGCCTCACGAGCCTGGGCGAGCACCTCGTCCGTTGCCTCACCGTCCACGGTGAGTTCGAAACGGCGGCCCTGACGGACCTCGCTGAAACCATCCAGCCCGATACGGGGCAGTTCATTGGCGATCGCCTTGCCCTGCGGGTCAAGGATTTCCGGCTTGGGCATAACATCAACCACGATACGGGCCATTACAACTCCTGAGATTCGAGCTAATCCTCGCCCATCCTATCGGTCAAAAAGTTCGTCCGCGGCAGTGTGTGAAGCGACGGGTCCCCTGATGGTGGCCCTCCGGTGCGCGGCCGGCTGGTCTCCGTTTCCGTTCCGCGCGGATGGGGGGGTCGCGGGAGTGGCTCAGGGGCCAGGGCTCTCCTACGATGGGCAGCACACTTAGTTGTTGAGCACATGCAATGTGAGGAGCGGGCGGATGAATGCAACGCGGCCCCAAGCAGTACCACTCAGTGCGCTACCGCCCCGGCGCAACGGGTACGTGGATCTGCGCTCCTACGCAGCGATCGGCGATGGTCGCACGGTTGCCCTGATCTCCCATGACGGGTCCGTGGACTGGTATCCGATTCCTGATCTGGATTCGGCGCCCGCATTCGCGCGCTTGCTCGATGCCGAGCACGGTGGATGTATTGAACTGTGTCCGGACGAGCGGTTCGAGGTCGAACGCAAGTATCTGCCGGGCACCAATATTCTGCAGACCACGTACACCACTGCCTCGGGGAGGGTGCAGGTGACCGACTCGTTGAACCTCGGTTCGACCGGGCGACTGCCCTGGAACGAACTCGCGCGGGCGGTGGAGGGCCTGGAAGGAACTGTTGCCATGCGATGGCGTGTGGCCCCCGGGACCATGTTCAACACGGTCTCCCCCTGGGTTGATGTCACGGCCCACAAGCCCGTGCTGCGCGCCAGCGAGGTCTCGGTGGGGGTGTGCGGTGAACACGTGGGTGAGAGCAAGGTCGAAGAACAGCAGATCTCGGGATCCTTCCGCACCACACCTGGTTCGCAGCACCTGCTGGCGGTGGTTGCCACGCACAGCGAACCCCTCCGGCTACCGACTCCGCGTGAGATCCGCAAGAACCTCGAGATGACCCGAGAAACATGGCTGCGGTGGGGAGATCTGCTCGAATCCGACGGACCCTACGGTGAAGAAGTCCAACGCAGTGCGCTGGTGCTCAAGTTGTTGAGCCACAGCCCATCGGGGTCAGTGGCAGCTGCCGCAACCACGTCCCTGCCCGAGAACATGGCGGGCACCAAGAATTACGATTATCGCTTTGCGTGGATTCGTGACGCCACCTACGCCCTGCAAGCTCTGTTGAAGCTGGGGGAGCAGGAGGACGTGCACGCCCAAGTGTCCTGGCTGCTTCGCCTGGTCCGGGCCCAGGTGCCTAACTTGCACGTGCTCAACCGGTTGGACGGGGAGGTCCCCGAGACGCGCATGACGGAATACGACGTTCCGGGCTGGCGTGGAACCGGTCCGGTCGTGGCGGGCAACGCGGCGGCCGACCAATTACAACTGGGTGTCTACGGGGACGTGTTCGATGTGGCGCACCGCTACGTGGCGGGCGGTAACGTGCTGGACACGGCCACCGCGCGTATGTTGGCCGACCTCGCGGACGCGATCTGCGACGTGTGGCGGCGCCCCGATTCGGGAATGTGGGAACTGCCCGAACACCGCCACTACACAAGCTCCAAAATGGGGTGCTGGCACGGGTTGGATTGTGCCGTGCGTTTGGCGGAGGACGGCTACATCCCCGGCTGCGTGGATCGTTGGCGGGCAGAACGAGAACGCATCAGGGCGTGGATCGACACCGAATGCTGGAGTGAGCAACGGGGCGCATACGTCTGGTACCCGGGAACCCAAGAGCTCGATGCGTCAGTATTGTTGCACGCAATGACCGGCTTCGACCGGGGCCCGAGGATGAAAACAACCATTGCCGCCCTCCGGCAAGAACTCGGCCGCGGGCCGTTGATGTACCGCTACAGCGGGGTGGACGCAGAGGAAGGCGCCTTCGTTGCGTGTTCGTTCTGGACGGTTGCCGCGCTGACCACCGTCGGCCAGCGCGAGCAGGCCGTGGAACTCATGGACCGCATGGTGGCGTTGGCCAACGATCTTGGCCTGTTCACGGAAATGATCGATCCCGAAGACTACTCGTTCCTGGGCAACTTTCCGCAGGCACTGAGTCATCTGGCGGTGCTCAACGCGGCACTTGCCCTGCGGGACCATGACACCGAGTCCTGAGCCTTGGGCCGGTCCGTAGTTCCTGGCCGGGGCGGCGCCGGAAGATGATTCTCGATTCAGCGGAAACGGGCCATGACCCAACCGTCCGTCACGGTGACGTCGGCCCGGGCCAAGTTCTTGCTCGGATCGTCGGTTGCGGCCCGTCCTGAGGCCACGCTCAGTCGCGAGCCCAAAAACCGGCCATCCGGGGCGAACAGCCAGTAGTGATTGGGGCACTCAAAGCGTTCCGCGCGCCCCGCGGGTTCGCGGCAGACGGTGGCCCGTTGGTGAGGACACGTGTTGGACAGGACATGAAGAGCGCCTGCGGCGTCGCGGGTCACCAGAACGGGCCCTATGCTGCAGCGGGTCGTGACGAAATCAAAGGATTGCGGAAGCTCCGACACCTCAACAATGTGTTCCCAGTGCCCGGATGATGCCGAATCGATCACGGCGAGACTCCCTCGACGGCCTCGGGATGGTCCGTAGGGTGGGGAGGGGGCTGACTCTCGGCGGATTCGGCGGAGCTGGCTTCCGGGAGGAGTCGTTCGGTGACTGCGAGTAACCGATGGCGCAGGCCGTCGGACCGGGTGGCAAAGTCTCGCTGGCGGCGGACGTACTCAGCCTTCCCCGCGGGAGTCTCGACGCGCACCGGTTCGTAGCCCCAGCCGCTCAGTTCGTACGGCGAGGCTTCCATGTCCGTGCGGCGCACATCCCACGCCAGCTCAAAGCAATCGGCCAGCAGATCCGAATCCACGGCGGGCAGCAGCTTGTACGCCCACTTGTAGAGGTCCATGTTCGCGTGCAGGCAGCCCGGTTGTTCCATGCCTCGCTGGGATTCGCGTGAGGGCTTCAGTTCATTGCGCTCCACGGCCTGCGGCTGGAAGAAACGGAACGCATCGAAATGTGAGCAGCGGATCCGGTGCGATTCCACCACCTGGTTGGTGCCTTCAGCGCCCAACCTCAGCCCCACATAGTCGTGACGTACGCCGTTCTCCTGCGCCTTGTACGCCATGGCCCACTCGTGCAGGCCGAAGCAATCGAACGTGCCGGTTTTGGCCACGGTGTTGGACAGGAGTTCTCGGGTGAAACGGATGGCGGTCTCGCGTTTCGCGACGAATGTCTCGCGATCCAGTACGACGCCGCTCACACCCTCGGGCGCGCCCGTTACCCGAAGCTCGGCCGGGGTGGCGGGGCGGTAGAACTTCCAATCCGCCCTCTCCGGGGCGTCCAACAAGATGGTTCCGAATCCGGGGTGCCATCGTGTGAACTGGGCGGGGGACAGCGTGTAGTACGTGAACAGGAAATCTTCCACGGGGTGCTGGCGACCCTCATGCCTGCGGTTCAGGAACGGGGTGGTGAATCCGGAGATGCGCTGTTCGTGTGCCCGGGACGCTGCCAGCCATTGCCCACGGGGCAGGGCTTTAAGCATGCGATGCTTCTTCTGCCTGCGTGATCATGCGGTGCATGGCGGTGTTGAGCTCCTTGACCTGTTCCGCAGTGACGCCCAGGCGTTCCATCATGATGACAGGCACTTCAGAGGCTTTCTCTTTGAGCTCGCGACCCTCGTCCGTGAGAGTGACGGCCAAAGCACGCTCGTTCTCGGGGTCGCGGTCGCGGCAGATCAGGCCGCGGGACTCCAAACGCTTCAACAGCGGAGACAGTGTCGCCGAATCCTGCATGAGTTCGGAGCTCAAGTCCTTCACGGTGCGGGGGCTGGAACCCCACAGCGAGAGCATCACCAGATACTGCGGGTGAGTCAGTCCCAGCGGTTCCAGAATGGGGCGGTAGCTCTGGACCACCATTCTTGACGCCACGGACAAGGAGAAACACAGTTGGTTCGTCAGGGCCAGTGGATCGTTCGGAGCGTTCTCGGAAAGGATTTCACCAGCTTGGCTGTTCATGTGTGCCTCTCCAACGTCTAGGACGCGTCTGTCAATTTGTGCATTAAAGTTTAGGTCACGGGCCACTCGGATGGCAGCCCGTGACCGTTATATCTAAGAAACCGAGATTCTCAGCGGCCCGTCCCCCCGTGCACGGTGGCCTCACTGTCCGCGTCCAAACCGAAAGCGGTGTGCAGGGCGCGTACCGCGGTGTCCAACTTGCGGACATCGGTGATGACGGAAAGCCGCACCTCAGAGGTCGAAATCATGTCCACGTTGATGTCCGCTTGGGCCAAGGCCTGGAAGAACTTGAACGACACCCCCGTGTTCGTTTTCATGCCCGCGCCGACCAGCGAGATCTTACCCACCTGATCGTCATAATCGAGACTTGTGTAACCGATCTTTTCCTCCGCGGCGCGCAACAAGTTCATTGCAAGATCGCCCTGTGACTCGTCCAGGGTGAAGGACAGGTCGGTCAGGGGGCGATCACCGGTGGAGACGTTCTGGACAATCATGTCCACGTTGACTTTGGAGTCCGCAAGCAGTCGGAAGATGCGGGAGGCGATTCCGGGGCGGTCGGGAACCCCCACCACGGTGATTTTGGCCTGCGTGCGATCATGTGCGATGCCAGAAATCAGCGGTTGTTCCAAGGGAATCTCCTTCTGCGGCGTGAAGTTTTCGTGGGGCGTGGGCATGACCCATGTGCCTTCGTTGTGGCTGAACGACGAGCGAACGTGCAAGGGCACGTTGAAGCGGCGCGCGTATTCCACGCAACGCAGGTGCAGAATCTTGGCCCCGTTGGCCGCCAGCTCCAACATTTCTTCGGAGGACACGCGATCCAGTTTCTGCGCGGAGGGCACTATGCGGGGGTCCGCGGTGTACACGCCGTCCACATCCGAGTAGATCTCGCACACGTCCGCGTTGAGTGCGGCGGCAAGTGCCACTGCGGTGGTGTCGGAACCTCCGCGGCCCAGGGTGGTGATGTCCTTGGTGGACCGGTGCACACCCTGAAAGCCGGCGATGATGGCAATGTTGCCGGCGTCCAGCGCCTCGCGGACACGGAGAGGATTGACCTCCACGAGTTTGGCCGCGCCGTGATCGCCGTCCGTGATCATCCCGGCCTGTGAGCCGGTGAAGGACTGGGCGGGAACACCGACCTCGGAAGTCGCCATGGCCAGCAGGGCCATGGAAATACGTTCCCCGGCGGTCAGGAGCATGTCCAGCTCGCGGGCCGGTGGCTTACGAGTGACCTCGTTGGCCAGATCCAGCAGGTCATCGGTGGTGTCCCCCATGGCGGAAACCACCACCACAACGTCGTTGCCTGCGTTGCGGGTTTCTGCCACCCGGCGGGCAACTCGGCGAATTCCATCGGCATCAGAAACCGAGGAGCCACCGAACTTTTGAACAATGAGGCTCATATATTCCTCTCGGACAGCGTACGTACCACGGGATCAAGTGGTGTGGCGTCCATGCTAACTGTTCATGCGCCCATGATCGGTTCGGAGTCCAATGATCATCTCGGAGCCCAATGAGGCGACGCTGAGGACTTAGTTCGCTTCAGCGACAACGGTGCGCCCTTCGAAGGCCCGGCCGAGGGTGACCTCATCCGCGTACTCCAGGTCACCGCCCACGGGGAGACCCGAGGCCAGGCGTGTGACACGGATGCCCAGGGTTTTGAGCATGCGGGAGAGGTAGGTGGCGGTGGCTTCACCCTCCAAATTGGGGTCGGTGGCCAGGACGATCTCCTGGATCGTCTCATCCGACAACCGGGTCATGAGCTCGCGGATCCGCAACTGATCGGGGCCCACACCCTGGAGAGGCGAGATAGCGCCGCCCAGCACATGGTACAAACCGCGGTAGCTGCGGGTCCGTTCAATGGCCATGACGTCCTTGGACTCCTCGACCACGCAAATCACGGTGCGGTCGCGGCGGGTATCGCGGCAGATGGCGCATTCTTCCTGTTCGCTCACGTTGCCGCAGACCTGGCAGAAGGACACGGATGTCTTGACCGTGGTGATGGCGTCCACGAGCTGTTGGACCTCATCCTTGTCCGCGTCCAGCAAATGGAATGCAATGCGCTGTGCGGATTTGGGTCCTACACCCGGGAGCCGTCCCAGCTCGTCAATGAGGTCTTGGACCGCGCCTTCGTACACAGTTCTCCTTGGGGGTTCGGTTAGTTCGCTTGGTGGGGACGCTCTTCAATGAGCAAGCCCCCCAGAATTCTTTCGATGGCCGCACGACCGTACAACGAGGAATCCTCGATGGACTCGTCATCAGCGCTCGGCGAGAAGTTCTCATCCTCGGTGCTGTCCGACGGGTCATCCGCCTGCGGCACTGTCGGGCGTTGCCGCGCCGCCGCAATTTCTGCGGCATGCCGTTCCCTGAAGCTCGGTCGCTGAGTGCGAGGACTGGTGGCCTGGGCTGGTGCTTGTCCACTCGGCCCGGTCGGGCGACGCTCCGGCATCTCGTAAAGATCGGCGGGGGGTTCGTCTTCCGGAGGGGGCGGAGGTTCGTGGGGCGTCCAATACTCGTTGCTGGGTTCCGGCGAGTGCGCGGAATCCGAAGGTAACTGCCGGGGTGCTGGGTCCGCCGTGGCAACGGGGCTCGTTTCCACGGGGCCGGACGGCCGGTCCTGCGGCTGTCCAGGGTCCTCGGCAGGTTCGGACTCCGTGGCCGTATCTTGATCGGAGCCGCCGGAGCCGCCGGAGCCGCCGGAGCCGACCTCGGGCGCGATGTCAGGCGTGCCTTCGTCGACGTGAGCCGTGGCATCCTCGGAACCCGGATCAATGCTGAAATCGGCGGGGGAGAGAGTCGCCGGTTCCGATGATTTGGCAGAGGAGGCAGAATCGTTTGAATCCGCAGCAGCCTCCGCCGCGTCCGCCGGAATCGCAGTGGTCGCAGCGGGTGATTCGGCGGGCTCACCCTGCGGGATCTTCGCCACGGACCATGAGGTCACGGGCTCATCGGAATCGGGTTCCGGATCGGGCTCCGGAGCCTCCTCACGGGATTGCCGGGTCTGGCTGGAGAGCCGTTGCCGATCGTGGGCATCATGGCCCGCCTGAGAGGAGTCCTGTTCCCCGCGCGGCTGCCCAACCTCAGGCGCGGGGCGCCGACGCTGCGCACCGAAGCCTTCCTGCTCGCGGAAGTACACGGGCGGTTCGTCGGTGGACTGCTGCCCGCTCTTGCCTTGGTCGGTTCCGCGCGTGGGTCCTCCGGGACCGCCGCTTCCAGTGCCTTGCTGTCCGCCTCGAGCCGGCCCGCCGGAACCGTTACCATCCGGGCTCTTGCCGCGGGTGGGGCCGCCCGGATTTCCGCCGGTCTGACCGCCACCGTGGGAGTCACCGGGGCGTACCGCTTCGATGCGACAGTCGATTCCGAGCACGGAGTGGATGGCCGCACGCACATCGTTCTCGAAGCGGGGGAAGTTCAGCAGATCACCCTCGGCGTCAAAAGCGATGCGCAGCGTCTGGCCGTCGAAGGTCACGGGGGTGCCGCGCATCGTGACCGTCCAGGCGACGCGGCGAATCTCGGCCAGGGCGGACACTATTTCGGGCCAGGAAGCACGCAACAGCTCGATTTCCCCGCCCTGGTCAGATTCTTCCGAAATGGGGCGCGCCGGCTGGGTGTCTCGATGCTCGGGCCCGTGATCGGCAGGCTCATTGTCCTGGGCGGCGTCCGGTTCACCTCGGCCGGTACGGCCGTCCGCGGGCGGCCGGCCATGGCTGACCTCACGGTCTTGCTCGGGAACCGGCTCCGCAGCTGCCGGGTGCGAGGTGCCTCCCGGTTCTTCGGTGCCGTCTTGGGGATCCGTGGGTTCTTCCATGGTCGGCGCGGTCATCCCGGCCGACGGCGGAGCCACAGTGGGTGGGGCTGCGGGCGGATCCACGCGCTCGGGTGCGGTGTGGCGTTGTGGTGCGGCAGCGGCGTCGTCGGGGGAGGAATGCTGCTCGGTCTCAGAGGTGCCCGGGCGAATTCCGGCGCCGCGGGGAATGCTGAGACGGCGCTCGAGGCGGTCCACACGGGCCGTGATGCCGCGTGTGGTGTGGTCCGCGGAGGGCAGGAGGATGCGCGCGCACAGCAGCTCCAGGTGGAGCTGCGGCGAGGTGGCCCCGGTCATCTCGTTGAGTGCGGTGTTGGTGATGTCGGCGGCGCGTGAGAGTTCCGCGGCCCCGAGCAGGGTGGCCTGATTGCGCAACCTGTTGATTTGATCGGTGGGCATGCCGTGCAAGATGTTGGCGGCGGAATCCGGGACCGCGTTGACCACCACCAGATCGCGGAAGCGTTCCAGCAGATCCTCCACGAACCTGCGCGGATCCTGACCCGTTTGGACAACGCGGTCAATGGCGCTGAAAACCGTGGCGGCGTCACCGGCGGCGAAGGCATCCACGACGTCGTCGAGCAGGGCCGCGTGAGTGTAGCCGAGCAGGGCCACGGCGAGGTCGTACGTCATACCGCGATCGTCCGAACCGGCCATGAGCTGGTCCAACACGGACAACGAATCGCGGACCGAACCGCCGCCGGCGCGAACCACCAGGGACAGGACGCCGGGCTCCGTGGCCACGTGCTCCTGCTCGCTCAGCTGCTCCAGGTACTGCATGAGGGGCTCCGGCGGAACCAGGCGGAACGGGTAGTGGTGGGTGCGCGAGCGAATGGTGGTGAGCACCTTGGACGGCTCGGTGGTTGCAAAGATGAACTTCACGTGCTCCGGCGGCTCCTCCACGATCTTGAGGAGGGCGTTGAAGCCCTCACGTGTGACCATGTGCGCCTCATCGATGATGAAGATCTTGTAGCGATCCCGCACCGGGGCGAAAGTCGCACGTTCACGCAGGTCACGCGCATGGTCAACGCCACCATGGGACGCGGCGTCCATCTCGATGACGTCCAGTGAACCCGCACCGTCACGGGAAAGATCGCGGCAGGAATCGCAGTGACCGCATGGGGTGGCTGCGGGGCCCTCGGCGCAGTTGAGGCAACGTGCAAGGATGCGGGCGGACGTGGTCTTACCGCAACCGCGCGGACCGGAGAACAAGTAGGCGTGATTGACGCTGTTCTTGCGCAGGGCAGTCATGAGGGGCTCGGTCACGTGTTCCTGACCGATGACGTCCTCGAACGTCTCCGGGCGATAACGGCGGTACAGGGCGGTAGTCACGTATGAAACCTTAGCCGCGGTCACCGACAGGCACAGCGCAACCGCACGGTTGGGGAGTTAGAGACGAAAAGACCCCTCGCGCACCCGCCAGAGCCCATTTACCCTTGCTACCTTCCGGTCCTGGGGGAGTTCAACAGGATGACGCCACGCGAGGGGCTGCCCACTACTTTAGCTCAACTGGGAGCAGAGTTCTAAACCGGTGGGGCGGTCGAGGAGCGCACCAAGAAATTGGTGGGATGCAACTCGTGTGAGGCCGTCACCGGGTCCCCGGATAGTTGTTGCAGCAATAGCTGCGCCGCCCGGGTGCCCTGTTGCCGTGCGTGTTGGTTGACCGTGGTCAGCCCGAACGCCTCTCCTATCGGGTGGGCGTCGATGCCGATCACCGATAGGTCTCCGGGGACCTGAAGGCCCAGGTTTGCGGCCGCCAGGATGGCCCCGGTCGCCATTTCATCGGCCGCGGCAAAGATGGCGGTGGGGCGATCCGCCGGCGCGGCGAGCAGGCTCTTCACTCGCTGGTAGGCACCCGAGAACGTGAAATCGGCCACGAGCAACCACCGGGGGTCGATCTCCAATCCGGCAGCCGTCATTGCCCGCTCGAACCCGCGGCGCCGATCGCTGGCCATAGGAAAGGAACGGCCGGCTTCGGGAGGCCCGCCGACGAAAGCGATCCGCCGGTGGCCCAGCTCGATCAAATGGTTGGTGGCGCGAAGACCGGCGTCCAGGTCGTCCACGCTGACCGTGGGGGCGCCCTCGAGTGAACCGCCGATCCCCGCCAGGGGGATGCCTGCCGAGAACAACTGCTCTGTCTCCGACGGGTCCAATCGCAGTGACACCACGGCGGCCGCATCCAGATGCCTGCGGAGCAAGAAATCGGTGAGCACGCTCTCGAGGAAGTTCTCGCCCTGCAGGTTGTACAGAGCGGCGTCGTAACCGGCACCCGTGAGTGTACCGGCGATACCGTCGAGAACGGTCGCGAAGAACCATCGATCGACGTAGGGCAGGACCACACCGATGTTGCGACTGCGTCCACTGGCCAGACTCGACGCGTGGTGGGAGGGGACGAACCCGAGTTCCTTGGCGGCCTCCTCGACCCGTTGTCTGGTTTTCGATGAGACGGGGCCACTACCGGTGAGCGCGCGCGAGACCGTTGCCGTGGACACTCCTACTTTCGCCGCGACGTCCTTCAGGCGAGGCGGGGCCTGAAGCGGACGATGCGCCGGTAGTTCAGGGACGACCATGGACGCGCCTCCGGAATCAATAAACATGGGTGATTGCGGCCCGCATGAGCGCGCCGCAGTCAATTGGGTGTGACCCGGCCGCGAACAGGTATCAGGTGACGTTCCCTCATTATTGCCCGAGTGGCAGCCCGATGCACGGCATGGATCATTCGAGGACGGGTAAGTGTTCGATCGCCTCCGGCGATGGCCCCGGGTGACTTGGATCGATGGAAGTGTCTTCCTTTAATCCCGACTCGGGGGCGCAGCTTGTATTGATTGCCACATGGCAGTGGAATCGCTTACATTAGTGATAAGCGTCACAACCCATTCGGTTGAGCCGCTGAGCGGCAGCCTGGCCACGGGGTGCCGGAACTCCCCGCGACGGGGTCTCTGAAAGGAATCTCTGCCCATGGCTGCCGTGACCTTCGACCGCATCACTTGTCAGTACCCGGGGGCCGAGCGCCCATCCGTGACGGATCTGGACCTCGACATCGCGGACGGAGAATTCTTGGTCCTGGTGGGTCCGTCCGGCTGTGGCAAGTCGACCACCCTTCGCATGCTGGCGGGACTCGAAGACATCACGGACGGCAAGATTCTGATCGGGGATCGCGATGTCACCGACGTCCCTTCCCGGGACCGCGACATCGCCATGGTCTTCCAGAACTACGCCTTGTACCCGCACATGACCGTGGCGGACAATATGGGGTTCGCGCTTAAGATCGCCAACGTGAACGCGGAGGAGCGCCGTAGGCGGGTCGAAGATGCTGCCAAGATCCTAGACCTGACCCAGTTCCTGGACCGCAAGCCCAAGGCCCTCTCCGGCGGTCAGCGCCAACGCGTGGCCATGGGGCGAGCCATCGTCCGTTCGCCGCAGGTATTCCTGATGGATGAGCCGCTGTCCAACCTGGATGCCAAGCTGCGCGTCCAGACCCGAACCCAGATCGCTGCACTGACCCGCCGCCTGGGTGTCACCACCGTCTATGTGACCCACGACCAGGTGGAGGCCATGACCATGGGTGACAGGGTGGCCGTACTCAAGGACGGCGTGCTCATGCAGGTTGACACCCCCAGGAATCTCTACGACCACCCCAATAGCGAGTTCGTTGCCGGGTTCATCGGTTCACCGGCCATGAACCTGTTTCGTGCGACCGTGCACCACCGGCAGGTGAAGTTGGGGTCCCTGACCCTAGATCTCTCCCCCGCCCAGCAAGAGGTACTGACCACCGACGAAGTCACCGTGGGTATCCGCCCCGAGGACATGGCTACAGCTCAGGAAGGTACGGGGCTGCCCATTGTCGCCGAGGTGGTTGAGGAACTCGGCGCGGACGCCTATGTGTACGGCTACCTCGCGCCGGTCACTGCTGCTAACACCGTGGTGCGGGTGGATCCCTCCGCGCAGGTTGCGGAAGCCGATCCCGACGCGAAGGACGATGGCGCCAGCCCCGTGGTTGTGCGCACGGACGGTCGCACGCCGTTGCGGGTCGGTAGCACCGTGTGGGTGGCCCCGAACACGGAACACATCCACTTTTTCGACGCGGCAACCGGTCATCGGTTGCCCCAATGAGACCGGTCCCCGCCCTCGCGTGGATCGGCCACTTCATGAGCACACGGACAACTGAAGAGGACAATCTCATGACTCCCTCACGCCGGTTAGCCGCGGCAACCGCTGGCTGCGCTCTTCTCCTCGCGGGGTGTTCCTCCGCGCCCACCACGGGGGTGGCAGCGCTGGGTGTGAGCCCGGGAGAAGTCACGATCCAGGCCGGTGACGACGAAATCCCCGCGTTGCGCCAAATCGCCGAGAAATACACGGCGGACACCGGTGTGGACGTGCGCTTCATCGAGCGGGAGATCAACGCCCAGGCCATCTCCAACTTTATCTCCCAGTCGCCCACCGGGCAGGCTCCAGACATCATCGTGTCCCCCCACGACAACCTGGGTCAGTTGGCCGCCAACGGCGTGGTCGCGCCGGTCGAACTGGGCGACCGGGGTGAAGAGTTCACCCAGAACGCGCGGGACGCCGTGGTCTACAACGGGGTCAGCTACGGGGTGCCCTACGCGGTGGAAAGCGTGGCGCTGGTGCGCAACAACGACCTGACCACCGATGATCCCGAGACGTTCAATGCATTGCGCGCGGAAGGTCACCGCCTCATGAACGAACGGGGTGTTGACTACCCGTTCACGGTGAGCCAGTCACCCGATGCCGGGGACCCTTACCACCTGTACCCACTGCAAACCTCCTTCGGGGCAGAAGTTTTTGAACGCGACGAGGACGGGGAGTACTCGAGCGCTCTGGCCATGGGTGGCCAGAGCGGACATGAATTCGCCCAATACCTGGCAGAACTGGGCCGAAGCGGAGACCTTCGGACATCCATGACGCCGGACATTGCCAAGGAATCATTCATGTCCGGCGAGTCCGCGTTCCACATCGCCGGTCCCTGGGATCTCGTGGACATCGAAGCCGCGGACATGAACGTGAGCGTTCTGCCCGTACCCCCCGCCGGTGGTGAAGAGGCGCGTCCGTTCGCCGGCGTTCAGGCCTTCTTCGTCAACGCCAACGCATCGAATCCGGTGGCGGCGCAGGACTTCGCCGCCAATTACCTGACTCGCCCGGAATCCCAGACGGCGATGTACGAAAGCACCGACCGGCCCCCGGCCAGCGAAGTGGCGATCGAGAACATGAAGGATGACCCGCTGCGTTCGGCATATGCGGAAATCGCCACCACGGCGTTACCCATGCCAGCCATCCCCGCCATGGGCGCGGTCTGGGCGTTCTGGGGGACCACCGAAAATGGGATCGTCAATGGCAACGGCGACCCGGTTGAGCTTTGGGATCGCATGGTCGCCAATATCGAAGGACAAATCCAATGAGTATGAGCACCGATCGTCCTGACACTTCTGCTGCGACTAACGGCTCGGACCACGGTGACAGTTTGAGCACTCCCCTGCACATCCGGCATTCCCACTCACGCGGCTTCAGCGCGGGGTTCGTGGTCAAGCTGGTCCTGATGGCATTGGTCAACGCCTTCGGCTTGTTCGGTATTCTCTCCGCGTGGGCGGCTGGGAGCTGGGGAATCCTGGCGTTCCTGTTGATTGCATTGATCGTTGCCGACCTGGTCTATTTCCTCCCGACCCGCAGGGTGTTGCCGGCCAAGTACCTCTACCCCGGGTTGATCTTCCTGCTGGTGTTCCAGATCTTCGTGGTCCTCTACACCGCGGCCACCGCTTTCACCAATTACGGCGATGGTCACAACTCCACCAAGGAAGCGGCCATCAATCAGCTCACCCGCACGTACGAACAGCGTGTGGAAGGTGGCAGGGAGTACTCCGTGAGAGTGCTCAGCAACAACGGTGAGCTCGCGTTGGCTACAGCGCAGGACGCGCAAGTGCTGGTGGGAACGCAGGATCAGCCGCTTTCGGTAGCCGGGGATGCTCAGGTCACCGACGGTGTCATTACGGAAGTTCCCGGCTATGACCTGCTGGACTACGGCCAGGTCACGGCTGCGTACGAGGAGGTCATGGACCTCCGGGTACCCGTTTCCGAGGAAGCCGCCGACGGCGTATTGCGCACCGATGACGGCCGCACGGCGTATGCCTACATGCCGTCCCTGGTGTACGACGAGCAAACGGACGCCATGGTGGCCAATGACGGGACCGTGTACCCGAACAACGGAGAAGGCTCATTCGTCAGCCCCACGGGTGAGGAACTGCGCCCCGGTTGGCGGGTTTTCGTGGGACTCCAGAATTTTGCGGCCATTTTCAATCCGGAGATCCTGGGCGGCCCGTTCGTGTCCGTCACTCTGTGGACCTTCGTGTTCGCCATCCTCTCCGTGGCTCTCACGTTTTTCCTGGGTCTCCTCTTAGCCATTCTGTTCAACGACAAGAACCTGAAGTTCCGCACCGTCTACCGGGCGATCATCTTCCTGCCCTATGCATTTCCCGCGTTCCTGTCGATCCTGATCTGGGCGGGCCTGCTCAACGCGGACTTCGGGTACATCAACCAGGTGCTCCTGGGCGGCGCAAACATCCCCTGGTTGGACAACCCCTGGCTGGCCAGGGCCTCGTTGCTGATGGTGAACCTGTGGCTGGGCTTCCCCTACATGTTCCTGGTGACCACGGGTGCCCTGCAGTCCATCCCGTCCGAGCTGTACGAATCGGCGGAAATGGACGGCGCGGGTGCTGCGCAGAGGTTCCGTTCGATCACCCTGCCGATGCTCATGGTGGCCGTTGGTCCTTTGCTGATCGCCTCGTTCGCCATGAACTTCAACAACTTCAACGTGATTTACCTATTGACCGGTGGCGGGCCGCAGAATCTGGAATCCACCACTGGTGTGGGTGCCACGGACATCTTGATTTCTTTCGTGTACAAGATCGCCTTTGCGGGCGGTACCAACGATTACGGCGTGGCTTCCGCGCTGTCCATCCTCATCTTCATCATGGTCGCGTTGGTCTCGGCACTGACGTTCCGCCGCAGCATAGCTTTCGAGGAGATCAACTAACATGTCTACGTCAACCACCTCGACCGCCAAGAACAACCGGTCCGGTTCCCGCTCGCGGCTCAGCGCCGGACAGCGTTTCGCCCGCGGGGGATGGAAACACATTGCCGCGATCGTGGCCTGCATCTTCGCCCTGTTCCCGCTGGTCTACGCGTTTTCGGCGTCATTGTCGCCTACCGGTTCACTGCTGGGCTCCAACGATCTCTTCGCTGAGGTGACCGGCGCCAATTACCAGAACCTGCTCACCGATCCGCAGAATCCGTTCATGACGTGGTTCGGGAACTCCATGCTCATTTCCATCATCACCGCGGCCGGGGCGGTACTGATGGGGGCAGCCGCTGCCTACGCATTCTCACGGTTCCGCTTCAAGTTCCGTGGGGGCGGGCTGATGTCCCTGCTGATCATCCAGATGTTCCCGCAGTTGCTGGCGTTCGTGGCGATCTTCTTGCTGCTCTTCAGCATTTCCGAGGTATACCCGTTCCTAGGCCTGAACTCACGGATGGGTCTGGTCGCGGTCTACCTGGGGGGTGCATTGGGCGCCAATACGTTCCTGATGTACGGGTTCTTCAACACAATTCCCCGGGATCTGGACGAGGCCGCCACCCTGGACGGTGCTTCGCACTCGCAGATCTACTGGACGATCATCCTTCCCCTGGTCACACCCATCTTGGTGGTCGTAGGGATGCTCTCTTTCATCGCGTCCTTCTCGGACTTCCTGCTGGCGCAGATCGTGCTGCAGGACCCCGAGAAGTACACCCTGGCCGTGGGGCTGTATCAGTTCGTGTCCGTACAGTTCGGCGAGAATTGGGGCGTGTTCACCGCCGGTGCAATCCTGTCGGCAATCCCCGTGGTGCTTCTGTTCTTATTACTGCAGCGCTACATCGTCTCGGGTCTCACTGGCGGAGCGGTGAAGGGCTAGCGGTCGGCACAACGACGCCGCTCGGCCCAGATTTAGCCGCCGGTTCACCCTCGATTCGCATCCGGGGTTGGAGTTCCGCTATGCTGAGTGCCGCACGTTGCCCACGCGTTGGGGAATGTGCACGCCTGGAGGATTCGCCTAGCGGCCTATGGCGCACGCCTGGAACGCGTGTTGGGTTAACGCCCTCGGGGGTTCAAATCCCCCATCCTCCGCTCACATGAAAGGGCCTCTGACTAGGATAAACATCTAGTCGGAGGCCCTTTCGTCATCCCCACTGACTCCATTTTGACTCCATAGCTGCCCGTCGAGTCCCCGGGAACGAGAGGGCTCTATTCCTCGGCGCGCAAAATGCCAGAGGGGGCCCAGACCAGCAGCTCCCACTGGGTGCCGGCTGCTCCTGGCACGTCCACCTTGCCCTCCTGGTTCATTACCATGAGCCGGAAGGTAAGCGTGCGCTCTTCCTCGTTCACGTCGGCTTTGACTGTAACCGCAGCCGCGGCGGCTGCGTGATATTCCAGTGCGGCAAAAGACCAGTTACTGATGGGATACGGGTCGAATATCTCCCGGGCATCTCGTGCAACGGCCCCCGGGCTCTTGGCGCCTCTAAAAGTGCGAGGGATATGGCGTGCCACTTCGGCCCAGCGACCGGACTGCCATGCGGTCAGGAGAGAACCGACGATTTCAACTGGCTCGTGGCCGAAAAATTCCGGCTCGTCAGGAGCGACTGTCTGAGGAACGAAGTGTTGCCGGTACTGCCGCCAGCGACCATAGTCGCGAATCGCGCCAACTGTTTCCCTTCATGTCGGTGTGGCAGGCTTCGGGGCTTTCTCCTGTTGACGTGCGTCAGCCCAGTCCACCACCGCGAATAGCATGTTCCACGCCTTTGTGGCCACGACGGGGTTGTCGAACTTGGTGATGCTCCCGTGCATGATGCCGTGCCGGTGGAGTTCAAAGACCTCTTCATCTTGCCGCTTCTTGGTGGAAGCGGTAAAAGTCTGCATTACATGCGTCAAGCCGTGGTGGTGACCCACCACGCTGTCCCACGCGAACATCTCGTCCGCGTCCCGAGCGGCGAGCCCACGTCGCTTATCCGCTTCGAAGTCATTCACGAACCCGTCCATGACCGCAATCAGATGGAAGGCACAACTGCTGAACTGGCCCGCGTCGTAATGTTCACGCGCTCGGTCAATCTGCCCCATCCGAGCGCGTAGAGCTTCATGCCGGGAAAGCTGGAGCAACCACCAACCAGTGGTCTCGGTGTCCTGGTACATCTCAATTAGCGCTGCTTCGGCCCCCTCTGCCGTTTCAGTCTCCCGGAGGATCGATTCAATGCGCCCGACGTTCATCAGCTCATGGAAAATCCAGTTTCTCGGTCCCAGACGTTCGTAAAAGTCATCCACCGTTTGCGCGAGCTGCTGGAACTCTTTGTAGCGTTGCTGAAGCTCCGCCCATTGGTCCCGGGCTATGAAGCGAGTCAACAGGTCTACACCTTTGAAGCCCCGCGAGAGTTCACGAAATGACGGTAGGTCCATCACTGACCCGTAAGGCTTCCGTGGGTTATCAGTAGTTTTGCGGGGGGTACTCATATCGGAACGGTACATGCTCAACGGCGGGCCTGGGAGAAGTATGGGGGATAGCAGGTCACCGTTCGGCTGTTCCACGGGTTCCAGCACCTTCTGTTCCTCTCGCGAAACGAAAATCCTAGGGGGGAACGGAACCACGTGGAACACCTGGAACATCTCCGTCTCAGGCGGCCGTGTCCCACCCAGTGCGGGTGAGGACCCGGCGCATCTCCCGACGCATCCGCGCCCACTAATTGAGCGTCATGGATCTGGTCGAAAACACAGGCCCAAGGTGGAGGTGGGAATTCGCTACTTAGCTTCGTGCGTTAGCTCGCTCTGCTGCTGCCTTCATCTTGTGGAAAATCCTCGGATCAGCGGAGTTTGCAAACAACTGCCCCTGAGGAATTGGATGGAGGACCCGCTCACGGCGGAAAATCTCTGAATGGTGGAGGTCGTCGGCTGCTCGCTGCCACAGGTGGAGCTTCGACTCATGGGTGAACGCTCCGAACGGAGATTTCAGCTTGTGTCTGTCCGTGACCCACTCGTAGGGCGAGTCCTCTACGAGCTGGTACTCGATCGCTCTTGACACGCAGGCAGCGATCCAATCGGCGAACTGGATGTTGGCACTGAGTTGACTGTCGACGTGCATCGGTGGCTCAATGATGCGGCGCATCTCCTGATGATCAGCGGCGCGACCGAGGATGTGGCTGTACATGGTCGGCAGCCGCTCGGCCCGCGTTTTTTCGTTGATCTGGTCGATCATCACCATCACGTTCGTCCCATGTGACTCGGCATGCCGAGCGATCCTGTTCAAGGTCTCCTGCATCGCTGCGGTCTCGCGCTTCGCAGGCTCCACATTGGTCTGCTTGGGGGTCCCGATGGGCTTCTCGTCGGCGTAGTAGAAAAGCTGGCCTTGCAGCTTGCGGGCCTTGTTCACCAAGGCGTCGAACACCCTGAGGTGCTGCGGGAACAACTCGGGCGTCTGCTTGCGGAAGATGTCGGCGCCCTTGCGCTCCCATCGGCCAGGGTGCTTTGCCTGCTCGATCTCCTTGCGGAACAAGGCGCGCTTCTGATCGACGAAGCAGGCCCCGAAGTGCCGAGCCTCATTGGCGGGGATGATGAACCCGGCGTATCCGAAGGCGGGACTGGTGTTGAACTTCCGATCATCGCGCGCAACGAAGGCTCCGGTCTCGCCGATCTCGTCGATGTAAGCCAGCAGCATGTGATTAATCATCGCATCTCGCATGGAATCCCGCTGCTGACACGACCTACTTAACGCAGAAGCCCACGCCAATGGCGCGGGCTTCTCGAATTGGCGCTCGGGGAGCTGTTTCATCCCTAGCTACCGGTACTTAGCCTAGGCGGTGACTTACATATAGGCAAGCATCCGACGAGACTCAGCTAAAAGGTCCGGGAACGGGAGCGGGTGCCTCACGTAAGAATGTCCGCGTAGTTCCCTGGGGTGATGAGCAGGGAGTTGTCGATGGCATCGCGCCGTGAGATCACGAAGAAGTTCGCCCGCGAGTACGCGAAGGCGGGCAAGGCCGAGAAAAGCCGACTGCTGGATGAGTTGGTGCATGCCACGGGCTGGACTCGTGATCATGCCCGTCGCGCGATCCGCGCCGCGA
>NZ_BAABLN010000034.1:0-320205 GCF_039544365.1 Kocuria gwangalliensis | reverse complement strand
GTTCTTCCTGGCCATCCTTGGATTCTCGCTTCTCCCAGCATCGTGCTGGATTCCGCGTGTCCAAGATCAGGGGTCAAGCGCCTGCGCAGGTCCAGCCCGTGTTCGAGCATGCCGTCCGGCAGATCCAGGATGGTGAGGTTCTCAACTCCCACGGCCGCGCAGGCCTCCCGCTGTTCCCGGGACCGCAGCGGGCCGACCTCGCTCGGATCCTTGCCCCGGATGCCGGCCTCGCCCGCGGTCAGCAGTAGGTAGGACACGTGTGCGCCGTGTTCCACCCATCGGGCAACGGCCGCGGAACCGCCGTACTCCATATCATCCGGGTGGGCCACCACGCACAAAACGGTCTGCACCTGGGAATCGTCAAAAATAGGGAGATCAGCCATGGCTTCAGCGTAGACAGCCCCAACGCAGACGGCCAAGCCTGCAGCCCCCGGTGTTCGCCGGGCGGCGGCGTAGGGTGAACTCATGGACGTTCAAATTGTCAAAGGTGACATCACCAAGGTGCACGTAGACGCCATTGTCAACGCCGCCAACTCCAAACTGCTCGGAGGCGGGGGAGTGGACGGCGCCATTCACCGCGCGGCGGGCAAGCAACTTCTGGAAGAGTGCAAGCAGCTGCGCGAAACCACCCTCAAGGACGGCCTTCCGGCGGGCCGGGCCGTGGCCACGGACGGGTACAACCTTCCCGCGCAATGGGTGATCCACACCGTGGGTCCCGTGTTCGCCAAGAAAACCGATCGAAGCGACATCCTGGCCTCCTGCTATCGGGAGTCCCTGCGAGTGGCGGACGAGATTGGCGCGAAATCCGTGGCCTTCCCCGCCATCTCCGCCGGAATCTACGGATGGCCCTTGGACAACGCCACGGAAATTGCTGTGCGCACCGTGCGGGAAACGGATACGTCCGTGGAAACCGTCATTTTCGTGCCGTTCTCCCAAGACGCCGAAGAGATGTTCCACGAGGCCCTCGGCCGCTGAACCTAGATCAGACCCAAGTCCCGAACGGCCGAGCGCTCCGATTCGAGCTCGGCCACGGACGCGTCAATGCGCGAGCGGGAGAAGGCCGAAACATCCAGGTCTTCCACGATCGACCACTCACCGTTGGACGTGGTCACCGGGAACGAGCTGACCAGACCCTCCGGGACACCGTAGGAACCGTCGGAGACCACGGCCATGGAGGTCCAATTGCCGTCCTCCGTGCCGCAGAACAGGTCCCGGGCGTGGTCAATGGTCGCACCGGCGGCGGACGCTGCGGACGAGGTACCCCGTGCCGCAAGAATTTCCGCCCCGCGCTTGGCGACCCGGGGGATGTACTCCTCCTCCACCCACGAGTGATCCACCAGCTCCAGGGCCGGTTTGCCCGCCACCGTGGTGTGACTTAGATCCGGGTACTGCGTGGCGGAGTGATTGCCCCAAATGCTCATGCGCTTGATGTCGGTGACAGGCGCACCGGTCTGCTGGGACAGCAGTGAGATGGCCCGGTTGTGGTCCAGACGGGTCAGCGCACTGAAACGATCCGCGGGGACGTCCGGAGCGTTTTGCTGCGCAATCAACGCGTTGGTGTTCGCGGGGTTACCGGTCACCACCACGCGCACATCGTCTGCCGCTGCCTTGTTCAACGCTGCGCCCTGGGCAGTGAAGATCGCACCATTGGCCTCCAACAGGTCCCCGCGCTCCATACCCTTGGTCCGGGGGCGGGCACCCACGAGAAATGCCAGGTTGGCGCCGTCAAAGACCTGCTCCGGATCATCACCCGTCTGCACATCCGCCAGCAGCGGGAAAGCGCAGTCCATGAGTTCCATGACCACGCCGTCCAGCGCGCCCAGGGCGGGGGGAATCTCCAGCAATTGCAGGCGCACCGGCTGATCAGGACCGAACAGCTCGCCCTGCGAGATGCGGAACAACAGGCTGTAACAGATCTGGCCTGCGGCTCCGGTGACGGCAACGTTGACGGGTGCTGGACTCATGGATCCTCCTGAGGCGCGGCGTGACGCCGGTTACGCGGACGTGCAATGGTTTCGAGACTAGCAGCGGGAAGTTCAGCGCACGGCTAAAGATGGCCCAAGGTGCTGACATGACGCGTGGCGCACAGCACAATGAAGACATGGCAACTACCGCATTTCAGGGAAACACCGTCCACATTTCCGGCGAACTGCCGGACTCCGGCACCACAGCGCCCACCTTTGACCTGGTGGGCTCCGATCTCAGCCCCGTGACGTCCCAGGATTTCTCGGGCAAGCGCGTGGTCCTCAACATTTTCCCCTCGTTGGACACCGGCGTGTGCGCCCAGTCCGTGCGGGAGTTCAACGAGCGCGCGGCGTCCTTCGACAACACCGCAGTGGTCTGCGTGTCCAAGGACCTGCCGTTCGCCCATGATCGCTTCTGCAGCGCCGAGGGCATCCAGAATGTCACCACCGGTTCGGCCTTCCGCTCGAACTTCGGTGAGGACTACGGCCTGGTTCAGAGCGACGGCCCGCTTGAGGGTCTGCTGGCTCGTGCGGTGGTCGTTCTCGACGAGAGCGGCAAGGTGGTCTACACCCAGCTCGTGGACGAGATCACCAACGAGCCCGATTACGACGCCGTTGCGGACGTCTTGTCCTAAGCACTCCCGGTGAGGGGGCGGGGCCTTAGGGTCCCGCCTCTTTTTCATACCCGATTTCTCACGGGTCAGGGTCGTGGTAGCAAGTAGGCCACAACCACGCCGCCGCGCCGCCCCCGAAGAGGCGACGCGGCGGCGTCGTCGATCTTAGAACGCGCTAGGCGGTCAGGCGCTGAGCGAATCCACGATCTTGTTCAGCGTGGCCGAGGGGCGCATCACGTTGGAGGCCTTTTCGTTGCTGGGCCAGTAGTAGCCGCCGATGTCGGCGGGCGAACCCTGGACCTCGAGCAGCTCCGTGAGGACGGTGTCCTCGTTGGCGCGCAGTTCCGAAGCAACCTTCTCGAAGGCCTTGGCCAACTCGGGGTCCTCGGTCTGCTTGGCCAGTTCCTCGGCCCAGAACAGGGCGAGGTAGAAGTGCGAACCGCGGTTGTCGAGCTCGCCGGCCTTGCGGGACGGGGACTTGTTCTCGTTGAGGAACGTGCCCGTGGCGCGGTCCAGCGTGTCCGCCAGAACCTGAGCCTTGGGGTTGTCGTACCGAGTGGCCAGGTGCTCGAAGGAAGCCGCCAGGGCCAGGAACTCGCCCAGCGAATCCCACCGCAAGTGGTTTTCCGCCACGAGCTGTTGGACGTGCTTGGGAGCGGAACCACCGGCACCGGTCTCGAACAGGCCGCCGCCGTTCATCAGCGGAACAATGGACAGCATCTTGGCGGAGGTGCCCAGTTCCAGAATGGGGAACAGGTCGGTGAGGTAGTCACGCAGCACGTTGCCGGTCACGGAGATGGTGTCCTCGCCGCGGCGGATGCGCTCGATCGTGAACGTGGTGGCGTCCTCGGGGGAGAGAATCCGGATGTCCAGACCGTCGGTGTCCTCGTCCGCCAGGTACTGGTTGACCTTCTCCATGAGGTTGCGGTCGTGGGCGCGAGACTCGTCCAACCAGAACACGGCGGGCATGCCGGAATCGCGCGAACGACGAACAGCCAACTGGACCCAGTCCTTGATGGGGGCGTCCTTGGCCTGGCACGCGCGCCAGATGTCACCGGGCCGAACCTCGTGGGACAGCAGAACATCGCCGGCCTGGTTGACGACCTGCACGGTACCGGCCTTCTCGATCTCGAAGGTCTTGTCGTGCGAACCGTACTCCTCGGCCTTCTGCGCCATGAGACCCACATTGGGAACGGTGCCCATGGTGGTGGGGTCGTAGGCGCCGTTGGCGCGGCAGTCCTCGATCACGGCCTGGTACACACCGGCGTAGGAGGAATCCGGCAGCACCGCCAGGGTGTCTTCCTGCTGGCCCTCGCGGCCCCACATTTTGCCGGAGGTGCGAATCATCGCGGGCATGGAAGCATCCACGATCACGTCTGAGGGCACGTGCAGGTTGGTGATGCCCTTGTCCGAGTTCACGTACGCGAGTTCGGGGCCGTTGGTGATGCCCTCTTCGATGGCGGCCTTGATCTTGTCACCGTCAGCCACGTTGGCCAGGCCGGAGAGAATCCCGCCCAGACCATCGTTGGGGGACAGGCCGGCGGCGGCCAGCTGATCGCCGTACTGGGCGAAGACCTCGGGGAAGAACGCCTTGACCACGTGGCCGAAAATGATGGGGTCGGAGACCTTCATCATGGTGGCCTTTAGGTGGGTCGAGAACAGCACGTCCTCTTCCTTGGCGCGGGCCACCTGGGCCTTGAGGAACTCGTCGAGAGCCGAGGCGCTCATGAAGGTCGCGTCGACCACTTCACCCTTGAGAACCGGCACGGATTCCTTGAGCACCTCGGTGTCCTGGCCAGTGACCAGCTGGATCTTCAGGGTGTCATCGGCGGGCATGACCACGGACCGCTCATTGGAGCGGAAGTCGTTCTCGCCCATGGTGGCCACGTTGGTCTTGGAGTCCGCGGACCACTCACCCATGGAGTGCGGGTGCTTCTTGGCGTAGTTCTTCACGGCCTTGGGAGCGCGGCGGTCCGAGTTACCCTCGCGCAGCACGGGGTTCACGGCGGAACCCTTGACCTTGTCGTAGCGGGCGCGGATGTCCTTGTCCTCGTCCGTCACGGCCTCCTCCGGGTAATCCGGGATGTCGTAGCCGTCGGCCTGCAGCTCTGCAATGGCGGCCTTGAGCTGCGGGATGGAGGCGGAGATGTTGGGAAGCTTCACAATGTTGGCTTCCGGGGTCTTGGCCAGTTCGCCCAATTCGGTGAGGGCATCGGCCACGCGCTGTTCCTCGGTCAGACGGTCCGGGAACTGGGCGGCAATGCGGCCGGCCAGGGAAATATCCCGGGTTTCGACCTCGACACCGGCGGTGGAAGCGAAGGCCTCAACCACGGGCTTGAAGGAATAAGTGGCCAGCAGGGGCGCTTCATCCGTCTTGGTGTAAATGATCTTGGGCATGGGGCAATGACTCCTTGGTTTGACGGTCACTGGACTGCCCTCCAGCCTACCCCGTGGCCGTCACCACACCCGGAGGGTTTCACGCATCCTCGGTCGCCGGATCCGGTCGAGCGGGTTACGCGGGGCGGGGGTCAGTTGTCCGGGTACTCCAAGTCCTCCTGGGCCTCCACGGCCAGGGCCAATCCCGCACCGGAATACAGGTTGATCACGGTGTCCACACCGAGCTTCTCCAATTCCGAGACCTGGTCCTCGTACTGGGCCACGGCGGCCACTCGTCCGGCGAAATCGGAGTGGTGCAGTTCCTTCAGCGCGGAAAGATTTGCGTCATGGAACGGCATGGCGAGCACGGCGATTTTCACGTGCCCGGTGGCCGAGATCCGGTCCCACACGTCCGCGTCCGTGGCGTCGGCGTTCTCGACGTCGTAGCCGCGCCCCCACAGGTGGTGCGCCCGCAAGGGATCGATCTCCAGGCCGACCACCTTGTGCGAGGTCGTGGCGGTGAACTCGTCATAGGTGGCGGTGCCCACCCGGCCCATCCCCATCACCAGGACATCCGCGCGGGTGAGGTCCAGTGGCCTGTCTTCCGGGTGGAGTTTGTCCTGGGGCGCCTCGGGAACTGCGCGCAGCAACGCGTTGGTGATCATGCTGCCGCGGCGGTTGAGCACGGTGGAGACCACAAAGCTGAGCGCCACGGCGCAGGCGAGCATGACCAGCCAGTCGTCGTCGAGCTGCCCGGAGACCACGGCGGTCGAGCCCACGATGAGCGCGAACTCCGAATAGTTGGCCAGGGCGAGGGCCCCGCGCACCGCCGTGCGGCGTCGTAATCCGCACAGGGTGAGCGTGGCGGCCATGGCCGCCGACTGCATGGGGATCAACAGGCACAGGATCACGGCCATGACGAGCATTTCCACGCTGGGTAGCCCGTAGAAGCCGATGCTCACGAAGAAGCCCACGAGCAAAAGGTCCTTGACCGTGAGAATGGACTTGGCGAGGTCACGTGCCAGGGGGTGTGAGGCCAGAAGCACACCGACCAGCAGGGCACCCAAGTCACCCTTGAGCCCGGTGACCGTGAAGGCCCACCATCCCGGGACCAACGCCATGACCACACCGAACAAGGCCAGCAGCTCCCCGTGCCCCAATCGGGACCACAACACTCGCGCGAGCCTGGTCACGGGCCACAGCAATGCGAGCACGAGAAGCGCCCAGAGGGAGGGGAGGTGGCTGCTGGAGATGGTGAGGTACAGGACCGCAGCAATGTCCTGAAGGACCAGAATGCCCACGGCCACCCGCCCGTACAAGGAGTTGGACTCGCCGCGCTCATCCAGAATCTTCACGACCAACACGGTGGACGAGAAGGACAGCGCAAAGGCCACGAGGAAGACCGTCCCCGGCGTTTCACCGGCCAACTCCAGGCCGGCCAGCATCATGAGCCACAGCATTAAGGCACCACCCACGGCGCTGACGGCCATGTGAATGGTGCCCGCCGCCCACACCTCTTTGCCGAGCAGGGTGCGCAGATCCAGCTTCAGCCCGATACCGAACAGCAGGAGCGTGACGCCCAGCTCGGACAGTAGTTCCAGCTCGTCCAGCCGTTGCACACCCAGTCCGTTGAGGATGAACCCCGCAGCCAGAAAGCCCAGTAGCGGGGGTAGCCGAATCACATGCGCGAATGCGCCCAGCCCCATGACCACCACCAGGTAGACGGCCACGGTGGTCATGGCTCAGCCGGTTTCAACGGTGGCGCGTGGCGGGGGCGTCATGACTCGTTACCGGTCGAGGGTGTCTTGAATTCGCGCGCGTTCCTTTTCAAGCTTGCGGACGCGGTGACTCAGCGTGAACATGCGCACCGATCCCACGAGCGCCATGACCAGGGCGCCCGCCACGGCTGACAGCAGCATGGCCACGCCCAGGGGCAGGCTGAACTGCCACGCCATGTACTCGAATCGTGTGGACACGTTGTTCTGGATGATGAAAATCAGGAGCAGGATCAGGATGATCACACCCAGGATCAGCGCGGCCCACACAATGCCGGACACGCCGGCCTTCTTGGGACCGTCCAGCGTGGGGTCGGTGGCCCGCGCCGTCCGCGTGTCCTGTCGTTCGTCCCGAGGTGCTGCCGCCGACGCCGACGTCGCGCGGTCGCGCGCAGCAGTGCGCTCGCCCGGGTGCCCGGTCCCGGTTTCGTAGCGGACACCGGAGTCCGATGACTCACGGCGAGGTTGTGCGGGTTCTTGCGGATGTTGAGTCATGGCGCTTCCTCCGGGTCGTTAGTGCCTCTTGTGAACAGCGTAGTCACACCGACAGTTGAGCGGGATAGCTGCCGTGGCCCGAACCGGAATCGTCTCCCTCGGTGGCGTGGTGTTTCCGGTTTGTGACCTTTGGGTAACAAATGCCGCTTATTCGTTGAACACGGTCGTCGATGCACCGTGTTCGTGATGGACGACCGGTAACCTATCAATCATTGTGAGGTGAAACACACCTCACGCTCGCCTTAATCAACTCGCGGTGGAAGCACACCGTGGTGCTCCACCGATCGTGAACACCACACCAGGAGAGAAACGTCATGGGAAAATACACCTTTAAAGGCAAGGCAGCCGTCTCAGTTGCGGCCATCGCCGCACTGGCACTGACCGGCTGCGCGAACGTCGGCGGCGGTGGCGGCGGAGAAGAAACCAGCGGTGGTGATAACGGCGGCGGGCAAGAGGGTGGCGTGCTCACCATTGCCGAGACCAATGCCTTCACCGGCGCCAACCCCGGGTACACCAAGGCCAATCTGGACATCAATGGCAAGGTGGCCACGGGTACCCGCGAAGGTTTCATGTATGTGAATCCCTCCCAGGAAATCCAGCGTAATGAAGGGTTCGGCACCTTTGAGAAAACTTCTGATGATCCGCTGACCGTTGAATACACCTTGAACGATCCCCAATGGTCCGACGGCAACAAGATCGACAAGGCCGACGTGATGCTCTGGTGGGCCACCAGTTCCGGTTACTACGATGACGGCGATGCAGAAGCCAAGACCGGCAAGGATTACTTCACCATTGCCGGGTCCACCGACATTCTGGGCCACACGGACATTCCCGAGTTCTCCGAGGACGGGAAGTCCTTCACCCTCAAGTACGACGAGCCCCAGGCCGACTGGGAGATCGCCATGGATCAGGACTATCTGCACCCCGCTCACGTGGTTGCCGAAGAGGCCGGTATGACCGAGGATGAGCTGCTCACCGTGCTGGAGGACTCGCCCAAGGGGGATCCGGAAAGCCCCAAGGAGAATGCCGACCTCGCCAAGATCGGCGAGGCGTGGGACACCGCTTTCAACTTCACCAAGACCCCCGAGAACGACAAGCTGCTCTTGTCCAACGGCCCTTACAAGATCAAGGACATTGTCGAGGGCAGCTCCCTGACCATGGTCAAGAACGACCAGTACAACGGTGAGCACCAAGGCAAGTTGGACGAGATCACCGTTCGCTTCATCGGTGATTCCACTGCTCAGATTCAGGCCTTGCGCAACGGCGAGGTCGACATCATGGCGCCGGTGAGTGTCAACAAGGACACCATTGACCAGGTGAAGGAAATTGACTCGGTCAATGTGCTGCAGGGGCAGGACCTGTCCTACGACCACGTGGATCTCAATTTCGGAACCGAAACGTTCAAGGACAAGGACGTCCGAGAGGCCTTCCTCAAGACCATTCCGCGCCAACAAATCGTTGATCAGCTGATCAAGCCGGTCACCGACGAAGCATCCGTTTTGAATTCCCAGATGTTCGTCTCCAGCCAGGGCGAACCGTACGAGAAGGCCACGGGGAGCAACGAAGCGCAGAACCTTTACGGTGAGGTCGATATCGACGGCGCCAAGGAGCTGCTCGACGGTAAGACCCCGACCGTTCGCATCCTGTACAACAACGAGAACCCCGCGCGCGTCGACTCGTTCCAGTTGATCAAGGAGTCCGCCGAGAAGGCCGGCTTCAAGGTCGAGGACCTGGGCGATCCGAGCTGGTCCGAGAAGTTGCCCGACGGTGACTACGAGGCGTCGCTGTTCGGCTGGGTTTCCCCGGGCGTGGGTACCGAGGTGCTGTCCCAGATCTTCAAGACCGGGGGCGGCGGTAACTACAACGACTACTCCAACCCCGACGTGGACAAGCTCGTGGATGAGGCCCGCTCCAACCTGGACAATGAGTCCCGCGTGGATCAAATGGTCGAGATCGACAAGCACACCTTCGAGGATGCCTACGGCCTGCCATTGTTCCAGAACCCGGGCTTCTTCGGCGTGTCCGAGGACGTCGAAGGCGTGGAATACCAGCCCAACCAGGACGGTGCCTTCTGGAACCTCTGGGAGTGGTCGCGTAAGTAAGGGTGATTCGCTCACTCGCATGAGTTGAATCCGCCCGCACGGACGTGCTGTGCGGGTTCGGGAGACCGGGCCCGCACAGCGGCCGTGACTACGCACTCTCAAGGCAGCGACATGATTTCTTACATTCTTCGCCGGCTCATCACAGCCATTCTGATTCTTCTGGGCGCCTCGTTCATCGTGTACATCATGACCGCGGCGTCGGGCGACCCCCTCTGGGACCTCTATGGGCATCCGAACGCGGCCCAACTGATTCCGGACCGTATTGACTCACTGAACCTCGACCAGCCGCCCATTTTGCGGTATTTCACGTGGCTCGGCGGTGCACTCGGCTGCCTGGTTCCGTTCTCGGACATGTGCAGTCTGGGCGTGACGCGTGACGGTTTGGAAGTCACCCAGCTTCTGCTGTTCGCCATGGGCCAGACCATCATGCTGGTGACCGCGGGAACCATCCTGGCCATCGTCATCGGCATTACGCTGGGCATCGTGTCGGCGCTGCGCCAGTACTCCGGTTTGGACTACGGCGTCACGTTCTTCACGTTCCTGTGCTTCTCGCTTCCCAGCTTCTGGTTGGCGGTGCTGCTCAAAGAAATTGTGGCGATATCGTTCAATGACTTCTTACAGGACCCGGTCATGTCCATCGGCACCATTGCGGCCATTGGCGTGGTGGCCGGGTTCATCTGGTACCTCGTGTCCTTCGGGCGCACGAAGACCCGCATCCTCATGGGTGTCCTGGGCTTCCTGGTGACCTCGGGCATCGTGTACTTCGTTCTGGTGACCAACTGGTTGACCGCGCCGTTCCTGGGGATCCCGCTGATCTTGCTGACCGGCGTTCTGGTGGCCGTCATCACCACCATCCTGATTTCCGGGCTGCGTAATAAGCGGGCCCTGTATGCGGGCTTGGCCACGGTCCTGGTGGGCCTGATCGCCTACTTCCCGGTGCAGGGCTTCTTCCGAGGGGCCGGCCTGTGGACCGTGATCATCCTGTGCCTGGTCATGATCGCCATCGGCGCGGCCATTGGGTACTTCGCCGGCGGCTATGACCGCGGGCAGGGTATGCGGGTGGCCGGAATCACGGGATTCTTCGTGGCGCTGCTGATCATCCTGGACCGCTTCATGCAGTCCTGGCCGGCTTACTTGGACTCCGGGCACATCCGCGGCCGCCCCATTGCGACGGCCAGCGCATCCACCCCGGGCCTGACCGGTGATTTCTGGATCACGGGCATCGACCGCTTCACCCACCTGTTGCTGCCGACCATTGCGCTCACGCTGTTGGCGCTGGCGTCCTATTCCCGGTACTCGCGAGCATCCATGCTCGAGATCATGGGTCAGGACTACATTCGTACGGCTCGGGCCAAGGGCCTGTCCGAACGCACGGTGGTCATGCGGCACGCCTTCCGTAACGCATTGATCCCGTTGGCCACACTGGTGGCCTACGACATCGGAGCTCTCATCGGTGGGGCCATCATCACGGAGTCGGTCTTCGCGTTCACCGGTATGGGTCAGTTGTTCGTCACCGCAGTGCGCAACGTGGATCCCAACCCCGTGATGGGCGTCTTCTTGATCACGGGCATCGTGGCAATGGTGTTCAACCTCATTGCCGACCTCGTGTACTCCGTTCTCGACCCGCGCGTGAGGGTGAAAGCATGAGCCAGCAAGAACCAATCAACGTCAAAGAACCGGTGGACCCCGCCGTCGTCAAAGCTGAGGACGTCCAGGGCAAGAGCCAAGGGCAGCTGGTTCGTCGACGATTCTTCGGCAACACCGGAGCGGTCATTTCTTTGATCGTCCTGACGTTCGTCGTGTTGTTGTCGGTGACCTCCATCGGTGTGGGTCCCGTCCCGGGCTGGTGGAAGTGGGATCCCGATGCCACGGGAACGCTGCTGGACGGTGGCCGACCCACATTGTCGTTACTGCCCCCCGGGCTGGGAAATCATCCATTCGGTCAGGACAACCTGGGCCGTGACCTCTTCGCCATGACCATGCAGGGAACGCAGTACTCCCTGATCGTGATGGTTGTGGTGGGTGTGATGGCCGGCCTCCTGGGCACCGTGATCGGTGGCCTCTCCGGCTACTTCCGCGGCTGGACCGAGGCCATCCTGATGCGCCTGACCGACGTGATCATCATTATCCCGCTGGTCATCCTGGCCGCGCTGCTGGGTCGCTTGGCCATCTCCTACGTTCGTTCCACGGGCCTGCCGACGACCGCCACGGTCATTGCGCTGGGTCTGTTGATCGGTGCGGCGTCGTGGCCGCCACTCGCTCGACTCGTGCGCGGCGAGTTCCTGTCGCTGCGCGAGCGCGAGTTCGTCGACGCCGCTCGATTGGCCGGCGCGTCCAGCGGTCGCATCATTTTCAAACACATCCTGCCCAACACCGTGGGCGTGATCACCGTGAACATCACGCTGCTGATGTCCTCGGCAATTCTGCTGGAAACGGCACTGTCCTATCTGGGCCTCGGTATCCAAGCGCCGGACTGGTCATTGGGGCGCCTCATCAGTGAGAATCAGACGGCCTTCGCCACCCGTCCCTGGTTGTTCTGGTGGCCCGGTGTGTTCATTGTGACCATTGCGTTGACCATCAACTTCATTGGTGACGGTCTGCGCGATGCGTTCGACCCGCGCCAGCGCAAGTTCAATCCCAAGAAGGCTCGCGAGCGCGGCGAGCAGAGCACCGAGCGCGGTGCCGTCAACAGGACCACCCGATGAGTTGGCTAGCGGCGGGTACGTCGCGGGGGTCAGGCTGTGACGAACAGCGTGACACCCGCGGCGGCCATGACCAGAGTCACCGTGAGCGGGGCGGGAACGTAGGACATGCGTACCGGCTCCAGAGCGGCGTCGTCCCGGGTGAAGACGTCCAACTCGCCGGTGTCGATCTTGCGCTGCCACAGCGAGCGGATGTCATTGGCTGCAGCGCCCGAGCGTGTGCCGGCCAGGTCGCCGGTGCGCACGGCACCGTCCGTCCGGGCCAACGGATGCGCCTGCGAGACGCCCCGGGGTCCGCTGCGCAACGCGGACCCCGGCCCCGCGGCGGGCAGCGCGAAGCACGAATGGGAACCGGCCTCGGTCACCACGGTGACCGTGAAGCGCGTCCGCACGTCAATGATGTGCGCCCACGGAATAACCACGGCGCGCAGGGGATTGATGATGCGCACACCGTGGTCGCGGATCTCCAGGCGGGGGCGCCAGTACAGCGCGTAGCCCAGCCCGGCCACAGCGGCACCGCAGCACACGCTCGCCGCGAAGAGCAATGGGTTGTGACCCCAACCCGCCACAGCCACGGCCACGCCCAGGATCACCAGGAAACCGGTGAGCCACGGGGCGGACGCGGCTCGATAGACACGTGGGGAATCAGCGGGGGATTTCTGGTCCTGGGGCATGGCCCTCATGCTAAGCATCCTCACCCCGCAACCCACGCACACCACGTTTCAGACACGATGGAGCACACACGATGAGCACCTCGCATTCCGCCCCCGGCCAGCCCGAGGGCACCCCCGAGAACAACGGATCGGGTCCGCACGCCGGGTCCGGTGACGCACCCTGGCACAACGACGCCGCTGACAAACCACAAAGCCGCCGCGAGCGTCGGTCGCTGCGCGGCGGTATGGGCAAACGCGGCAACCGTCCAAGTGGGGGCTCCGGGTCCGAGGACGCCACCGAGCGTTCGTCCCGGGGCTCACGCAGCCAACGGCGCGTGGTGCGCGGTGAACCGGTCCTGGTGGTGGACGGACTCTCCGTGGACTTCGGTGTGGACAAGGAATGGGTCCCGGCCGCAATCGACTTGAATTACCAGGTGGCCGCCGGTGAGGTGCTGGCCATCGTGGGCGAGTCCGGTTCGGGCAAGTCCGCCAGTTCGATGTCCATCCTGGGACTGCTGCCCTCGAACGCCCGGGTTAGCGGCTCGGCGCAACTGGCCGGTGAGCAACTGATCGGGCTGCAGGGTGCGGCACTGCGCCGCGTGCGCGGTGAAGAGATCGCGGTGATTTTCCAGGAACCCATGACCGCGCTCAACCCGGTGTACACCGTGGGTCAGCAAATCGTGGAAACCATCCGGCTGCACCGGGACATGTCGCCCTCCCAGGCCGCCGAGCGCGCCAAGGAAATGCTGACCATGGTGGAGCTTCCGGACCCGGAGAAGGCGTTCCGCTCCTATCCGCACCAGCTGTCCGGCGGTCAGCGTCAGCGCGCCATGATTGCGCAGTCACTGTCCTGCGATCCCAAGTTGCTGATTGCCGATGAGCCCACCACGGCCCTGGACGTCACCGTGCAGGCCGAAATCCTGGACCTGATCCGAAACCTCAAGGACAAACTGGATTCGGCCGTCATCCTGATCACCCACGACATGGGTGTGGTGGCTGACCTCGCGGACCGCATTGCCGTGATGGAGAAGGGCCGGATCGTCGAAAAGGGCACCGCCGAACAGATTTTCTCCGCGCCCGAGCACCCCTACACCAAGACGTTGCTGGACTCGGTGCCCCATTTGGGCGAGGGCGGCGAGACCGGCGAGTCCGTGGACATGGTGGCCGTGCTGGAACGTGAGGTCGGGGCGGAGCAACGCGAGGCGACGGCGTCGTCCACTGACCGGGACACCGCGGCGACCGATGACGTCTCGGCGGGAACCGCAGGATCGACCGCGGTGACAGCGGCGACCGCGGGCGACCGTCCCGCACTACCCACGGATGCGGCACGCACCCCGCGGCACACGGAACCCAGCGTGGACACCGCGGCGCTGCGCGTCACAGAACCCGTGCTGCAGCTCAAGAATGTGGCCATTGAATACCCCAAGCAAGGGCGCAACCCCGCCTTCCGGGCCGTGGAGGACGTGAGTCTGACCGTGGCCGCGCGGGAGGTACTGGGCCTGGTGGGTGAGTCCGGCTCGGGTAAGACGACCATCGGGCGCGCGGCCGTGGGGTTGCTGCCCGTGGTCGAGGGCTCGCTGATCGTTGACGGGCATGAACTCAGCGGCGCGTCCCGGAAAGAACTCAACGGCGTGCGAAAAGACGTGGGCATGGTGTTCCAGGACCCGTCGTCATCGCTGAATCCGCGGCTGCCGATCGGTGAATCCATTGGTGAGCCCATGTTCCTGGCCGGATTGGCCAAGGGGCAGGATTTGCAGCATCGGATCGAACAGCTGCTGGACCAGGTGCGGTTGCCGCGCAGTTACCGCAACCGTTACCCGCACGAACTCTCGGGTGGCCAGAAACAGCGCGTGGGTATTGCCCGGGCACTGTCACTGAAGCCCAAGCTTCTCGTCGCGGACGAGCCGACCTCGGCCTTGGACGTGTCCGTGCAGGCCACGGTGTTGGACTTGTTCGAAGAACTGCAGGCCGAGATGGGCTTCGCGTGCTTGTTCGTCACCCACGATCTTGCGGTGATCGACCGGCTCGCGGACCGCATCGTGGTCATGCAGCACGGCCGGATCGTGGAACAGGGACAGCGAGAAGTGGTGCTGCGCAAGCCCGAGCAGGATTACACCAAGCGGCTGTTGGCCGCGGTCCCGGTGCCGGACCCGGACACCCAGCGCGCGCGCCGTGAACTGCGCCAGAAAATGAAGCTCGGCGCGTCCTAGGGATATCGCGGGCCACGGTTCGGGGACGTATTTGGACGAAATCGGTATGTGTCATCGGCGGTCACCTGTGCCGGGTGTCACAACAGACTTACTAGGGTGGAGACATGATTAATTCCGCACGCCTGACCTCAGACCTTTCCCGCTTGCGTCGTGAAACCGACATGTTCCTGGCGACCATCGAGTCGCTGGCCGATCGCGAAATGACCGAACCCACCCTGTGCGAGGGCTGGGATCGTGCGCACGTGATTGCTCACCTCGCATCCAACGGCAAGGCGCTGGTCAAGCTCATCGACTGGGCCGTGACCGGCGTGCCGCAACAGCCCTACGAATCCCAAGAGGCCCGTGATCGCGAGATCGACGAGCTGGCAGCCCTTCCCAGGGAGGAGCTCATCCAAAAGGTCCGTGACAGCGCGGACTACTTCGAGGAGCAGTGCGAACGTCTCAAGGGTGAGATCACCACCGAGGAACTGGACTTGCACGGCAAGCCCATTCCCGCCACGTCCATCCCGGCCGTGCGCGTGTCCGAGGTAGTGGTGCACCACCACGACCTCGACACCACCTGGACCATTGAAGAGGCGGACCCGGACTCGCTGCTCAACGCGGTCGAAGCGGCGGTTCGCACCATGCGCGCCAAGGACGCGCCGGGGATGACCCTGCGCACCGAGGAGCGCGATGAATGGATCATTGGCGACGGCGGCCAGGAGATCACCTCGGATCGCGAAGGCTTGCTCGCCTGGTTGGCCCGAGGCGACGACGAGAACGTCGAATCCGAGGGCGAACTGCCCCAGCTGCCCAAGTGGTAAGCCGCTGAGTCGTTGCCGACTCACAGAAAACCGCCGCCGTGCAAAGGTGCACGGCGGCGGTTTTTCGTGGGCGGAGCCATTTAGTGGCGCACGGTGAACAGCCACGGGTCCCAGCGGCGGTCGGTGTGCGGGTCCCCGAAGTTCACGAAGGTCTTGCCCTTGGACTCCACGGTTTTGTACTCCTGAACAACTTCCAGGCTCAAGCGCTCGCGGTGTTCCACCTCCACGATCACGGCTCTGGCCCCGGAACGGTCGGGCAGGGTTGCGGGATAGGCCAAGGCGGCGACCAGCAGGTCCGACGCCTTGGCCGCGGTCATGGCGCGCAGTTCTTCCAGAACGTCATCCGGGCGCCGGTCTGCGGTGTCCGCGGGGTCCAGGGAATTCAGCTCGAACTCGCCGTCCTTGGAACCGGTGACCACGAACACGGGGAAAGCACCGAATTGCAGCACCTGATCCTCCACCACGGTCTGCACGTGGGTCAGTGCGGTGTCCACGGCCTCAACGGCGCCGTCGGATACCCACTGCCGCCACGCGTTGTCGTGATCGGACTGGGCCTTGGCCGCATCGGCGCGGGACAGGCGGGGCTTTTTGGAGGGGCCACCGGGGTGACGTTTGGGCGGGCGGGCGGAGGATCGAGCCACGAGTTGGGACCCCTTAGTGAGATAGGTGAAAGTCGGTCGTTCTCGGTCAAGCCTAGGCGCTCGCTAGACTGGATCGGAATCACTAGCAAATACCAGGAGCATGCATGTCTGCGATTAATCGCGAGCAGGTGGCCCACCTGGCCGAGCTCGCGCACATCGAAATGACCGAGGAAGAACTCGCGCGCGTTGCCGGCGAACTCGACCTCATCGTCTCGTCCGTGGCCTCGGTCAGCCAAGCGGCCGGACCTGACGTTCCCGCAACCAGCCACCCGCTGCCGTTGCAGAACGTTTTCCGTGAGGACGTGGTGGGGGAGACCCTCACCCAGGAAGAGGCCCTCTCCAACGCACCGGACAGCCAGGACGGCAAATTCCGTGTGCCCGCAATTCTGGACGGAGCGTGAGCATGAGCGAACGCATTGTAGAACTGTCGGCCGCGGATCTCGCGGTCAAGCTGGCCTCGGGGGACGTATCGTCCGTTGACGCCGTCAACGCGCACCTTGAGCAGATCGACGCCACCGAGGGCCACGCAGTGGACCCGGAGGATCGGCACAAGGGCACCGACGGACTCAACGCCTTCCTGCATCGCAACCGCGAGGGCGCCCTGCGGGTTGCGAAGGAGGTCGACCAGGCCCGCGCCAACGGTGAGCAGCTGCATGAGCTCGCCGGTGTACCCATCGCGGTCAAGGACCTGATCGTGACCAAGGGCCAGCCCACCACCGCGGCGTCCCGGATGCTCGAAGGCTGGCTGAGCCCGTACGACGCCACCGTGACCAAGAACGTACGCGCCGCCAAGATGCCCATTCTGGGCAAGACCAACCTGGACGAGTTCGCCATGGGCTCCTCCACGGAGCACTCGGCGTTCGGGCCCACGCGTAACCCGTGGGACCTCAACCGGATCCCGGGCGGTTCCGGTGGCGGTTCCGCCGCTGCGGTCTCCGCGTTCCAGGCGCCCCTGGCGCTCGGCACGGACACGGGCGGTTCCATCCGCCAGCCCGCCGCGGTCACCGGCACCGTGGGCGTCAAGCCCACGTACGGTTCGGTGTCCCGTTACGGCGTGATCGCCATGGCGTCCTCCCTGGATCAGGTGGGACCGTGCTCACGCACCGTGCTGGACTCGGCCCTGTTGCACGAGGTCATTGCGGGCCACGACCCGCAGGATTCCACCTCCCTGAACGACCCCGTGGGGTCCTTCGCCGCGGCGGCCCGTCAGGGTGCCGAGGACGGCGGGCTCAAGGGCCTGCGCGTGGGCGTGGTCAAGCAGCTCACCGGCGAGGGTTTCCAGGCCGGCGTGCAGCAGCGTTTCAATGAGGCGGTGGAGCTGCTGCAGTCGGCCGGCGCCGAGGTCGTGGAGGTCGAGACCCCCAACTTCGAGTACGCGTTGGGTGCCTACTACCTGATTATGTCCTCCGAGGTCTCCTCGAACCTCGCCAAGTACGACGGCGTTCGGTTCGGCCTGCGCGTTGTCCCCGAGGGGAACCCCACGATCGAGCGCGTCATGGGAGCATCCCGCGCCGCCGGTTTCGGTGATGAGGTCAAGCGCCGCATCATCCTGGGCACCTACGCCCTGTCCGCCGGATACTACGACGCCTACTACGGCTCGGCCCAGCAGGTGCGCACCCTGGTGCAACGCGACTTCAATGCCGCGTTCGAGAAGGTGGACGTGTTGATTTCGCCCACCGCTCCCACCACCGCCTTCACCATCGGCGGGGTGGACGAGTCCGCGGATCCCATGCAGATGTACCTCAACGACATCGCCACCATCCCCACCAATCTGGCGGGCATCCCTGCCATCTCGCTCCCGGGCGGGCTGGCTCCCGAGGACGATCTGCCGGTGGGTATCCAGTTCATGGCCCCGGCTCGCGAAGACGCACGCGTCTACCGCGCCGGTGCGGGTCTTGAACGACTGCTCAACGAGAAGTGGGGCGGTCCCGTGTGGGCGTCTCGCAACGACGTCGCCACTACCGTTCGTGACTTTGCGGCCGGTGCCGCGCTGGGAGGCAAATAATGAGCGAGGACGTGCTGTCCTTCGAAGAGGCCATGGAGCGCTTCGATCCCGTGCTGGGTTTCGAGGTGCACGTGGAGTTGAACACCAACACCAAGATGTTCGACGCCGCCCCCAACACGTTTGGCGATGACCCCAACACCAACATCACCCCGGTGTCCCTGGGCCTGCCCGGCGTGCTGCCCGTGGTCAACGGCAAGGCCGTGGAATCCGCGATCAAACTGGGTCTGGCCCTGGACTGTTCCATTGCGCAGAAGTGCCACTTCGCGCGGAAGAACTACTTCTACCCGGATACGCCCAAGAACTTCCAGACCTCGCAGTACGACGAGCCGATCGCCTTTGACGGCCGGCTGGAACTCGAACTCGAGGACGGCACGCCGTTCAGCATCGAGATCGAGCGGGCCCACATGGAGGAGGACGCCGGCAAACTGACCCACGTGGGGGGTGCAACCGGCCGCATCCAGGGAGCGTCCCACTCGCTGGTGGACTACAACCGCTCGGGCGTGCCGCTCATCGAGATCGTGACCAAGCCCATCGTGGGTGCCGGTTCGCGCGCTCCGGAGTTGGCCCGCGTGTACGTTGCGGCCATTCGCGAGATCGTGAAGAACTTGGGCATCTCCGACGCCCGCATGGAGCGGGGCAACGTGCGGTGCGACGCCAACGTGTCCCTGATGCCCAAGGGCACCACGGAGTTCGGCACGCGGTCGGAGACCAAGAACGTGAACTCGCTGCGCGCCGTCGAACGCGCCGTGCGTTTCGAGATCCAGCGCCACGCCGCCGTGCTGTCGGCCGGTGACAAGATCGTTCAGGAAACCCGCCACTGGCACGAGGACACCCGGTCCACCACGTCCGGGCGCCCCAAGTCCGACGCGGACGACTACCGCTACTTCCCCGAACCGGACCTGGTTCCCGTGGTCACCACGCAGGACTGGATCGAGGAACTGCGTGCCACGCTGCCCGAGCCGCCGGCCCAGCGCCGCAAGCGTCTGAAGAACGACTGGGGCTATTCGGACGAGGAGTTCCGGGACGTCGTCAATGCCGGTGTCATGGACGAAATCGAGCAGACCATTGCTGCCGGTGCGTCTGCCGCCGTGGCCCGCAAGTGGTGGATGGGTGAAATCGCCCGTCTGGCCAAGCAAGCGGAGGTCGAGATCGTGGATCTGCCCGTGACCCCGGCCCACGTGGTCGAGGTCAACGCCCTGATCGATGAGGGCAAGATCAACGACAAGCTGGCCAAGAAGGTCATTGGTTTCGTGGTCGAGGGCGAAGGTTCCCCGTCGGAGATCGTTGAGGCCCGCAGCCTTGCGGTCGTTTCCGACGACGGTGCCCTGACGGCTGCCGTGGACGACGCCATGGCCCAGATGCCCGACGTGGTCGAGAAGATCAAGGGCGGCAAGGTGCAGGCCGTGGGTGCGCTCATCGGGCCGGTCATGAAGGCCACCCGCGGGCAGGCCGACGCCGGCCGCGTGCGTCAGATCATCCTGAAGAGGCTGGGCGTGCAGGGCTAGCTTCCTCTGCCGCCGGTGTGGCTACGCCGGGCGAACCTCAAGTGAGGGTCGTGCAGGTTCCGAGTCAGGAATCAGCACGACCCTCACTTCACGTCGGAGACCCTAATTATCCGTGGGGACGTCCTCGCTGACGAGCCATTCGCGCAGGCCGTTTTCGACCGCCGAGGGTGTGTTGACGATCTGTGCAATGCGCTCCCGGTTCTGCGTGTCCGCGGCGTCCGAGCGGCAGGTTCCGTTCGGCGAGTCCGACGCTGCCGAGCACCACGCGTACTGGCCGCCCTGGGTGTTCGAGCTGGGAGCCCAGGACAGATCGCTGACGTCCCAGTTGCCGTCCTCGGTTTTCGCGAACTGGAATCGTGCGATCAGGCCGTCATTGTTGTTCGGCATCATGGACGCGGTTTCCGTCACTGTATTGCCCACGCCGTAGACAATCCACGTTCCGTCATAGTTTTCAATGGGCTGCACGCTGTGGGATCCGTGTCCGTAGACGGCGTCGAAAGCACCGGAGTCTGCCAGGGCATGGGCGGTTCGTTGCTGAAAGTCGTCGGCCGTGTCCGTGTATTCGATGATCGAATGCATGGCTGCCACCACCACATCCGCGCCTTGCTCGCGGGCCTTTTCCGCCTGACTGGCGGCGTGGTCGATGTCAGCCTGGGCAACCTCCGGGTCCACGGTGGGGTCTTCGCCGTCCCGGAAGCGGTCAACCTGCCAATCATGGTCCGGCACTTTTTTGTTGAGACTGTTGGTGCCCGTCACGATCGCCACGGTGCCGGTTTCCGTATGGAGGAGCAGCGGTTCTTCTGACGCCCGCTGAGAATCGTAAGAGCCGGTGTGCTGCAAACCGGCCTCGTCCAAGGACGTCAACGTCCGATTGAGCCCCTCGGTCCCGTGGTCGACGGTGTGGTTGCTAGCTGTGGTGCACGCGTCATAACCAACCGACTTCACAGCGGTGAAAATTTCCGGGGGAACCTGGAAATCGGGGTAGTCCGCGTAAGGCCCGCCCTTTTCCGCTACGGGAGTCTCGGCATGACAGACGCCGATATCCGAGTTCTCCAGGTACGGGCGCTGCCCGGCCAGCAACGGCTCGAAATCAAAATGCTCACCGTCTCGGGCGGCAGGGTCCGTGCCGAAATTCTCCCACAACCCGTGGTGCAACAAGAGGTCGCCGGTCACAGTCATGGTGATGCAACTATCCTCCGGACACTCGGGGCCGGCTGCGGCGGCTGGCAATGTGAGGGAGGACTCGGCGGAAGTGGGCTCCGTGGACCCGGCCGCCGGGTCGTTCGTCTCCTGGGTTGTATCCGAACACCCCACCAGAGCGCCCGCGGTCAACGAAACCGCGGCTGCGAGAGTCAACATCCGTGTTGGCCGGGTATCCAGGAAGCTCATGGAACAGATGGTTTCACATCCAGAAGATGATCTGCATCACATTGAGAATGCGCCTGGACTCAATCGAGTGGATTTAAGTCATAAAAACCTGACGTATTTCATGAGATGCTCTTCACACGAGGAGTGCCAAAGGTTAGGCTATCCTAAATTTCGATAGCCACATAGAGAGCGAGGAAGCCATGGTCGAGCGAACGATTGGTGGCCAGTCTCAAGGTTCCAGCACCCACGATCGAGCAGTGTCACTGGCACATCGAATGCTTGCGGGAGCGGGGCGCGCGGCGCTGGTTGCCTACGGGCTCGAAGGGCAGCCCACGCTCGATGCCCTGGCGCACGGTATGACCGGCAGTGGCGACCTCATGGTGGCGACCACGGTGTTCTCCGGCTCCGATGACGCGGTTCTGCTCAACCCGGGCACGAGTATGGATGTTCGGATGGACATCACCAAGCTCTCCCCGGAACCTCGCGTGGAGATTCTCACGGCCAGCGCGCACATGCTCGGCCAGCTTGACTGGCTGGATACTGAGCGCGCCTCCGATGTGCTCGAGTACGAAGACGTGCCCGAAATGGTCAAGGCCGTAGCCAAGTCTCCCTTCGGAATGCTCGGCATCGTCCGGGTCTCGCGGGTTCTGCTGCACGACGGCGTGGGTGCCACGGCCATTTCGTTCGCGCACCTGGTCGAGCGGAATGACGACGTCGCTCTGGCCGGCTTGGGTGACATCGAGACCGTTGGTCTGGATGTTGCGTCCAGCCTGGATTCCGTTGATCTTGCCTCGCTGTGCGATGCCGTCAGCAACGGCTGGGTCGAAGCGCGTGTCCTGAGCGAGAAGCCCTCTGTCGGAGGTTGCTCCCACACCAAGAACCGAGAGTTCGTGGTGGATGTCGATGTCACAGGATTGACGGTCATGCGCAACGGCGCCGAGCGCACTCGTGTGTTCTTCGTGCCCTTCGACCGCGAGTCCGTGGTGGAGTGTGGTGGACTGTTTGCTCGCGTGGAATCCTTGCTCGGGACACGGGTGGGTGCACCCGAATAATTGATCGGGAGGCGTCCGCGGTTGCACAGTCTCGGGTTGCGCGCCTGGCGGGTCGCAGGATTAAAAAAACCGTGCCCGCGCGTTCGTGAAGAACGCGCGGGCACGGTTGTGTTCGGAAGTCAGTGATTACTCGGCTTCGTAGGACGCGCAGTTAGCGGTGTCGCCGGTCATCTCGATGGAGGACGCGGTGCACAGCAGGTCGGTGTTGTGCTTGCACTCGAGGCGCTGGCACGCGCCAACCTGGCCGTTAGCGGTGGGCAGGCCTCCGCGAGCGTCCAGGGAAATGAAAGTGGTGCAGGATGCGGTGGAGCCGCTGCCGCCCACGGTGATGGCGGGCGCGGAGCAGCCGTTGTCGTTATATGCGCACGCGGTGGCGGCGCAAGCGGAGACGGCGGTCAAAGTAGCCATGATCTGTTCCTCTCAGGCGGTTCGTATTTATAAAGATACGAGCGAAAATCCCGTATTACAAGTAAGTTGAACCTTAGATCAAACCACTCTGACGTAATTAAATTAGCGAAGTCCCATGTTCTCTAATTGCCTACCGAGGATAGCCTTGCCTTGCTGTGACGGGCATCTCGCGGGTCCGCGGTCCGTGAAGAGTGTTTCGTAATTGGGTAGCCGCTAAATCATCCCTGCATTAGCTAGTGGGATTCAGGGCATCCGCGTGAAATGCACATGAATCACGCATGACACCAATTGAAATGGATAACTGCTAACGCGAGTGAGCCCTGCTTCTACCTGCGGTACTCGCTGCCGTCCTGTGCGCGCGAGATGTACCCGGTGTCCACGCAGTGCCGGCGAATCAGGGCCGGATCATCGCTGAACTTCTCAATCCGGTTATTGAGCTCTCGCTCTTCGACGCGCTCGTCAGTTGCCAAACATTGATCCATGATCCATCGGATCAGCCCGTCTTTATCCGCTGCCTTGGACGGCCACCGTGTAACGCGCCCGTTCTCCAGAAATCGCTCGTAACCCTTGGGTGTGTGCCTGGCGCCCTCGGCCAAGAGCTCACGGAACACGGCGGTAGGTGACCATGTGCCGTCGGGGGTGTCGATCAATCCGGCGCGATGCAGGTTCAGGAGGGCCCGCGATTGCTTGGAGGTGGGCGACTCGGGGACTTGACCGAGGATGACCCGGGCATACAGATCGCGAGTATCGGAGTTCGCGAGGGCGGCGAAAATCTGGCGCGTGTTCATTCGGCCATCCTGGCAGCCTGCATCTCATCTGTGAGGTTCGAGGGTGGCGAGTCCACTGCGAGTCGTTAGGCAAGGGAGAGGAATAGCTTTTCCATTTCCTTCTTGTCCATGGCTTCGTCCGGGTTCTTGAAGCACTGTTCGAGGCCGCTCGCGACGATCAAGAAGCCTGCGCGGTCCAGGGCTTTGGACACGGCAGACAATTGGGTGACCACGTCCTTGCACTCCTTGCCCTCTTCGGCCATGCGAATGACCGCTGCGAGTTGGCCCTGGGCTCGCTTGAGTCGATTGATGGCCGGCGTGATGTCTGAGGGGTCAAGTTCCATGGGGTCTCCTGAATCTGATATTTGAAAGCATTCTATACCCCCGGGGGCGTTTGCATACCCCTAGGGGTATAAAGCATACTGGCGTCATCACTTCGGCTCAATTACTCGAAAGGACTCTCATGTCTACTCCCACCGTCACCGACGTCAGCCCCCAAACCCTCCGCGAGTGGATGGTGCAACACCAGGATCTGGTGGTGATTGACGTCCGGTCTGCGGCCGAGTTCGAGTCCCTCCACATCAAGGGCTCCTACAACGTGCCGCTGAACCTGCTGTCCGAGCACACGGAAGACCTCGTTTCCCGGCTGGGAGAGCGCGTTGTGCTGGTGTGCCACTCGGGCGTTCGGGCAGAGCAAGCGCGTCGACGGCTGGCTACTGTGGGGCTCGAATCGGCATACGTACTTGAAGGCGGTGCCTCGGGGTTCGCCGATGCCGGTGGTGATGTGGTGCGCGGCGCATCCCGCTGGGATCTCGAACGACAGGTGCGCCTGGTGGCCGGCTCCTTGGTGTTGACCGGTTTGGTCGGCGGAAAATTCGTTTCGCCCAAACTGCGTACTGTGGCCGGAATTATTGGCACTGGGCTCACCTTCTCCGCCGCCACCAATACCTGCGCCATGGGCAAGGCACTGTCGGCCATGCCGTGGAACAAAGCGGCGGTGGAGCCCACCGCCACCTCGGCCATTCAGCAGATCCCGGCACGCTCCGAGTAATCCCTGAAGCTGCGCGCTCGAAGGCGCGGAGCTTTAAGGGGGACAGGACTTCTCATGACACTGACTCTTGCACTGACCCTGTTGTTGTCGATCATGATCGGACTTTCGCTGGGGTTGCTCGGTGGCGGCGGATCCATTCTCACCGTTCCGATCCTCACCTACGTGGCCGGATTGGATCCTAAGGAGGCCATTGCGGCGTCGCTCTTCGTGGTGGGGGTGACCTCGGTCTTCAGCGCTGTCACGCATGCCCGCCAGGGACGGGTGAAGTGGCGAACCGCGTTGATTTTCGGGCTTGCCAGCATGGTCGGCGCGTTCCTCGGGGGACTGGCCGGCGGGTACATCCCAGGCACGGTGCTGATGATTGCGTTTGCCGTGATGATGGTGGCCACGTCCTTGGCGATAATTCGTGGTCGAAAGAAGGAGAAGGAGAGCTCTGAGCGCACGGATCTGCCGCTCGTCAAAATTCTCATCGAGGGGCTCGTGGTGGGCCTGGTCACCGGGCTGGTCGGGGCCGGCGGAGGTTTCCTGGTCGTCCCGGCCCTGGCGTTGCTCGGCGGCCTGTCCATGCCGGTTGCTGTGGGAACCTCGCTCGTGGTCATCGCCATGAAGTCCTTCGCGGGACTGGGCGGCTATCTCACTTCCGTCTCGCTGGACTGGGCACTCGTAGGGGCCGTCACTGCCGCCGCAATAGTGGGGTCAGTGATTGGTGCTCGGCTGGCGGGAAAGATCCCGGAAGCCGCATTGCGGAAAGGGTTCGGGGTCTTCGTGCTCGTCATGGGATTCTTCGTACTCGCTCAGGAACTGCCGGGCGTGGGAGGCCTGATCGTGGCGGGTGCAGCCGGGGCTGCTGCTGTCCCCGCGCTGGTCTGCTGGTTCGCCGTTTCCCGTTGTCCCCTTAGGTCTAAGGCGTTCGCTGGCTGACCCCCGGTCGTGCGAGCTCCCTTTTCTCGAGGAAATCGCAGGCGGTAAGGAACTCCCCGCCGAATGAGCTAAGTTTCAGCTCATTCGACGGGGAGTTTTCTTGAACCGGTTATTCGGGCGCAATGTGCAGTGGCCTACCTGGAGTCATGCCCATGGTGCAGAGCCAATGACGGCGCTGGGTGACGGGTTCTCCACGGGAAGCCGAACACCAAGAGGCCGGGAGGCCCACCCGCAATGGGTGGACCTCCCGGCCTCGGTCGTCAGGATTTCTTAGTGAGAGGCGCTGCTAACGGAGTCCTGGTGAATTGGCCAAGCATCGTAGGAGCCCTTGAGCTCGGCCACGTCGTAGCCCGCGTGGCGTAGGACGTTCGCAACGATCGAGCTACGCGCCCCGCTCTTGCAGTACGTGACGATGGTTCCGTGCTGCGGGAGCTTGTCCAAGTTCCACAGCACTCGACCACCGTGCAGCTGGGTGGCGCCGGGAATGTGTCCCTCGTCGTATTCACTCACCGCGCGCACGTCCAGAAGCGTCGCTGCATCGAAGGATTCCACATCTCCTGGGTTGATCACTTGAGGTTCGGAAACGGGGAGTCCATCGAACGAGGTCACGTATCCGGCCACCTTGTCGATGCCCACGCGCACCAGGTGGTCCCAGATGCTCTGCGCCGACTCCTGGTCTTCCGCCAAGAGGACCAGGGAGCGATCATCCGTTTCCGGGTTCACCGCCCAGGCCCCATACGTGGCGGTATTGCCGGAGCCTGGAATGTTCAGTGCAGCTTCAACGGTGCCATTATGGACGGCGTCCGCGGAACGGGTATCCACGAAGCTGACTTCGTCGGCTTCCAGCTTCTTGGCGACTTCCGCGTTGTCGAGTTCTTCTAGCGGGGCGCGTTCACCCATGATCTCCGGACCGCGGCGGTTCTGGTTCTTCATCCGGCCGAAGTAGAACGGTGCGTCAGGCTGCCCATCGAGGAGCTCGTCGATGAATTCCTGTTCGTCGTTGTTCTCCGCGTAGGAGGCCCACCAGGAGAAGCGGCGCTCATAGCCCACGGTGGTGGAGGGGATAGCGCCCAGGGACTTACCGCAGGCAGATCCGGCGCCGTGGCCGGGGAACACCTGCACGAGGTCCGGCAAGGTCAAGAACTTGTCTCGAAGGCTCTTGAACATCTGCTTGGCACCCTCGAAGCGGGTATCGACGCCGCCGGCGGCCTCATCGAGCAGATCGGGTCGGCCCAAGTCACCCGAGAACACGAAGTCTCCAGTGAGCATGTAACCCGGGTCGTCCGCGAACGCGCCGTCGGTGACGAGGTACGAGAGGTGCTCGGGCGTGTGTCCGGGGGTGTGTACTGCGGTAATGGTGATGTTGCCAAGTTTGATCTCGCTCCCGTCATAGAGGCGGGTTGCGTCGAATTCGTACTGCCAATCCTGGCCACCTTCTCCGGAGACGTACATGGTGGCACCAGTGGCCGAGGCCAATTCACGAGTACCGGAGAGGAAATCTGCGTGGATGTGAGTCTCGGTCACACCCATGATCTTCATGTCGTTCTTCTCCGCGATCTTCACATAAACGTCAAGGTCGCGCCGTGGATCGACCACGATGGCCTCTTTCTTGGCCTGGCAGCCGATCACGAAGCTCGCCTGGGCCAAGTCCTCGTCGTAGATGCGTTCCAGAAGCATGAGGAGTTCTCCTTACTTGTGACATCGGGGAGCCTGCTGCCCCTCCGGGTGTTGACCAAAACGGTAATACCCTAGGGGGTATAGTGCAAGTACCCCCTAGGGTATTGTTGGCACAGCCCGCCTATGGGTGTCAGAGCATCGCGTTAGTGTGACCTACATGACATTCCGCGTAGATACCCCCGAGCATTTGATCGCGTCGCCTCGCCTGTCCGGATTCAATACCCACAAATCGGGCACTGTGGTGGCCCTCCGTAAAGACCTGTCTACAGATGGCAAGAAGTACGTGACGCAGGCGTGGTCGGTAGAGACGGACCAGGACGAGATCCAGACCCGGCAGCTGACTCACGATCAGCACGGTGTGTCGGAAGTGTGTCCAGGGGTCGGCGGCGCCCTCTTCTTCTCGTCTGCCCGCCCGGCCAGCCAGGACGACAAGGACCGCACACGGCTGTGGCTTTTGCCCCCGTACGGCGAGGCGCGGATGATTCTGGAACGGCCCGGCGGCGTCGAAGACCTCAAGCTGGGTGGCGACCGTCTGTTCTTCGTAAGTGGCACGCTCCCGTCTGCCCGCCACGCCAATGAGGTCACCGCCGAGAACGAGCGGTTGGACAAATTGCGCGAAGACTCGGGCGTGAGTGCGGTGTTGTACGAGTCGGCGCCCACCCGCGATTGGGACCACGATCTGGGGCCGGATGTGCCCACGCTCTGGTTCGTGGACGCCGTGGCTGCTGCCGACGGCGCTTCGGTCCAGGACCAAGCACGGCACGTTCGACTTCCGGAGGGTCGTTTGCTGGGTTATGAGCCCTCGCCGGACGGGAGTTTCGCGGTGGTCACCGTGCAAGCTTGGATGGACGGCGGGTGGGAACGTTCGGAGATCTGGCGTGTGCCCGTCACCGACGATGGCTCTGGGGAGCCTGAACTTATCCGTCCCGTCGAACAGGACACCTGGTGGGAGGTAGGTCCTGTGAGCCCGGACGGAACCCGGGCCATCATCGTCAAGGAGCGGCTGTGGACCAGTACGCAGAATCTCTCCATATCGCTGTGCCTTTACGACTTCGTGTCGGGTGACGCACACGAGATCCTGCCTGGAGACCAGTACTGGGGAGAGGGTCCCCAGTGGATTGATGACGCTACCGTGGTGTGCAGTGCCGATTACCGTGGCCGCGGCATTGTGGTGCGCATCAGTTGTGCACCAGGAGATGAACCGCGCGTCGATATTGCTGCCGGCGGCGATGGTCAAGGCTGGACGTACCGATCTGTTCACGTGACGGGGGAGCGGCTCTGGGCTCTGCGATCCCGCCTGGACCGACCCGAGGAGCTCGTATCGTGGTCGAGCGAGGGCTTCTCGGCGGATCCCGCACCGGTGCAGGGGCTTCTGCCCGACGGCGTTCCGGCCGGCCGACTCGAAGAAGTCACCACCGTTGCACAGGACGGTACGGAAATTCGCGCGTGGCTCGCCCTGCCGGACACCCCCGCCGCGGAGGAACTTCCGTTGCTCGTGTTCGTGCACGGCGGGCCGTGGGCTTCCAACAACGCATGGTCCTGGCGGTGGAACCCGTGGCCCTTCGTGGCCGGCGGCTATGCGGTGCTGCTCCCGGACCCCGCCATTTCCACCGGCTACGGTCAGGCCATGATCGACCGCGGTCAGCAGGAACTGGGCGGTGCGCCGTTCACGGATGTCATGGCACTGGTGGAAGCCGCCACGCAACGCCAGGACATCGACGCCGAGCGGCAGGCCCTGCTGGGTGGCTCCTACGGCGGGTACATGGCCAACTGGGTGGCCGGCCACACGGGGGAGCGGTTCAACTGCATCGTGACTCACGCGTCGCTGTGGGATCTGCACACCATGGGCTCCACCACGGACAACACCGAGTGGGAAGAGGCCATGGCGCCGTCGCAGGCCGGGCACTATTCCCCGCATCGGTTCGTGGGCGACATCCAGGTGCCCATGCTGGTGATTCACGGTGACAAGGACTACCGCGTACCCATTTCTCAGGGGCTGCAACTATGGTCGGATCTGCAGCGGCACACCGCGGTGAAGGGGCACAAGTTCTTGTACTTCCCGGACGAGAACCACTGGATCCTCAAACCGGCCAACGCGCGCACCTGGTACGAGACCGTTCTGGCTTTCGTGAACGAACACGTGCAGGACAAGCCGTGGCACAGGCCGGAATTATTGGGGTAGGGACCAGGCCGATGCAAGTGGCCCGGGTGGTCACGCGGGTCACTCGCACACCACGGGCCCTGGGAAGCAGCTGGAAGTGAGTGATAGGTCACGTGTGGACGAGCAAGGGCATCAGGAAGAGTAGAATCGCTGAGATTCCCCTCTACCTCGAGTTATGAAGAGAGACTTGCGTATGTCTGAAACCACCGCCCAGCGCGCCGATCTGCGTAACGTGGCAATTGTTGCCCACGTTGACCACGGCAAGACCACCATCGTCGATGCCATGCTCCAGCAGACGCACGCTTTCTCCTCACACGGAGAGGTCGAAGAACGAGTCATGGACTCGGGCGACCTGGAGCGGGAGAAGGGCATCACCATCCTGGCGAAGAACACCACCGTGTTCTACGACGGACCCTCGGCCAACGGCGAGACCATCACCATCAATGTGATCGACACCCCGGGCCACGCCGACTTCGGTGGCGAGGTGGAGCGCGGCCTGTCCATGGTGGACGGCGTGGTGCTCCTGGTCGATGCTTCCGAGGGCCCCCTGCCCCAGACCCGGTTCGTGCTGCGTAAGGCCCTGGAGGCCAAGCTGCCCGTGATCCTCGTGGTCAACAAGGTGGACCGCCCGGACGCACGCATTGAAGAAGTGGTTTCCGACACCATGGATCTGCTGCTCGGCCTGGCCTCCGACATCTCCGAGGACTACCCGGAAATGGACCTGGACGCCGTTCTGGACGTCCCAGTGGTGTACGCCTCCGGCAAGGCCGGTCGCGCCTCCACCGAACAGCCCGGTAATGGTGAACTTCCGGAGAACGAAGACCTCGAGCCGTTGTTCAAGACCATCATCGAGCACATTCCCGCGCCGTCCTACGAAGAAGGCGGCGTGCTGCAAGCCCACGTGACCAACCTGGACGCCTCCCCGTTCCTGGGTCGGTTGGCTCTGCTGCGGATTTTCAACGGCACCCTCAAGAAGGGTCAGACCGTTGCCTGGGCTCGCCAGGACGGTCAGCTCAAGAATGTCCGGATTTCCGAGCTGCTGGCCACCAAGGGCCTGGACCGTGTCCCCGCGGAGCAGGCCGGCCCCGGCGAGATCGTGGCCGTTGCCGGTATCGAGGACATCACCATTGGTGAGACCCTGACCGACCCGGACAACCCGCAGCCGCTCCCGCTGATCACAGTGGACGATCCCGCGATCTCCATGACCATCGGTATCAACACCTCCCCGTTGGCCGGCCGCGTCAAGGGTGCCAAGGTGACCGCCCGCCAGGTGAAGGACCGCCTGGACAAGGAGCTCATCGGTAACGTTTCCCTCAAGGTTCTGCCCACCCAGCGTCCCGACGCCTGGGAAGTACAGGGCCGTGGCGAGCTGGCGCTGGCCATCCTGGTGGAGCAGATGCGCCGCGAAGGCTTTGAGATCACCGCGGGTAAGCCCCAGGTGGTCACCAAGACCGTCGACGGCAAGGTGCATGAGCCCTACGAGCACATGACCATTGACGCCCCGGACGAATTCCTCGGTGCCATCACCCAGCTCATGGCCGGTCGTAAGGGCCGCATGGAGGGCATGGTCAACCACGGCACCGGTTGGGTGCGCATGGAGTTCAAGGTTCCCTCGCGCGGTCTGATCGGGTTCCGCACGCGGTTCCTGACCGAGACCCGAGGTGCCGGCATCGCGTCGTCGTACTCCGACGGCTACGAGCCGTGGGCCGGCGACATCGAGTACCGCACCAACGGCTCGCTCATCGCGGACCGCGCCGGTGTGGTCACCCCGTTCGCCATGATCAACCTGCAGGAGCGCGGTTCCTTCTTCGTGGAGCCCACCTCTGAGGTCTATGAGGGCATGATCGTGGGTGAGAACTCCCGCGCGGATGACATGGACGTGAACATCACCAAGGAGAAGAAGCTCACCAACATGCGCTCCTCCACCTCGGACAGCTTCGAGCACCTCACACCGCCGCGCAAGCTCACCCTCGAGGAATGCCTCGAGTTCGCTCGCGAGGACGAGTGCGTGGAGGTCACCCCGGAAGCCATCCGCATCCGCAAGCTCGTCCTGGAAGCCAATGATCGCGTGAAGGCTGCTCGTCAGCGGGCTCGCGCCTGATCATGAGCACACCGCGCTATCCCGGATCGGGCACGGTCACCGAGGGCGCAGTGGATTCGCTACTGCCCGCGGGCCGTGCCCCGGGGGACGCGCGGATCCTGTGGGTTCACGCCCACCCGGACGACGAGTCCATTGCCACGGGCGCCTCCATTGCGCACTACGCTCACGCCGGTGCCACCAACGTGCTCCTCACCATGACTCGCGGCGAACGCGGCGAGGTCATTCCGGAGCCGCTGCGTCACCTCGAAGTGGGCCGGCCCGGCTGCCCGGACACCGACGGCACCGCCCTGGGCCTGTACCGCGTGGGCGAGCTCGACGACGCCGCCGCGGCACTCGGTCTGTCCGATCGCTTTTTCGCCGGGGAGACTCCCGCTGTCGATGAGTCCGTGGGATTCGCCAACGGGCTGGGTCGTTACCTGGATTCGGGTATGAGCTGGGGTGACAACGGCCGGGCACAGCCCGCCGAGGACGTGTCCTCGGCCGCCCTCACCTCGGCCACGGAACTCGAAGCAGCCGCCCACGTGGCCGCGGCGATCCGTGCAGTCCGTCCGCACGTGGTGGTCACCTACTGTGATGACGGCGGCTACGGCCACCCGGACCACGTGCGCACCCATCACGTCACGGTGCTCGGGGTCGACCAGGCCATGACGCCCGCTCGCGGCGCGCGAGCCTGGGACGTTGCGCTGGTGTGGGGCACCGAGGGCGAAGCCGACCCCGCGGATCAGCGGCAGCAGGCCGTGATCGACGGCCACCTTGGAGCCAAGCGCTCGGCAATGGCCGCCCACGCCACACAAATCGTTTTGCCGGACGACGATCCGGACACTTTTGAACTGTCCAACGGTGTTCCGCAGGCGTTGACGGCCACCGAGCACTACCGTTTGCTCCGCGGTGAGCTGCCCGGCGGTGAGTCCGCATGAGCCGTAGCGCACGGACGACACCCGTGAATCCGGCCCCGTGGCACAGCGACCCCGGGACCGAGATCGTGACCGACGAGCCAGCCGAGACGGGCGAGATTACCCCGACCACAGCGGCGTCGGCGCACCCCACCACCCTGTCCGCGGTGTTGACCGCTGTGATCACCGGTCTGCTGATCGGCTCCGTGGCCACCGTGATGCACGCGAACATTTGGTATCTCAACGAGTCGGTGTGGCTGCCGTGGGGACTGCTGTTCTCCGGGGCGCTCGTGTGGTTCGCGAGCGTGTGGTGCGGTACGGCGACCCGTCGGGTGTGGGCAGCAGCGGTGCCCGGACTGCTCACCTACGTGCTTTCGTGGGCCTTTGCTTATCTCAAGAACGGCTCGGCCCTGGTGGTCACCTCGTGGGAGGCACCCATTGGAATGGTTGGCTACGCGTGGTTCGCCGTCATTTTCGTGGCCGTCATGGCCGCGGTAATTGTTACGGGCCGCTACATCTCCAGACTCCGCCGACAAGCACGTGGCTGACCACGCGGTTAGACTGTTGGCTGATCCCCTCGAACCAGGAAAGGTACGTTTACCGTGACATACGTGATCGCTCAGCCTTGTGTGGACGTCAAGGACAAGGCATGCGTCGAAGAATGTCCCGTGGACTGCATCTACGAGGGAGAACGTTCCCTGTACATCCACCCGGACGAGTGCGTTGACTGTGGTGCGTGCGAACCGGTGTGTCCCGTGGAAGCCATCTACTACGAAGACGACACCCCGGAGGAATGGGCCGAGTACTACAAGGCCAATGTGGAGTTCTTCGACGATCTCGGCTCCCCGGGCGGTGCCGCCAAACTGGGTAACACCCACAAGGACCACCCGATCATCGCCGAACTTCCCCCGCAGAACCAGGATTGATCGTGACGCAGCAGCGCAGCCTCGGACTCGACCTGCCGGACTACCCGTGGAACTGGCTCGCGCCCTATCGCCGGCGCGCGGCTGAGCACCCGGGCGGCACGGTGGACCTGTCCATCGGCACGCCCGTGGATCCCACACCGCTCGTGATCCAGGATGCGCTCGCGGCCGCCTCGGACGCCCCCGGCTACCCGACCACGCACGGAATGCCCGCACTGCGCGAGGCGATCGTGGACTGGTACGCCCGACGCCGCGGCGTCGCCCATCTGGATCCGGCCGCCGTGATGCCCACCGTTGGTTCCAAGGAACTGGTCGCGTGGCTGCCGCTGCTGCTGGGACTGGGTCCCGGCGACGTCGTCGCGCGCCCCACCGTTGCCTACCCCACCTACGACATCGGGGCGCAACTGGCCGGTGCCGAGGCGGTGGCCGCCGACGACCTCGACGACCTGGCTCCCGAGGTGCGCTCGCGCGTGCGGATGGTGTGGGTCAACTCGCCGGGCAACCCCACGGGTATCGTGCGCGATGCCGCCGGCCTCAAGAAGATCGTGGACCAGGCGCGCGCGCAGGGTGCGGTGGTCGTCTCCGACGAGTGCTACGCGGAACTGGGCTGGGGCGACTGGGACGTGGCCGAGGGCGGTGAGCCCGTGCCGTCCGTGCTGGACGAGTGGGTGACCGGGGGAGACCTCTCACTCGTGCTGAGCGCGTACTCAATGTCCAAGCAGTCCAACCTCGCCGGTTACCGCGCCGCTTTCCTGGCCGGTGACCCCGAACTGATGCCGTCGCTGATCAACTCGCGCAAACACGCGGGCATGATCGTGCCCTACCCCGTGCAGGAAGCCATGCGCGTGGCCCTCGCCGACGACGCTCACGTGGCCGCTCAGAAGGCGCTCTACCGGGAACGCCGCGCCACGCTGCTGCCCGCCGTGGAAGCTTTCGGGCTGCGGATCGAGCACTCCGAGGCCGGCCTGTACCTGTGGGCAACCGCCGGCGAGGATACCTGGGACACGGTGGGTCGCTTTGCCGAACTGGGCATCGTGGTGGGCCCCGGGACGTTCTACGGGGACGCGGGGAACGGTTACGTTCGGCTGTCCACAACCGCCAGTGACGAGCGAATCGACGCTGCCGTTGCGCGCCTGCGCGAGGCCGTGTAACCACACGTACCGCGATACAAATGAGTGGAACCTACGCCACACCACGGGGTATGTTAGATGATGATCAAACTGTGTCCCAAGTATGCGCGTGACAGTCATGGCAACGCAGTTGTTGCCGTGAACGGGACCGCGAACCGCTGGCGGGGCACCCCAAGCAAACCGTGGAGGACAACACCATGGCAGAGGCCAAGAAGAACGCCCAGAAGGTTGAACTGAACTATCGGGACGGCAAGGCTATGGAGCTGCCCGTCCTGAAGGTCACCGAAGGCAACCAGGGCTACGGCCTGGGATCGTTGCTCAAGGAAACCGGCAACGTGACCTACGATCCCGGATTCATGAATACGGCCAACACCAAGTCCCACGTGACCTACATCGACGGTGACAACGGCATTCTCCGTTACCGCGGCTACCCCATCGAGGAACTGGCTGAGCACTCCAACTTTGTGGAGACCACCTACCTGCTGATCTACGGTGAGCTGCCCACGCGTGAGCAGTACGAGGACTTCGCGCACCGCATCACCACGCACACCATGGTGCACGAAGACATCAAGATGTTCTTCAACGGCTTCCCACGCTCCGCGCACCCCATGCCCGTGCTGTCCTCGGCCGTGTCCGCGCTGTCCACGTTCTACTCGGACTCCCTGGACCCGTTCGACAAGGAACAGGTGGAGATCTCCACCATCCGCCTGCTCGCCAAGGTCCCCACCCTGGCCGCGTACGCGTTCAAGAAGTCCGTGGGCGAGCCACAGCTCTACCCCCAGAACAAGCTGAACTACGCGGAGAACTTCCTGCGCATGTGCTTCGGGGTGCCCGCCGAGGAGTACGAGGTGGACCCGGTGGTCGCCAAGACCCTGGACATCCTGCTCATGTTGCACGCGGACCACGAGCAGAATTGCTCCACCTCCACCGTGCGCCTGGTGGGCTCCTCCCACGCCAACATGTTCGCTTCCGTCTCCGCCGGCATCAACGCGCTCTACGGCCCGCTGCACGGTGGCGCCAACGAGTCCGTGCTGCACATGCTCGATCAGATCCAGAACCGCGGCCTGTCCGCGGACGAGTTCATGGAAAAGGTCAAGAACAAGGAAGACGGCGTGCGCCTCATGGGCTTCGGGCACCGCGTCTACAAGAACTACGACCCGCGCGCCAAGATCATCAAGGGCTACGCCCATGACGTCCTGGCCAAGCTGGGCGGCAACAACGAGATGCTGGACCTCGCGATGAGCATGGAGGAGAAGGCGCTCGCGGACGACTACTTCGTGGAGCGCAAGCTCTATCCGAACGTGGACTTCTACACCGGGCTGATCTACAAGGCCATGGGCTTCCCCGAGAAAATGTTCACCGTGCTCTTCGCCATCGGCCGCCTGCCGGGTTGGATCGCCCAGTGGCGGGAGATGATCGAGGACCCGGAGACCAAGATCGGCCGCCCGCGTCAGCTCTACGTGGGCGAGGGCGAGCGTCACTACCCGACCGCCCAGTAAGCCTCACGCCTCGGCACAGCACCCCGCCCCCGACTTCGGTCGGTGGCGGGGTGTTCTGCTGTGCACCGTGCCTTACGGCGCGGGGTACGACGGCGCCCGGGCCACGACGGCGGCCCGTATCACCTTGAGCGGCGGCCCGCGCGTGAGGGGACGCCGGGACCGTGGGCTACACCCGAGGTGTCGTAAGGACCCTTGGCGGGATGGAAAAGGGTTCTCGTGGCGCATGAGGCGCACGCGAAGGTTCTACCGGGGCACGTAGCGCAGCGCGACCGCACCGGAACCGTATTCCACGCGGTCAATGAGTCGGAGATCCAAGGGTTTGGACAATCCCGCGAACAGCGTGGGTCCGTGGCCGGCCACGCGAGGGTGCACCACGAACTCGTATTCGTCGATCAATCCACGATCGGCCAGGTAAAGCGGTAACGTCACACCGCCCACGTACAGTCCCTCGCCGGGTTCTTCCTTGAGAGCTCGGACGGCCTCACCCGGATCACCGCGCAGAAACTCGGCATTCCAGTCGAGGCTCTGCAGGGTGCTCGAGACCACGTACTTCTTGGCCGAGTCCATGGTCTGCGCGAACGGTTCCATCCACGGCTCCAGCCATTCGGGCCAGGTGCCCGTTGTCGGATCCCGGCGCCAGGCCTCCTCCATCATGCGGTAGGTCACCCTGCCGAAGATCAGGGCATCGGCGCGCGCAATGCTCTGGGCGGCGCGCCGGCGGAGTTCCTCGTCCGCTATCCCCTCACGGTGATCGACGCAGCCATCAAGGGTGACGTTGATGGAGTACCTGAGCGGTCTCATGGCCCCAGGCTACGCCCGGGGCGGGCAAGCGGAAAGATCAGCCGTCGTACCCGTGGGGATTGTTTTTCTGCCAGTTCCAGTGATCGCGGCACATGGTGTCCATGTCGCGGTCCCCGGACCAGCCCAGCTCGGCGAGAGCGGCGGAGGGATCGGCGTAGGACACGGCGGCGTCGCCGGCGCGGCGAGGGGCGATCTCGTACGGGATCTCGCGGCCCGATGCCTTGTGGAACGCGTCCCGGACCTCGAGCACGGAGTAACCGCGGCCGGTACCCAGGTTCCACACGTGAACGCCGGGGTCCTCGCTGATCCGGTCCAGGGCCTTGAGGTGACCGTCGGCCAGGTCCACCACATGAATGTAGTCGCGCACGCCGGTGCCGTCCGGGGTGGGGTAGTCGTCACCGAAGACCATGAGCTTCTCGCGGCGACCCACGGCAACCTGCGCCACGAACGGCATCAGGTTATTGGGGATGCCGGAGGGATCCTCGCCGATCCGGCCGGATTCGTGGGCGCCCACCGGGTTGAAGTATCGCAGCAACGCTACGGCCCACCGGTCATCGGAGGCGGCGAGGTCCGCGAGCATGTCCTCGATGTGTTCCTTGGTGCGCCCGTACGGGTTCTGCGCGTCCATGGTCTGTTTCTCGGTCAACGGCATGGTTTCGGGTGCGCCGTACACGGTGGCCGAGGACGAGAACACGATGGTGCGGCAGTCGTTCTCCTCCATGGCCCACAGCAGGTTCACGGTGCCGGAGACGTTGTTCGTGTAGTACCACAGGGGCTTCTCACTGGACTCTCCCACGGCCTTGAGGCCGGCAAAGTGGATGACGGCGTCTGGGCGGTGACGTGAGAACACGTCGTCGAGCCCCGAGCGGTCCAGCAAATCGACTTCTTCGAACGCGGTGATCTCGCGACCGGCCAACTCCTGAACCCGTTCCAGAGAGGTCTTGGACGAGTTGGAAAGGTTGTCCAGCACCACCACGCCGTGGCCCGCCTCGAGCAGAGCCAGAACAGTGTGCGAGCCGATATAGCCGGTTCCACCGGTCACAAGAATCTTCATGGGCACCAGCCTAATCAGGTTCACACTGGATCCTGGCTTGTGGCGGTGCTGATCACCACTTGTGGGGACGGCGGTGCCGCCCGGTCCTGCGCTGTCAGCTCCGCCGTGGATTCCCACCCGGGTACGGCGGAGAACCGCGTGGATGTCTGGCGGTCACGGTCCCAGGTCCGCCCGTCGTAGCTCACGAGCGTGATCCCCAGGCGTTCGGCATTGGCCACGGCCCAGTGGGCGGCGGCCCAGCCGGCCGGGGAATCATCGGGTTCGACCACGGCGCTCTCACCGTCCGTTCGCACGGCACCCAGCGTGTCGCCGTAGTCCCGTGTCAAACCGACCACGGCCTCGTCTGCCCGCGCAGCGGGGGAAGCGGGGCCATCCGCAGTCGAGGGCGATGTGTCCACCGGGTCCAGCACGCAGTTGAGCAGCGCCGGTCGGGTCCCGTGGAAGGCGTCCGTCAACGCCGCGGAGCTGGCCTCGTGCTTGGCGTAACCGTCCGGAACACCGGACTGCTGCACGGCCTGCGCTGCCTGTGTCACGGACATCGAGTGGTACTCCACGTGCTCCAAATGGTTGTAGAAGGCCACCGTGGCGTAGTGGGGGTCCATGATTTCTTCCACGGTGCCCCACCCCTGCGAGGGCCGCTGCTGGAAGAGCCCCACGGAGTCCCGGTCACCGTAGTTGATGTTGACCAGTTCCGATTCCTGCTGGGCGGTGGCCAGGGCAATCACGGAGGCTCGATGATCCAGGTCGCGCGCCAGCGCCTCCGCGGAGACAATCGAGGCGTTGCGGGTCTGCTCCGGGGTGAACGTGTATTTGGCACCCTCGGCGGAAACCACGGTGCAACGCGGATCACCGACCGTGGGTTTACCGGCGACCAGGCTGAAACCCACGTACAACGCAGCCGCAATCGCAGCGCAGATCAACAGGATGATTAGAAACAGGTGAAGCGCGGCGTGGCGGCGACGACCGGATGACGTGGAAGACATGATTCCCCGGAGTAGGCGGCTGAAGTGTCGAGTCTAGCGCTGAGCCCGCGCACCTTAATCGGAGGTGCGCGGGCTCAGCGACTTCAGGCGGTATTCCTAGTTGGTGTGCAGTGCGGGGTTGAGCTCGATGGCCCCGCCCTCACGGGGCAGTGCTTCAACCGCACCGTTGGTCGAGTTCCGGCGGAAGAGCAGGTTGGAGATTCCCGACAGCTCCGAGGCCTTGACCACGCGGGACTCGGCTCGGGCCTCCAACAGGGTCACGCGCGTGCCGGCCGTGACGTACAGGCCGGCCTCGACCACGCAATCGTCGCCCAGGGAAATGCCCACACCGGCGTTGGCACCCAGGAGGCAGCGCTGCCCCAGAGTGATGCGCTGCTTACCGCCGCCGGAGAGGGTACCCATGATGGAAGCGCCGCCACCGATATCGGTGTGGTCGTGGACCACGACACCGGCGGAAATCCGGCCCTCGACCATTGCGGAGCCCAGCGTGCCCGCGTTGAAGTTCACGAACCCCTCGTGCATCACCGTGGTGCCCTCGCCCAGGTAAGCGCCCAGGCGCACGCGGTCCGCGTCGCCGATGCGCACACCGGAGGGGACCACGTAGTCCACCATGCGGGGGAACTTGTCCACGCCGAACACGGTCACATGCCCGCCGGCGCGCAGGCGCACCAGGGCGGTGGTCAGCTCCTCGGCCAGCACCGGGCCCCGGTTGGTCCAGGCCACGTTGGCCAGCTGACCGAACACGCCGTCCACGTTAATGGTGTTGGGCTCGGCCAAACGGTGGGACAGGACGTGCAGGCGAAGGTAAGCATCGGCGGTGTCTGCCGGGGCGGCGTCGAGATCGATCACGGTGGTGACGATCTCGGAACGCACGTTGCGATCGGGATCGGTGGTCGCGGCCACGCGCAGGTCCGCCTCGAAGGAGGTGTCGGCGTTGGGGCTCAGCGCGGGAGCCGGGTAGAAGACGTCCAGGACGGTGCCGGCCTTGGGGCCGGAATCGACCACGGTGGCCAGGCCTACGCCGGAGGCTGTGCGGGATGATGCGGTGCTCTCGCTCGGTGAAGTCATGAGCACCATCCTAGGATGTCCGTCACCGTGTGACGTGAAGGTGACTAGGCTGGCCCGCATGGACTCCACCACTGCACCCGTTGAACTCGACCTCTCCCTGGACCCGGCGGATCTCACCGCGGCCCTCGTGGACGTGGAATCGGTGTCCGATCACGAGGGCCCCCTCGCGGACGCCGTGGAAACCGCTCTGCGTTTACTGCCGCACCTGGACGTGCACCGCGACGGGGATTCCATCGTGGCCCGCACGAACCTCGATCGTGACGAGCGTGTTGTGCTGGCCGGGCACCTGGACACCGTGCCCCTGCCCACCGTGGAAGGTTCGCTGGGTACGGTACCGTCCGTGCGGCGTCGGGAATCCGGGCGTGCTGTCATCTACGGCCGCGGCACCACCGACATGAAGGGCGGGGTGGCCGTGCAGCTGGCCCTGGCCCACGCGTTGACCGAACCCAACCGGGACATCACCTTTGTCTTTTACGACCACGAGGAAGTCGCCTCCGACGTCAGCGGGCTGGGGCGCCTGATGCGCAACAACCCCGAGCTGCTCGAAGCGGACTTCGCGGTGCTGCTGGAACCGACCAACGGCACGGTGGAGGGCGGCTGCAACGGCACCATGCGTTTCCGCATCACCACGACCGGTAAGGCCGCGCACTCGGGCCGCGCGTGGATCGGTGAGAACGCCGTCCACAAGCAAGCCGATGTCCTCGCGCGACTTTCGGCGTACGAGCCCCGAACCATCACCGTGGAGGGGTTGGACTACCGTGAGGGCCTCAACGCGATCCGGATCGGCGGGGGAGTTGCCGGCAACGTGATCCCGGACAACGCGTGGGTGGACATCAACTACCGCTTTGCCCCGGACAAGACGTTGCAGCAAGCGCAGGAGCACGTGCGGGAAGTCTTCAACGGTTACGAGCTGGACTTCCAGGATTTGTCTCCGGCCGCGCGGCCCGGCCTGGACCGGCCCGCGGCGGCGCAGTTCGTGGCCGCCGTGGGCCAGGAACCAATGCCCAAGTACGGCTGGACGGACGTGGCCCGCTTCTCCGAAGCCGGCGTGCCCGCCGTGAATTTCGGTCCCGGCGACGCCCTGCTCGCGCACACCGACGACGAGCATGTCTTCGATGACGCCGTCCGCGAGTGCTACCGCGCGCTCGCGCAGTGGCTGGCCTAGCTACTTCCCGCCCTTGACGAACGAAACGGTCCGGGAGCACACGACTTCCGGGACCGTTTCGTGGTGTCATCGCTTGACGCGACGACGACGCCGCCTGGTGGGCTCAGCCGGTCGTGCCACCCTCCGCGGCCTCGTGAAGGGGTTTGGTCTTGCCGGAGGTGCGGTAGCTGAGCAGCCGCGAGAGTCTGCCCGCGCTGAACGTGAGCACCGAGTTGATGATCATGAACACCACGGCCGCCAGCAACAGGGTCTGCAGGATGTTGCCGTCACCGGAACCCAAGCGGCGCGCCGAGGCGAGCAGCTCGGGGTAGGTGATGATGTACCCGAGCGCCGTGTCCTTGAGGATCACCACGAACTGGGACACGAGAGAGGGCAGCATGGCCGTCAGCGCCTGAGGCAGCAAAATGTTGCGCAGCACCTGGGACGGGGTGAGTCCCACGGCCAGGCCCGCTTCCCGCTGGCCCTTGGGAAGCTGGTACACACCGGAACGGACGAGCTCAGCAATGACCGAACCGTTGTAGAGGATCAGGCCGATGATCACCGCCCAGAACGGCGTGTCCGAGGGCTGGACCAGACCCGTGCGTGCCAGACCCAGGTAGAAGAAAATCATCATGACCAGGACGGGCACCGCGCGGAAGAATTCCACCACCACGGTGGAAACCGCGCGCAGGATCCACAGGCTGGACAGCCGCCCCAGACCGAAGATGAGACCGAAGATCACGGAACCCACCACGGCCACGGCGGCTGCCTTGAGCGTGCTCACCAGGCCAGGGATCAGGAAGTTGCTCCACGTGCGTTCCGTGAACAATGCGGTCCACTTGGCCGGCTCCAACTGGCCCTGCTCGCCCAGCTTCTGCAGCACCACCCAGACCAGGGCAGCCACCACGAGCACGGCCACCACATTGAGGATCATGGTGATCCGTTTGGCCCGGGGGCCCTGAACGTCAAAGAGTACCGAGGTGCTCATCGCTTCACCGCCAACTTCTGGGACAGCCACGTGGTCAACAGACCCACGGGAATCACGATGATCACAAAGCCCAGCGCCACGGTCAGGAACACCGCAATGATGACGTCCGGGCGGAACTCGATCATGGTCTTCATCAAGGCCGAGATTTCCGTGACGGATGCCGCCGCGGCCACCGTGGTGTTCTTGGTCAACGCGATCAACGTATTACCCAACGGCGTGATGGCCCCGCGCAGGGCCTGCGGAAAAATGATCAGGCGAGCCGCCGGGAGGAAGCTCAGGCCAATGGCCCGTGCCGCTTCCGCTTGGCCCGCGGGAACGGTGTTCACACCGGATCGGATGGCCTCGCACACGAACGCTGCGTGGTAGATGCTCAGACCGATCACCGCGTAAATGAAGAAGTTGCGGTTGAAGTCGTCGCTGAAGCTGATGGTCAACTGCGACCACACACCCAGGACCAGGAACACCAGGATGATGGTCAGCGGAGTGTTGCGGACCAGGGTCACATAGCCGGCACCCACGGCGCGCATGGAGGCCGCCGGGCTGATGCGCATGAGCGCCAGGACGCTGCCCAGCACCATGGAGCCGATCGCGGCCCAGAAGGTCAGTTGGATATTGACCCAGAAAGCACCCAGGACGTCGTACTGGGATAACAGTGAAGCGAAGTCACTGAGGTAATCGGACACATTTTCCTCCCGGTGTACCCGGTGGGATTCGCGGTGAATCCCACCGGGTGCGGGTCAGTTGATCAATCAGGCGCAGGCATCGGGAGTGGGCGGGTTCAAGTCCTCGTTGTACTTGTAGTCCGCGCCCTCCGTGTTCTTGGTGACGGCGTCTTCCCAAGCGCCGTCGTCGACCATCTTGGTGATGGCATCGTTGATGGCCTGGCACTTGTCCGAATCCTTGGAAATACCCACGCCGTACTTCTCCTCGGTGAACGGGTTGCCGACCACCTTGAACTTGCCGGAATTGGCGTCCGTGGCGGCCAAGCCGGCCAGGATGATGTCATCGGTGGTCACCGCGTCAACACCGCCCGAGCCCAACATGGTGACACAGTCCGCGTAGCCACCCTGTTCCACGAGGTTCACGGTGCCCGCGTACTCGTCCTTGATCTTCTGGGCGGAGGTGGAACCGGTGACCGAGCAGAGGTTCTTTCCCTCGAGATCCTCCGGGCCCTGGATGTCCGAGTTGTCCTGGCTGACCAGCAGGTCCTGACCGGCCACGAAGTACGGTCCCGCGAAGCCCACGGATTCCTTGCGCTTATCGGTGATGGAGTAGGTCGCAAAGATCATGTCGACCTGGCCGTTGGAGAGCATGTTCTCGCGGTTCGCGGACGGGGACTCGACCCATTCGATCTGGTCCTCGGAGTAACCCAGTTCCTTGGCGACGTACTTGGCTACGTCCACGTCGAAACCGGTGTATTCCTCGCCGTCCTTGAAGCCCAGGCCGGGCTGGTCGTATTTGATGCCGATGCGCACCGAATCTCCGCCGTCCCCGCCGGAGGATTCTCCGCCGCCGTCGTCACTGCCGCCGCACGCGGTCAGGGTCAGGGCGGTGGCTGCGGCCAGGGCCGCGAGGGTCATGGGTTTTCCGTACTTCACGGGGTGCTCCTTAGATGATGAGTGAGACTTGCGCGGTGATCAATGGTGCTGGGACCTCAGTGGCCCAGAACCTTGCCGAGGAAGTCCTTGGCACGGTCGCTGCGCGGATGGGTGAAAAATTCTTCCGGGGTGTTTTCTTCGACGATCGCGCCGTCCGCCATGAACACGACGCGGTCCGCCGCACGGCGGGCAAAGCCCATTTCGTGGGTGACCACGACCATGGTCATGCCGGCCTTGGCGAGGGAGACCATGGTGTCCAGGACCTCGTTGATCATCTCGGGGTCCAGGGCGGAGGTCGGTTCGTCGAACAACATGACCTTGGGGTCCATGGCCAGTGCGCGGGCAATGGCCACGCGTTGTTGTTGACCACCGGATAGCTGTGCGGGGAGTTTATGCGCCTGGTTGCCCACACCCACCCGGTTCAAGAGCTCCAAGGCCCGTTCCTCGGCCTTTTTCTTGCTGGCCCCGCGAACACGCATGGGACCGAGCGTGACGTTCTGCAGCACGGATTTATGCGCGAACAAGTTGAAGGACTGGAACACCATGCCCACGTCCGCGCGAAGTTTCGCGAGCGCGCGGCCCTCTTTCGGGAGGACCTTACCGTCCACGGTGATTTCACCGCTGTCGATGGTTTCCAGTCGGTTGATGGCACGGCACAGGGTGGACTTGCCGGAACCGGACGGCCCGATGACCATGACCACCTCGCCGGCGGAGACCTCCAGGTTGATGTCCTTGAGCACGTGGAGATCGCCGAAGTGCTTGTCCACGTGTGACAAGCGGACCAAGGGCTCTCCGGCGCGGGTTCCGGTAGCGGCGCCGACTCCGGTGCCTGGCTCCGTGTCGGTGGAAGCGGATGAGTGTGACATGGAAGTAAAAGTAATGCACGGATTGACCAAATGTGGTCCTCAACACAAGACCAAATGTTAAAATTGGGTTTCGATCAGCCCCCCGTGCTGCGCGCCCGTGCGTGTCCTACTCAACCCGTAGCCTGGGACCATGACCACTCCGCCGGATTCTTTCTCAGACCAGCTTCCCCCCGAACGGTTCAAGGGCCCCGTGGTGCTTCGCCGTTCGGAAATGTCACGGCGCACCTCTGACCAGCGGTTATTGGACCAGCGACCGGAAGCACCCGGTGATTTCACGCGTACGGATCCATGGCGTGTGCTGCGGATCCAGGCGGAGTTCGTGGAGGGTTTCGACGCACTGGCCACCCTGGGGCCCGCGATTTCCGTCTTCGGTTCGGCCCGCACCCCGCCGGAGCATCCAGAGTACCGGACGGCTCGGGAGATCGGCAGGGCTCTGGGCCGGGCCGGTTACGCCGTGGTGACCGGGGGAGGTCCCGGTGTCATGGAGGCCGCCAACCGCGGCGCGGTGGATGTGGGTGCCCCATCGGTGGGTATCGGAATCGAACTGCCCCACGAGCAGCGGCTCAACGACTGGGTGGATCTGGGCATCAACTTCCGGTACTTCTTTGCTCGCAAGACCATGTTCGTGAAGTACACGCAGGGGTTCGTGGTGCTTCCCGGCGGTTTCGGCACACTGGACGAACTCTTCGAGGCGCTCACCCTGGTGCAGACGGGCAAGGTCACCCGTTTCCCGGTGATCCTCGTGGGCACGGCCTTTTGGTCCCCGTTGATTGCATGGCTCGAGCGGACGGTGGCCTCGGACGTGAAGATTGCTCCCGATGATCTTGAGCTGTTCCACGTCACGGACAGCGTGGAGCAGGCGGTGAGCATTCTGGTCGAGGCGCACGCCGCATCGAACAGCTCCGGCGCATGAGCAGCACCTCCGTTTCCACCGTCCGCACGGCCTCCCTGCGGCGCGCCTGGGACATCACCCCGTGGTGGCTTGCCGTGGCGCTGGTCTACGGGCTGTCCCGCGTGTGGGGCTGGATCGTGTTCACCGTGGTGGGCCGTCAGCAGGGGCCCGGTCCGTGGGGAGACGGTGCGATGGGGTACCTGCAATTCGTGGACATCTGGGATTCCGACTGGTACCGGCGGATCTTCACGGAGGGGTACCCCGCTCAGCTCCCGCGCGATGTCCTGGGGCACGCGGAACAAAATCAATGGGCCTTCTACCCCGTGCACCCCCTGCTGGTGCGCGGCATCGATGCTCTGACGGGAACCGGGTGGGCGCTCACGGCCGCCACGGTCTCGCTGCTCGCGGGTTTCGGCGCGGCCCTCGTGCTCTACAAGATTTTCGACGGCGTTCCCGCCCTGCGCGAGCCGCGCTGGGTGAACAATGTGGGCAAGGCACCGCTGTGGGCCGTAGCGGTTTTCGCCGTCAACCCGGTGGCGCCGGTGCTGCAGACGCCGTACGCGGAAGGGCTGCATCTGCTGTTTCTGAGCCTGGCCGTCCTGGCGGTGCTGCGGGGCAGGGCGTTGCCGGTAGTGATTTTCACCGTGCTCATGGCGCTCACCCGTCCCACCGGGGTTGCCTTTGCCGCGGCCCTGGGCGTGTGGTGGCTGTGGCGCAGTGTGGTGAGTGTGCGGCGTCGGGAGCGTAGGTGGTACCAATGTGCGGACCGTTGGCTCGTGGTGGCGCTGATCGCATGCGCGGCTGCGCTGAGTTGGCCCGCCATTGCCTGGGCCGTCACAGGAGAGTTCACCGCCTACACCGACACCGAAACGGCCTGGCGCGGGGACAACCGCGTGATCCCGATCCTGCCGTGGGTGGACCGGGGAGTGAACCTCTTCGGGCCGATCATGGGGGTTGTCGCACCCGTGCTCCTCGTTGCCGCGGTGGTGCTCATGCTGCGAACAAGGGTGGTGAAAGAGGCCCTGCCGTTCTTCGCGAGAGTGTGGATCGCGGCCTACGGGGTGTACCTGTTGCTGGTGCTGCACCCGCAGACGTCGACTTTCCGACTCCTGCTGCCGTGGGCCTTGTTGGCCGGGCCGCTGGTCCACGTGTCGGAGTCCAAGGCCTACCGGACACTACTCGTCGTGACCGGCGCCGTTCTCCAGCTCGTGTGGGTGGGCTGGTTGTGGCACTGGAAAGAACTGCCCGGCGGCGGTGACTATCCTCCCTAACGACACAGGCGGTGCCGGTCGAGGGTGGGGTTGGTCACGGTTGCCGGCCAGTGTTCGATAAGATGGAGGCCGTAGGTACACACGAAGAGGAGTTCATACATGGCGGCCATGAAGCCTAGAACCGGTGACGGACCAATGGAAGTCACCAAGGAGGGGCGCAGCCTCATCATGCGGGTCCCCCTGGAAGGTGGCGGGCGCCTGGTGGTGGAACTCAAGGCTGACGAGGCCACCGAGCTCCGCGAATGCCTTGCCAAGGTGACCGGGTAACGGTCGGTTCCGTACCGTCAAGAAATCTCGAGGGGCCACACCGCGGCGTGGCCCCTCGAGATTTTTCGTTGCTGAATGGGGTCCCTTGACGCCATGAACCGCGGGCCGCTCATCATCTCAGATGGTTTCCCGGGTGGGTCAGGACCACCACACGGTACCGAGCCATGACCCCAGACCCGCGGCAATGACACAGACGACGGCGCTGCCCAGCAAGTACGTGAGCCCGGCCAACCCCCGACGCTCACCCAGTAGCCGCACGGTTTCCACCATGGCGGTCGAGAACGTGGTGAATCCACCGCACAGTCCCACGCCCAACGCAGCACACCACACCGGGTCCACACCCCCCGGGGTGGCACCGGCTGTGATCAGACCCAGGGCCAAAGAACCGGTGGTGTTGATGATCAGGGTGGCGACCGGAAACCGAGCCGACCACAGCTGACGGATCATGGCGTCCACCACGAAGCGAAGCATGGCTCCGACCGCGCCACCCAAGGCCATCAGCACCAGAGCCATCATCAAGAAGCTCTTCTACCCACGAGGCCCCGCGCCGCCAACAGGACGCCCAGACCCGCAGCCAGTGTCCCACCGACCAGAGACAACCCGGCGTACAGCAAGGCGGTATCCACCCGCCCGTCGGTGAGCAGCCCCGTGAGATCCATGGCGAAGGTCGAGAAGGTCGTGAACCCGCCCAGGAAACCCGTGCCCAACAGCAGACGGAGATCGCGGGCGGCAACGGACTCCGGGCTGCGCCGCAGCAGGACTTCCAGGAGGAAACCCAACGCGAATGAGCCCGCCAGGTTGACCAGAACAGTGGCCCAGGGCAGCCCGTGTTGGCCGGGCAGTGCGTGGCCCACGCCCCAGCGCAGCAATGTCCCGGTAGCGCCGCCGAGACCCACCAACGCGAGGGGCTTCGGGCGAAGCGCCGCCGGCAGCCAGTTCATCGCCGTACGGCCAACAGCACTCCGGTGCCCGTGGGCAGCAAAGTGCTTGCCAAGCGGTCCTCACCACGCAGGGTGCGCACTACATCGCGCATGATCACGGTCTCTTCGTCCCGGTGGGCCGGCTGGGACACGCGGTCCTGATGGAGGGCGTCATTGACGACCAACATGCCGCCGCGGCGCAGCAGACGCGCACCCTCGATCACGTATTCGGCGGTGTTGGCACGGTCTGCGTCCAGGAACACCATGTCGTAAGAGTTCTCGGTCAACCGAGGCAGGACCAGTGATGCAGCGCCGGAGATGGTGCGGGTCCGTTTGGTCTCGAAGCCGGCCTCGCGAAACGTGTCACGCGCCGCCCGCAAGGCGCGGATGTCCGTGTCGATGGTGGTGAGCACCGAGTTGGCCGGCATTCCCCGCAGCAGGGACAGCCCGGAAACCCCCGCGCCGGTACCCACTTCGACCACCGTGGCCGGCCGCGCCGATGCCGTCAACACCGTCAGCAGCGCCGACGTGGCGGGGGTGACCGGGTCCAGGCGGAGGGCGAGGGAGCGCTCCCGGGCACGGTACGCGGTTTCGTCATCCGTGGCATAAGCCTCGCAGTAGGCCCAGCTGGTGGTCTTATCCGTACTCATGGACGTTAGTGTGCCCTTCGCTGCTTCCCTGGTGGTCCTGACCCGCGGTAGGTGTGCCGGTGCGGTATTGCTGGTTCAGCTTATCGCGGGCGCCGGCTCGACCGGACCCGGGGCCGGAGAGTTTCCCGCGACCGTCCAGAACCCTGTCAGCTTGAGCGCTCAGAATGACAACGTCGAGCCAATGACTCATTACAACGATCCACCAACATGTTGCGGGAGGGGGAGACCACGCTGAGCTCGCTGTATCGAAACGTCGCCCGGGCTCGTCGGGCACCGCATCGTCGCACGGTGATTTTTGCGACCACCGTGGCACTGTGCGTCACCACCGCACTGCTCGTGGGGGTCGGGTGGTCGGTGGGTAACAAGTTGAACTCATCCGGTGGTGTGAATACACCACCGGCGGCCGCTGCCTGGAACGGGAGCCACGGGATGATCAAGACCGCCACGGAAACGGATGCGCAGTCCCTGCGTGCCGAAGGCTGGACCTTACCGTCCCTCGCCTCCGAGGGCTACCAGGTGGAATCCATGGTCCAGGGTGAGATCGCGGGTCAGCCCATGGTGGTGATCACGCTGGTGAACGACCAGCACAGTGTGGAGATCATCGAGCAACGCGGTGAGGTGAATCCGAATAACCCCGTGGACGGTGCCACGGGTCTGCCGGTGAGTGCGGAGGGCCTGCATGAGTCCGCCGTGGAAGGCACGCAGTTGTGGGTTGTCCGCTCGGAACCCTGGCGGGCGGTCATGGCTCGAGATGACGTCGTGTACACGGTCACGACTGACGCATCCCCGTCCACACTGTCGCGTACCCTTACCCTTGTAGCCGCGGAAGAACGAGGCCGCGTCACGATGGTGGGTTCCGAACAGGATGGATTCGGCACCACGGTGCTTGACGGGCTGCGGGAAATTATTGGATGAACGCGGCGTTCATGTTCGCGTCAGATGGCGTTGGTAGGTTCAGTTAGTGTTCGGCATTTCTGGCGGAGAAGCCATCCTCATCCTGGTGGTGGCCCTGGTGGTCATCGGTCCCGAACGGCTGCCCGAGTACGCCGAGAAACTCAAGGACATGATCAAGTCCCTGAGACGTTACGCGACCGGCGCCAAAGACGATCTCAGGGAAACCCTGGGCCCCGAATTCACGGACGTGGACTGGCGCAAACTCGACCCGCGCCAGTACGACCCTCGCGTGATCGTGCGCGAGGCGCTCATGGAAGAGGACGAACCGCAGACACCCGAGTACCAAGCGGCGTCGCCCGCGGTGCCGGTGGCCCGTCGCCTCGAGCCGGGGGAGCGCGCCCCGTACGACACGGAAGCCACCTGAGCCGCTCGCGGACGTGAGTGGCCACGGGAAAGGACCCGGGCTCCGGCACAGCAGCCGGAGCCCGGGTCCTTCGGCTCGGTAAGCGGAGTCAACCCCGCACGGTGATGCCCAGGCTACGACCGGCCAGGTCACGGCCCAGCTCGTCCAGGGCCCTGGCCACCTCCCACAGGTGCCGGGCGGCCGGGGACTCGGGGTTGGCCCACACGGCGGGTTCGCCGCGATCAGCGGCTTCGCGCACGGTGACGTCCAGCGGGATTTCGCCCAGCAGGGGCACGTCGTAGCCCAAACGTTCGGTCAACGACGCCGCAATGGTTGCGCCGCCGCCCGAGCCGAAGACTTCCATGCGGGTTCCGTCCGGGAGCACCATGGCGGACATGTTCTCCACCACGCCCGTGACCTTCTGATCGGTCTGCTGCGCCAGCGCGCCCGAGCGTTCGGCCACGGTCACGGCCGCGTGCTGCGGTGTGGAGACCACCAGGACTCCCGAGTTGGGCAGCAACTGGCCCACCGAAATGGCAATGTCGCCGGTGCCGGGGGGTAGGTCCAGCAACAAATGATCGAGATCGCCGAAGTGGACGTCCGTGAGGAACTGCTCCACGGCGCGGTGCAGCATGGGCCCGCGCCACGCGACAGGCTGGGAAGGGTCCACGAACATGCCGATGGAAATCACCTTGATCACCCCGCGCTCGGCCCGGCGCCGGGAGGCACCGGGGGCGGCGTCGTCAGCGGGCGTGGTGAGATCGACGGGGACCTCGACCACCGGCGGCAGGATCATGTCGCCCACGCGCGTGGGCGGCTGGGTGATGCCGAGCAGTCCCGGGACCGAGAACCCGTGGATGTCCGCGTCCACGATGCCCACGGTACGGCCCATGGCGGCGAGCGCGGCCGCAATGTTCACGGTCACGCTCGATTTGCCCACACCGCCCTTGCCGCTGGTCACGGCGTGCACGCGGGTGAGGTTGTGGGGATCGGCGAACGGGTTGGCCTTGCGGTGGCCCAGCGTCTCCTGCAGTTCCTCACGCTGGGCCGGGGTCATGACACCCACGTCCACGGACACGTCCGTGACGCCGCCGACGGCGCCCAGCGCCTCGGTGACGTCCGTTTCAATGGTGCCGCGCATGGGGCACCCGGAGACGGTCAGCAGAATGGTGACGTGCGCCGTGGTACCGTCCACGCGGGCGGACTGGACCATGCCCAGCTCGGTGATCGGCCGGCGAAGTTCCGGGTCGATGACCTTGTCGAGGGCGCCGCGCAGTCGGGGATCAATGGGGGAGTCGCTCATGAATCCTTTCCCTCCGTTGCCCGCGCGACCACGGGTACGGCCGTGGTGGGCGGCTGGTTCTTGGACTTCTTCTTGCCCTGACCGGGCTCCTTCTTGGGGCCCTTGTCGGACTCGCCGGATTCGGTCTTGGTGTTCTCCTGCGCCTCCAGGATCTCCTCGAGCAGGGAGCGCAGTTCGGAGCGCACGTAGTCCCGGGTGGCCACTTCGCGCAGCGCAATACGCAGGGCGGCGATCTCCCGGGTCAGGTACTCGGTGTCCGCGAGGTTCTGTTGCCCGCGTTTGCGGTCCTCCTCCGCCACCACCCGGTCGCGGTCGTCCTGGCGGTTCTGCGCCAGGAGCAGCAGGGGCGCGGCGTACGAGGCCTGCAGGGACAACATCAGCGTCAGCAGGGTGTAGTTGAGCGCGCGCGGGTCGAACTGCATGCTTTCGGGTGCCAGCGTGTTCCAGCCCAGCCACACGAACACGAAGATCGACATCCACATGAGGAACTGCGGGGTGCCCATCCAGCGGGCAAAGGTTTCGGTCAACTGCCCGAAAGAATCCGGATTGGGGCGGACGCGCTGGAAGAAGTTCCGGCGGTGCTCCCGCGGTTGGTCCAACGGCACGGGGGAGTATTGCGACGAGAAATTGCGCTTGGGTTCACTCATACCGCTTACCCACCTTCCGGATCGGGGTGCCGTCGTCATAGGTGCGCCAGTCATCCGGCAGCAACGCGTCCAACACGTCATCAATGGTCACTGCCCCCACCAACCGGTTCGCGTCATTGACGACCGGCAGGATGGTGAGGTCGTAGGAGGCCAGTTCCCGGGCCACGTCTTCGAGTGAGGCCTGATCGGAGACCGGTTCGATCGATCGGTCGATCAGGTTACCGATCGCCTCGGGCGGGGGATAGCGCAACAGTCGTTGGGTGTGCACCAGTCCCAGGTACTTTCCGGTGGGGGTTTCCAACGGGGGCCGGCACACCAGTACGGCGGAGGCGGCCGCGGGAATGATCTCCTCCTGACGGATATGCGCCAGGGCCTCGGCCACGGTGGCTTCCGGCGAGAGTACAATGGGCACCGGGGTCATGAGTGAGCCGGCGGTGCCTTCCTCGTAGGTACGCAGCCGACGCACGTCCTCGGCGTCCTCCGGTTCCATCATGGTGATGAACTTCTCTGCTTCTTCGGGCGGCAGCTCGTTGAGCAGATCGGCGGCGTCGTCGGGGTCCATTTCCTCGAGCAGCGCGACGGCGCGGTCATTACCCAGGTTGGTGAGGATGAAGACCTGATGCTCCTCGGGTAATTCTTCCAGCACGTCTGCGAGGCGCTCGTCCTGCAGCTCCGCGGCGATCTCCAGCATGCGCTTCTCGGGCATCCCGCGCAGCTCGTCCGCGATGTCTGCGGCTTGGTCCTCGTCGTGCTGGGAGATCCACTGCGTGGCCGGCTGGTGACCGGCGTTCGAGGGATCATCCGTGTCCTCCCAGTCCACGATCATCGTTTCTCCGCGGCGCCGGATCAAACCTCCCGTGGTGACGGAGCGGCGCACGAACAGCTGGCTGATCTGCCAGTCACCGCGGTTGCCCACCTGCTGCATGGCCATGTCCTCGATGGTCGCGGTGCCGGAGCCGTCCAGCAGCACCACGGTGCGATCGAAGAGCTCGCCGACCGCCAGGGTCTCCGCGCCACGCTGCTCGAACCGGCGCAGGTTCACCAGGCCGGTACAAATGACCTGGTCCGCGTCAATGCTGGTCACACGCGTCATGGGGACGAACACGCGTTTCTTTCCGAGTACCTCCACCACCAGGCCCACCACGATGGGGCGCGCCATGGTTTGACCGCGGCCCCCGGTGCGTAGGAGCACCACGAGGTCACGCAATCGACCCAGTCGGTCACCGAGCGGGTCGAAGACGTCCAGGCCGATCAACCGGGCCACGAAAATTTTGGAGAGGTTTGTGCTCACTGTCCCAGCCTAATGAACGGGGACAGTTGAGCAGCATTCGCGCCGTTGAGATTCCCATGACATGCCCCCGGATGTTCACCGGTCGCGATGTTTCAGCTGTTTCCCTGCGGCCTCCTGGGAAACTACGCGAGAATACAATGCATGAGCTATTCGTCCAGAGGCCCCATGACATTATCCGCCACCGCCGAGATTCCCCGCGGTGAAGCCATCGCCCGGTACACGAGCTACGCGGATGCGCAGAAGGCCGTGGATTACCTGGCGGACCAACAGTTCGAGGTCGCCAAGGTCTCCATCATCGGCAGTGACCTCAAGTCGGTGGAGCAGGTGACCGGTCGGCTGTCCTATCCCAAGGTGGCGCTGCAGGGCGCCCTCAACGGCGTGGTGTTCGGTGCGTTCTTCGGCTTGTTGATGTCGCTGTTGGGCGGCATGGATCTGGCCCAGGCATTGCTGTTGCCCATCATCATGGGTGGTGCTTTCTGGATGCTTCTGGCCACCATCACGTACGCAATGCAGCGCGGAAAGCGGGACTTCACCTCGACCAACCGCATCGTGGCCGGCAGCTACGAGGTCATTGCCGCCCCGGAAGTCGCCGGTGAGGCCCGCAACGTGCTGGGTGGGCTCCCCCTTGCTCAAGCCCCCGGACCGCGCCCGCAGCAAGGCGGGTGGAACCAGCCGCAGCAGGGACCCAACGGTCAAGGAGGCCAGTGGGGACCGCCCCAGGGGCAGTGGGGTCCGCAGGGCCAATACGGACAGCAGGGCCGACCCGGGCCGCAAAATCCCAACGCGCCCAGGGGATACCCCGGAGCACACGGCGGGCAACCGGGATCCCAGCAGGGTCAGCAGGGCTGGCCTGCGGGGCCGCAGGGCGGAGCGCCGCAGCAACAGAGCCGGCCGAACGGACCCGCGCAGCAGGGCCAGCCCGCCGGCGGAGCGCCGCAGCACCAGGACGCCAACCGCTCCGCCAAGTTCCCGGACCTGCCGGACGGCCGCCCGCAGTACGGCATCCGCCTCGAACCGGAAGCACCCGCCCAGCCGCAACCGCAGCAGGGGTCGTCCGCGGTCAACGCACCGTGGTCCACGGACCGTCCCGCATCTCAGGACTCTCCCGATGCTGAACGAACATCCGATCGGTAACAACTCGCACAGCACTCGTGGCCGGACGCTTCGCGCCAGGGGATGACAACGGCGGTGGGGCACTCTTTCGAGAGTGCCCCACCGCCGTTGTCGTGTCGCTCACGCGGTGGCCGAGCGGCTCCAGATCCCCTGGATCCAGATCTCCACGTCCTCGGGGGAGCGGGGCAGGGCCTCGGAAAGGTTTTCGTTGCCGTTCTCGGTGATCAGCACGTCGTCCTCGATGCGCACGCCCATGCCCCTGTATTGCTCGGGGATGGAGAGGTCCTCGGCCTTGAAGTACAGTCCGGGCTCGATCGTGAACACCATGCCGGGTTCGATCACCGCATCCAGGTAGAGCTCGCGCTTGGCCTGTGCGCAGTCGTGAACGTCCAGTCCCAGGTGGTGGCTGGTGCCGTGGGGCATCCAACGGCGGTGGTGCTGGCCTGCCTCGGACAGGGACACGTCCGCCGAGACCGGCAGCAGCCCCCATTCCTCGAGCCGCAGGGCGAGCACCCTCATGGCGGCCGCGTGGACGTCGCGAAACTTGTTGCCGGGTACGGCGGTCTCGAAGGCGGCGTTGGCGGCGTCGAGGACGGCCTGGTAGACCGTGCGCTGGATCTCCGTGTAGCTGCCGTCCACCGGGAGGGTGCGCGTGAGGTCCGCAGTGTAGAGCGACTCGGCCTCCACACCCGCGTCCACCAGGATCATCTCGCCGGGCTTGATCGACCCGTTGTTGCGGATCCAATGCAGCACCGTGGCGTTGTTGCCCGACGCCGCAATGGTGTCGTAGCCCAGATCGTTGCCTTCCAACCGGGCGCGGGAAAAGAACGCTCCCTCGACCACGCGCTCGCCGCGCTCGCCAGCCATGGCTCGGGGAAGCACCGCGACAATGTCCTCGAAACCACGAATGGTGGCGTCCACGGCCCGGCGCAACTGGCCGATCTCGTAGTCGTCCTTGATGAGACGCAGTTCGCTCAGGGCCTCCGTGAGTTTGGCGTCCTTGGCGTCGGACTGTTCCAGGTCCACACCGGTATTCAGGCGTGAGGTGTCCACCAGGGCATCCATGTTCAGGTCCACATCGCGCACCAGGCGGATGCTCATACCCCCCAGGGCGGCGTTGCCGGCGTTGACCGTGACGGCATCCTCGAGGCCGGAGAGATCCTCGGCCGGCAGATCGAACTCCTCGGAGAGCTGGCGCAGGGTCGGTCGCGGACCCACCCAGAACTCACCGTTCTTGGCGTCCGCGTAGAACTCGTCCGAATCACGGCCGGCCATCGGGTGGAAATACAGGGTGGCCACGTGGCCACTGCCGTTGTCTCCCCGGCCGTCCTCGGTGGGCTCCATGACCAGTACGGCCTCGGGCTCGTGGTCCACACCCATGCCGGTCACGTGGGCGAACGCGGAGTGCGGGCGGAAGCGGTAGTCGGTGTCATTGGAACGCACCTTGGGGGCGCCGGCGGGAATCACCAGGCGCTCGCCCGGGAACAACCGGGACAGCTTGGCCCGGCGGGCCGCGGCGTACTCGGCCACCTCGGAACGAGGGGTGCTCGTGGTTTCCGGGGCGGCCCAGCCGGAGGCCATGAATGCACGGAAGGCCTCGGTGTCCGGGCGTTGCGAACGGTTGTCCACGCGCTGTTCGAGGGGCTGTTCCTCGGAGTCCTGGGACGCGGCGGACGGGGTTACGTGTTGGGAGCTTGCGCTCATGAACGTGTTCATCTCCTTGGTGCGCTGAATCGCTGCAATCGTTGCTTCCATGGTGCCACGCGGGTCAAATGCGGGCCTGCGGGTATCGTTGCCAGTGATGCGCATCGACCTTCACACCCATTCCATTGCCTCGGACGGAACCGAGACCCCCGCAGACGTCGCTCGTTCGGCCAAGGCAGCCGGTCTGGACGTTTTCGCGTTGACCGACCACGACACCACTGCGGGGTGGCAAGAAGCCGGTGACACCGCCGTGACGCTGGGGCTGGCCTTTGTCCCGGGGATGGAAATCACGTGCACCACGTCCAACGGGGTCTCGGTGCACATGCTCAGTTACCTCCACGATCCCACCCACGAGCCACTGCTGACGGCATTGGAGTCCTCGCGTACCGGGCGCCTTACCCGCGCTCGGCGCATGGTCGAGTTGCTCTCGGCGGACTACGACATCACGTGGGGAGACGTTGAGCGCCACATGGGTGCGGACGCCACGGTGGGTCGCCCCCACATCGCGGACGCCCTGGTGGAACTGGGGATCGTGTCCAACCGCTCCGCCGCGTTTTTCGACATTCTCTCCGGACGCTCGCCGTACTACGTGCGGCACACGACCATGGATCCGGTGGAAGCCATCAAGCTCGTCCGCGCCGCCGGGGGTGTTCCGGTGTGCGCCCACCCCATGGCACCCACGCGCGGCCGGATTCCCACCGAGGCAGATTTCCACGCGATGATCGACGCCGGGCTGGCCGGGCTGGAGGTCGCCCACCGGGACAACCCGGACGAGACGAGGGCCATCCTGATGCAGATGGCCGCCGATCACGACCTGATCGTGACCGGCTCCAGCGACTACCACGGCAAGGGCAAACCCAATCTTCTGGGTGAGAATTCGACCTCGGTGCAATCGCTGACCCGCATTAGCGAGCAAGCCACCTCGGATATCAAGGTGCGCTGGCCGTAGGTTGTCCGCGCGGATCGGGTCCGCGCCGGGTGACCGTGCTGACCGGGGGAACACCGGGCGTGGGAACACCGGATGCGAGCGCGACCGCCGCGTCAAAGCGTGTGGACCGCAGTCCCCGGGAATCGTTGCGTCATGACCTCCACGGCCTCCGGGTTCACGTCCACGCACACGAACTTGCGGCCGAGCAACGTGGCCGCGGCCCCCGTGGTTCCGGAACCGGCGAAGAAATCCAGCACCCAGTCCCCGCGGCGTGAGGACGCCGCAATCATGCGCCGCACAATGCCCAAGGGTTTCTGAGTGGGGTAGCCGGTTTTTTCCTTGCCGGTGGGGGAGACAATGGTGTGCCACCAGACATCCGTGGGCAGTTTGCCGCGTGCGGCCTTCTCGGGTCCGACCAGCCCCGGCGCCATGTAGGGCTCCCGGTCCACCTCGGCGGAATCGAAGTGGTAGTTCTTGGGATCCTTGACGTACACCAGGATCGTGTCGTGCTTGGAGGGCCACTTCCGGGTGGATTTACCGCCGAAGTCATAGGCCCAGATGATCTCGTTGAGAAAACTGGCGCGCCCGAACAATGCGTCCAGCATGATCTTGGCGTAATGCACTTCCCGGTAATCCAGGTGCAGGTACAGGGTGCCGTCACGGGTGAGCAGCCTTCGGGCCTCCAGCAACCGTGGTTCCAGGAACGCCAGATAATCCGCGAACGAATCGTCGTAGCGGCGCAACTGGCCCATGACGGTCTCGTACGAGCGGCCGGAGAACCCCACGCGATCACCCTGCCCGTCCGGTACGGGAATCGAGGTGGTGGTCCGGCGCACCTGGGCCCGCCCCGTGTTGAAGGGTGGATCCAGGTAGATCACGGTGAAGGCCTCGTCCGGAAGAGCGCGGAGCACCTCCAGGTTCTCACCCTCAATGATGCAGCTGTCCCCGAGGGGATCGAACCGGAACGAGTCCTTCACCGACACACCGCGCTACTCGGCGGCGGGGCTCGCCTGCTGGGCGCCGCCCTGCCGGCCGTTTCCTTGGCCCTGGTTCTGAGACGACGGACGACGGCGACGACGACGGCGCGTGCGGCCCCCGTCCGTGGACTCCACGGTCTTTTCTCGTTCGGACTTCTGACGCTCCGCGCGGGGCTGGTCGTCCTCTGCCTGACGGGGTGAGTCGGATGAGTTCTCATCGCGATCACGGCCACCGCGGCCCCGGCCACCCTGGCGGGCGCCGGACGAGCGGGAGTCGGTGCCGCGGCGTCGTGAACCCGAACCCTCACGGGGGCTTCGAGCCTTCTTGCCGGGCTCACCCAGGTCCTCGAGGGTCTCGGCGTCCAGGCCCTCGTGGGTACGGCGGGCCTTGGGAAGCCGGCCCTTGGTGCCCCGGGGGATGCTCAGATCGGTGTACAGGTGCTCGGAGGACGAGTAGGTCTCCTCGGGCTCGGGGATGCCGAGCTCGAGGGCCTTGTCGATCAAGCGCCAACGGGGGACGTCGTCCCAGTCCACGAACGTGACGGCCGTACCCTTGTTGCCCGCGCGGCCGGTGCGGCCGGTGCGGTGCAGGTAGGTCTTCTCGTCCTCGGGGCACTGGAAATTGATCACGTGGGTGACGTCTTCCACGTCAATGCCGCGGGCGGCCACGTCCGTGGCGACCAGCACGTCCACCTTGTTGTTGCGGAACGCGCGCAGCGCCTGCTCACGGGCACCCTGACCCAGGTCTCCATGCAGCGGGGCGGCGGCGAAACCGCGGTGGATCAGCTCGTCGGCCAGTTTGGCGGCGGCGCGCTTGGTGCGGGTGAAGATGATGGAACGACCGCGGCCCTCGGCCTGCAGGATGCGGGCGACCACCTCGTCCTTGTCCAGGTGGTGGGCGCGGTAGATGACCTGGCGGATGTCCTTCTTGGTGCTGCCCTCGTCCGGAGCGGCGGCACGGATGTGCATGGGGCGGGTCATGTAGCGGCGGGCCATGGCCACCACGGGACCCGGCATGGTGGCCGAGAACAGCATGGTCTGGCGCACCTCGGGAACCGCGCTGAGCAGCTTCTCGACGTCCGGGAGGAACCCGAGGTCCAGCATCTCGTCCGCCTCGTCCAACACGACCATGCCCACGTGGCTCAGGTCCAGGTAACGCTGGCGGTTGAGGTCGATCAAGCGTCCGGGGGTGCCCACGACAACCTCCACGCCGCGCTTGAGCTCCTCGATCTGGGACTCGTAGGCGCGGCCACCGTAAATGGTGGCCACACGGGCGTTGCGGGTCTTGGCGGCCACGGCGAGGTCGTTGCCGACCTGAACGGCGAGCTCGCGGGTGGGGACCACGATCAAGGCCTGCGGGGCCCCGGGGAACGCAAGCTTGTCCCAACCGGCGTCGTCCCGGCCGATCACACGCTGCAACGCGGGAATGCCGAAGCCCAGGGTCTTACCGGTGCCGGTCTTGGCCTGACCGATGATGTCCTGGCCGGACAGCGCCACGGGCAGGGTCATGGACTGGATGGGGAAGGGGGAGGTGATGCCGTGGTCGGCCAGTGCATCCACGATGTCCTGGCGTACGCCGAACTCCGCGAACGTGTGCGTTACTTCGGGTTCTGCTGTTTCGATGGCCTGGGTTCCGGCCTCGTCGGTGTCCGGGCCGTTGGGCTCGGTGGTCAAGGTAATTTCGGTCACGATGGTCCTTAGTTTCGGGTACATCGCGGGGCCCGACTACAGCGCACTCGTCACCGTCCCGGTGAGGGGATGGGGCGAGACGCCGGGGGCCGCCGCGCGGCGAAGTGGAAGCCGATCGTGAAACACATGCGGATCCGGGGCTCACGGAGTGTTGCGTTTGCAACCCTTCCGGGCCAACTCGGACCAGCGAAAAGTGAACGTTACGGTCTCATCCGACGACCGGTCATCCTGTCAACGGTTCCCAGTGTAACCGCCCACAGCGCAAAGCACCGCCTCACGAGCGTGAGACGGTGCTTTACCGGGCGCGGTCGCCGGCCTCGCGGCCGGCCCGCATCAATTCTGCGGCAGCGGAGTGAAACCCACGTGGCGCTTGGTTTCGGTGCCGGTCTCCACGTAGCCGATGCTGGCCGAAGGAACCACGGTGGTGGTTCCCTTGGAGTCCTTGAGGACCAGGGGAGTCCCGGAGCTCAGCGCCCGTGCCACCTCGGCCTCGACCTCTTCGGCCGTCAGATCCGCGTTGACCGACAACTCGCGACCCACGTTCTGGATACCGATCTTGATCTCCACGTCGGTTTACCTCCTACTTGGTTTGAGGGGCCCGGCTCGACGAGCGAGCCTCACACCCGGTACTGGAACTCAGTCTAGGAGTCCCTCACTGCCAGTCTTCATCCAGGATGCTGATTCCGCCCCAGGCTAAACGGAACACCTGCTGCTGCGCTTGCTGCCGGTTGACACTGCCCGGGTGCTGCGCCCAGTACACGGCAGCGGTCTGCACCATCTGCACCAGGCTTCGCCCCAGCATGGCGGCCTGGTTGTGGGGCAGTCCCACGTTCGGTCCGAGTACGGACGCAATGATGCCGGCAATGCCGTCATAGAAGTCATTGAGTTTGTCCGCGACCTCCGGGAAGGCCAACAGATCCGCGCTGAAGACCAAGCGGTGGGCCTGGGGTTGGTGTTCCACGAACTCGAAGTGGGTGTTGATCATGGATTCCACGCGTGTGCGGTTCACGTCGCTTGACGCCAAGGAATGGTCCAGTTTGGCCGACAGATCCACCAGCGTGTGCTCCACGAGGGCCAAGTACAGCTCTCGTTTACCCGGGAAGTGCTGGTACAGCACGGGTTTGGACACACCGGCGGCGGCGGCGATGTCGTCCATCGAGGTGGTGTGGTATCCGCCGTCCGCAAAAGCGTTCAGTGCCGTAGTCAGCAGCTGATCCCGGCGGTCTTCTTTGGCCATGCGCGGTGCCCGCCCGTACGTGGAGGTACCGGTGAGCGTTTGCTCCGGTCGACTGTTCGGTTGCAGATTCATTGTGGTCCTCCTCGTGGCGGGGGTGTCCGCCATATGGTTAGCCGACCGCGCGATCTCGCGCAGTAGTCGAGGGGGATTGCTCCGCGGGGGGATTCTGCATGGATTCTCGGTGTACCGGGGTGGCCACCTCGATGCCGTACAGCGCTTCCAATCCGGTGATGTATTCGTCTGCTCGGCCCTGGGAGGCCAACTGCCGTGCTCGCACCGTGGGGGTGTGCAGCAACGAACGGACCATGCGTCGCATGGCCATTTCGATTTGATCCTCGGCACCCGTGCAGCCGTGGTGCGAGCGAACCTTTTCCATTTCGGCGTCAAGGACGGCCATGGTGTGTTTGCGCAGAGCGACGATCGCGTCGTCCATGGCGCGGGCGTTCTGGGCGGCTTCGAACTTCTGGGCGGCCTGTAGGACGATGTCACTGGCTGCGGCCACGGATTCCCCGGTTTCCTCCGGCGCGGCCACGCGCACGGATTCCAAACTGATCAGTTCCACGTCCGGCAGGTCCGCAATGGCAGGGTCGAAGTCGCGGGTCAGCGCCAGGTCCACCACGGTGCGCGGGCCCTCGGGGAAGGCCGACGCCGACATGGGGGAGGAACCGCCGGAGCACCCGATGATGACGTCCGCGCGGCGCAGCGCGGCGGGTAGATCGGCGTCGGAGACGGGACTGCCCCCGCGCTGATCGGTGAACTGCTCGGCGCGCCCCGATCCCGAGTACACCTCGATATCCGCACAGCCCCGATCGCGCAGAGCGGCCATGGTGGCCCCGGCGTACGCGCCGGTTCCGAAGACCAGTGCGCGGCGCTGCGGCCATGACCGCGCAGTGATGTCGTCTGCGAGGTCCAGTGCCACGGAAACGATCGACCGGCCGCGTTCACCGAGTTCGGTGCGGGAACCCACTTCGCGAGCGGTGCGGGCGGCGGATTCGAAGAGTTGAACCAGATGACTGGAGACCGTGCCGGATTGCTGCGCCTGATTCAGGGCGCGGCGGACCTGACCGGTGATTTCACGTTCGCCCACCACGGCGGATTCCAGCCCGGACACCACGGTGAACAGGTGCTGGGGGACTTCCACGCCGGTGTAGGCGTCCATGGTTTCCAGCACGAACCGTTCGTCCAGTCCCGCCCGCTGCGCGATACGCTCCACGATTTCCTGTTGGGCACGGGTCACCTGTCCCGTGGGATCTCCGTACTGGTCGGTCTTCAGCTCGCCGTAGAGCTCCAGCCGGTTGCACGTGGAGAGGGTCACCGCGCCATTGAGGGCACCTTCCGAGACCGCTTCTTCAGCCACACCAAGGGCACCGGTACTGAGCCGTGCCACGGTGTTGAGGTCGACGGAGCGGTGCGAGGCGACAAGACAGAAAAGGACCACAATCCAGCCATTCTAGACGAACACTTCTGGTGTACTCAGCATAACCATGCCGCACGCAGGTTGCTCGGACGCGGACAGTTCGTCAATAAAACTCCCATCTTTCCTTGGCACAATGGGAAGCACTATGACTTCCCAGGATTTCCGCGCCGCCGCGCCCAGCGACCCCGCACACCGAACTGAGCCCACCGAGCAGCAGTCGTGGGATCAACGCATTGCAGCATTGAGCTCGGACCACCCGCTCAAGCGTGACGAGATTGCCAACTCCGCGCTGATCCGTGCGCTGCGCGGGTTGGACGCTCCCCATACTCCGGTGTGGTTCATGCGACAGGCGGGGCGGTCGCTTCCCGAGTACCGCGAAGCACGCGTGGGGACCGGCATGTTGGAGGCCTGCCTCACCCCCGAGCTCGCCGCCGAGATCACCGTGCAGCCGGTGCGCCGTCACAAGGTGGACGCCGGCATCTTCTTCTCGGACATCGTGGTCCCCATGAAGCTCGCCGGTGTGGGCGTGGACATCGTGGCCGGCCGCGGGCCCGTCCTGGACGAGCCCGTCCGCACCGCCGCCGACGTCGCCGCGTTGCCAGAGCTTCCCGATGCCGCCCTCGATCCCATTCGAGAGGCCGTCTCCCGGACCGTCGAACTCCTGGGTGGCACTCCCTTGATCGGTTTCGCCGGCGCCCCGTTCACGATCGCGGCGTACGCGGTCGAGGGGGGACCGTCCCGGGATCACTTGCGTCCGCGCACCATGATGCACGCGGACCCCCAGGCCTGGGACGCCCTGGCACAGTGGGCCGCTCGAACCTCCGGTGCGTTCCTGCGCGCTCAGGTCGAGGCCGGTGCGTCCGCGGTGCAGCTCTTCGACTCGTGGGCCGGATCATTGTCGCTGGCTGACTACCTGGAACACGTCCAGCGGCACTCCGCGGACGCCCTGGCCGCGGTCGCGGATCTCGGTGTGCCGCGCATTCACTTCGGCACCGGCACCGGGGAGCTGCTGGCCGCCATGCGGGATGCCGGCGCGGACGCCGTGGGCGTCGATTACCGCATCCCCCTGGACACTGCCGTGGAGCGGGTCGGAAAGCGTACGGTGGTACAAGGCAACATCGACCCCGCGTTACTGGCTGCCCCTTGGCCGGTGTTGCGCGACCACGCTCGCGACGTTCTGCGCCGCGGCCAGAGCGCGCTCGCACACGTGGTGAATCTCGGTCACGGTGTTCCTCCGGAAACCGACCCGGAGGTATTGACCAAGCTGGTGGCCTTCATTCATGAGGAGACGCAGTGACTTCTTCGCCCGGTGCAACGCAGACCGGCACTCAACGCAAGGCCCGCACGGCCTTGGTCGTGGGTGGTGGCGTTGCCGGTTTGACCGCGGCGCGGGATCTTGCGGTCGCCGGATTGCGCGTGACGCTGGTAGAAGCCGCCGATCACTTCGGTGGCGCGGTGGGCGCCCACGAAGTAGCCGGTCTGGTCCTCGACTCCGGGGCGGAGTCCTTCGCCACTCGCTCCGACGCCGTTCCCCAACTACTCGAGGACCTGAACCTCAGCGACCGGGTGGTCACCCCGAATCCCTCCGGCTCATGGTTGTACCTGCCCGAGGGGGCCATGCCGGCACCCAACAGCGGGGTGCTGGGAATCCCCGCCGATCCCGCGGCGCCGTCCTTGCGGTGCGCACTGGGTCGTTCCGGAATGGCCCGGGCGCGCATGGACAGGGTGCTGCCCGCCTCCGTGGGCGCGGGAGAGCGGTCGCTGGGTGCGCTGGTCCGTGCCCGGATGGGCCAGCGTGTGCTCGACCGGCTCGTGACGCCCTTCGTCTCCGGCGTGTACTCGACCCACCCCAATGACCTGGACGTGGACACAGTGGCCCCCGGGCTGCGCAATGGCCTCCGCGAACACGGAAGCCTGTGCGCGGCCGCCGGCGCGCTACGCGCGAAAAGTCCCGCCGGTGCCAACGTGGCGAGCCTGGACGGCGGCATGAATCAGCTCAGCGAGCGTTTGGTGCGCGACGTGGAAGCACGCGGGGTCAAGATCGTGACCGATTACGACGTGATTGCGTTGGACCGCGATCCCCGCCGTCCGGGGTGGATGGTCATCCAGCGGCAACCCGCAAACGGGGACAAGACCGCGGTGGCCCGCGGTGAACTGTTGGTCATGGCCGCGGACGGCCCCACCACGGTGCGGTTGATGGGCGGGCACTTACCCGATTCGCAGCGGTACTCCCCGAAGACGGGGCCCCGGGTGGCCCTGGCCACCCTGGTGCTCGACTGCCCGGAGCTCGACGGCGCCCCGCGCGGGACCGGCCTGCTGGTCAGTTCCGATGTGGAAGAGGTCCGCGCCAAGGCCCTGACACACTCGAGCGCCAAATGGGCGTGGGTCCAGCGCGAGGCCGGCGAACACCGCCACGTGCTGCGGTTGTCCTACGGCCGCGCCGACTCCGACCACGACTCGGTACCGCCAGAGGTTGCGCTGCCGGACGGCCACCTCATTTCTCTCGCGCTCAGCGATGCGCGCACCCTGATGGGCGTGCACATCGGCCCCGAGCAACTGATTGGCGCGGACGTGGTGCGATGGCACGCCGCCCTGCCGCGCACGGACGTGGGGCACAGCACGCGCGTGGCCGAGTTCCGCGGGGCGATCAGGGACATCCCCAACGTGATCGCCGTGGGCGCGTGGCTGTCCGGGACCGGACTGGCCGCCGTCGTGACCGATACGCGGCAGCAGGTCGCGAAACTGCTACGCAACCACGGGTACGACCACCCCGCAAAGCGTGATTAAGACTTCAGCCATGATTCGAGCATCGAAAGGACACACACGATGAGTGAGCACGTACACGCGGCACAGCAGTCCGCCGTCGACACGGAGGCAAAGAACGAGGAGAAGCTGTACTGGGCCGTCTACACCGTGCTGGAGCGCACCGGAGACCGCACCCCGGACGCCGATTCCGAGGCCAACCAGGCCGAGTTCGATCGCCTGGTCCAGGAACTGTCCGGGGACAACGTGACGGTGCGCGGCGTGTACGACGTATCGGGGATGCGCGACAACGCGGACCTCATGGTGTGGTTGACCGGTGACGAGGCGGACGTGTTGCAGGAAGCTGTGCGCAAGATCCGGCGCCAGCCGCTGCTGGGTGGTACCCGGCAGGTGTGGAACGCCATGGGCGTGCACCGCGACGCAGAATTCACCCGCAACCACGCGCCGTCGTACGCGCGCGGTATCGCCCCCGAGAAGTGGGTGTGCGTCTACCCGTTCGTGCGCTCCTACGAGTGGTACTACATGAACTCCGAACGCCGTTCCGAAATGCTCAAGAACCACGGCATGAAGGCCCGCGACTACCCGCAGGTGCTGGCCAACACCATTGCGTGCTTCGGGCTCAACGACTTCGAGTGGCTGCTGGCCCTGGAGGCCCCCGAGCTCGTGGACCTGGTGGACCTGATGCGCGAGTTCCGCAACACCGAGGCTCGGTTGCACGTGCGCGAGGAGACCCCGTTCTACACGGGGCGCCGGATCGGGACGGCCGAGATCGCCGAGGTGCTGCGCTGAGCATGACACCCACCGACCAGCAAACCACCAATGCCCTGAGCGCCGCTCGGGCCGCTGAGCCTCGTCCCTTCGACGCCGTGATCCTCTCGTCCTTCGGTGGCCCCGAGGGCCAGGAAGACGTGATCCCGTTCCTGCGCAACGTCACCCGTGGTCGCGGCATCCCGGACGAGCGCCTCGAAGAAGTGGCTACTCATTACCGCGCCAACGGAGGCGTGAGCCCCATCAACGCCCAGAACCGTGCGCTGCGTGACGCGCTGGAAGCGGAGCTTCGCCGCCGCGGGGTGGAAGTTCCCCTGTTGTGGGCCAACCGCAACTGGGCCCCGTACGTGGCCGATGTGCTCACGGAGTGCAACGACCGCGGCTACAAGGACCTGTTGATCCTGGCCACCAGCGCGTTCTCCGGGTATTCCAGCTGCCGCCAGTACCGCGAGGACTACGGAATGGGGCTGGAGGAACTCGGCCTGGCGGACACCCTGCACGTGGAAAAGGTCCGCCCGTATTTCGACGAGATCGGGTTCCTGACCCCCTCGGTCCAGGGTCTGCGGGATGCCTTGGCGGCGCTGCGTGAACGCGTGGGGGAGGGCGCCCTGGAGGTGCTCTTCACGACCCATTCCGTCCCGGACACCGATGCCCACGCTTCCGGTTCTGAACGCATCGAGTTCGAGGAGAACTCCGCGTACGTGGCCCAGCACCTGGCCGCGTCACGCTGGATCGTGGCGCAACTCGGCGACGCCATGGACAACGTGAACTGGCAGCTCGTCTACCAGTCCCGCTCCGGCCCGCCGCAGATCCCGTGGCTCGAACCGGACATCTGTGACGTGATCGAGACGCTTCCCGAGTCCGGGGTCCGGGGTGTGGCCGTGGTGCCGGTGGGCTTCGTGTCCGATCACATGGAGGTCATGTGGGACCTCGACACCGAGGCCAAGGACGCCGCGGCCGAGGCCGGTATCGCCTTCGAACGAGTGGCCACCGCGGGAACGCACCCCGCGTTCGTGGGAGCGCTCGCGGACGCCATCGAACAGCGGCTCGGTACCGAGACGGCACCGCCGCGCGTCTCGGCGTGCGGGGAGGGAACCTGGTTCGACAACTGTCCCGCGGACTGCTGCAAGAAGATCCTGCGCGGCCAGTCGGCACCGCGGCCCACCGTGGCACAGACCCCGCTGGATCAACCCATAGCCGTGGGCATGGACGATCAGGGCGAGGTGATGTACCGGTGACCGAGAGCACCTTCAGGGTCGGAACGCGTGGTTCCCAACTGGCCATGACGCAGACCGGTTACGCGGCAGACGCCGTGGGAGCGGCTGCGGGTCTGAGCCCCCAACTGATCACCGTGCGCACCGAGGGTGATGTGCTGACCGGGCCCTTGTCGCAAATGGGCGGCACCGGAGTCTTCGCGACCGCGTTGCGCGCTCGACTGTTGGATCGCGATGTGGATTTGGCGGTGCACTCCCTCAAGGACCTGCCCACCGCGCCGGTTCAGGGCCTGGTCATCGCGGCGCTTCCCGAGCGGGAGGACCCGCGCGATGCCCTGTGCGCCCGCGACGGTCTCGCCCTGGACGAGCTTCCGCAGGGTGCGTCGGTGGGCACGGGATCGCCGCGCCGAGTGGCCCAGTTGCGGGCGCTGCGTCCCGATCTGAAAATTGTCGATATCCGCGGCAACGTGGGCACGCGTCTCAACCGAGTGGCCCCGGGCGACCTGGACGCGGTGGTGCTGGCGGCGTCGGGGTTGAAACGGTTGGGTCTGGAGGGCCGGATCACCGAATACCTGGATCCGCAACGAATGCTGCCCGCACCGGGACAGGGTGCCTTGGCCCTCGAGGTCTCGAGCGAACTCGCCGAGGACTCGCCCCTGGCCCGCGGACTGGCCGCCGTGGACGACCTGCCCACCCGACTGGCCGTCACGGCCGAACGTGCTGTGCTGGCGCGCCTGGAGGCCGGTTGCGCGGCCCCGGTGGGAACCTACGCCCGCGTGGTCGGCGGTGATCTCCACCTGGACGTGGTGGTCGCCAATCCGGACGGCACCGAGGTCATGCGCCGATCGGAAGCCACGGACGAACTGTCCGTGGACGCAGCGGCCGCCCTGGGAGTGCGGATCGCGGATGAACTCTTGGCCGCCGGCGCCGATCGATTGGCGCGGTTGACCCTGTGATGTCCCGCGTGTTGGTCACCCGCGATCCTGCTTCGTCCCGTGAACTCACGGGGCTGCTGCGGGACCGCGGGTACAACGTGCGCGTGGCCCCGCTGCTCGAGGCACAGCTGCCGGAGGACACCACTGCCCTGCGGTGCGTGCTCGAGCGGGCCGCTCGCCCTCAGGTTCCCACGTGGCTCACCGTCACGTCCGCGAACACGGTGTTGGCACTGGCTGCGGTGGCTTCCGATCCGGGGTGGGGTGGTGCCCTGGAACGAGCGCGGGCGAGCACACCCAGACTGTCCGTCGCAGCGGTCGGTCGCGCCACGGCGTCGGCCTTGCGCAAGGCAGGGATCGGCGTGGACTTCACCCCGCAGCGCGAACAGAGCGCCGCCGGAATGCTGGCCGAATGGCCCGACGCGTCCGCATCCACCGGGGAGGCAGCGTTGGTGCCCGCGTCGGAGCTCGCCTCGCCGACCCTGGCCGATGGGCTGACCGAGCGCGGCTACGAGGTCTCGACCGCCGTCGCGTACCGGATGGTCCCCGCACCTGCGGCCACACCCCTGCACCCGGACGTCGGCTCCGCGCAGGACCCACCCGTTCTGGCTGCCGACGCCGCTCGCGACCAGTGCGCGCGCGGCGAGTTCGGCGCGGTGGTGGCCACGGCGCCGTCGCGCGTTGCTGCCCTGCTGGACGACCAACCGCGACCGCCCGATGAGACGAAGTGGGTGGCCATTGGCGAGCCCACCGCCGCCGCGCTGCGCCTCCGCGGTCTTGCACCCGTTGTCGCCGACGATCCGAGTCCGGCAGCCCTGGTGGCGGCCGTGGATCGCGCCATGGAAGATGTACTCAAGATCACTAGTTCGACCGAGGAGAAAACATCGTGAGCTCACACGCACCGCTGTACGACCTGGTGTCACGCCCGCGCAGGCTCCGCACCAACCCGGCCATGCGCCGCTTTGCCGCGGAGAACCGTGTGCACCCGGCGGAATTGATCCTGCCGGCGTTCGTCAAGGAAGGCATCTCCAAGCCCGTGGAGATCCAGTCCATGCCCGGAGTGGTTCAGCACACCGTGGACTCGCTCAAGCGGGCCGCAGCGGAGGCCGTGGAGCTGGGATTGGGCGGCATCATGTTGTTCGGCATCCCGGAGACCCGTGACGCCGTGGGTTCGGCCTCCCTCGACGAGGACGGGATCCTGAACCACGCCATTGCTCAGGTGCGGGCGGAGGTGGGCGATGACATCGTGGTCATGTCCGACCTGTGCTTGGACGAATTCACCGACCACGGCCACTGCGGCGTGCTCGATGACAACGGCGTGGTCGACAACGACGAGACCCTGCGCATTTACGCCGAGATGGGCGTGGCCCAGGCTCAGGCCGGCGCGCACATGGTGGGTCCTTCCGGCATGATGGACGGTCAGGTGGGCGTGATCCGGGCCGCACTGGATTCCGCCGGCCACCATGACGTCTCCGTGTTGGCGTACTCCGCCAAGTACACCTCGGCGTTCTACGGGCCGTTCCGCGAGGCCGTGGATTCGGCGCTGACCGGGGACCGCAAGACCTATCAAATGGACCCGGCCAACCGCCGCGAGGCCCTGCACGAGCTGCAACTGGACCTGAACGAGGGCGCGGACATGGTCATGGTCAAGCCGGCCATGAGCTACCTGGACATCCTGCGCGACGTGGCCGAGGTGTCCCCGGTGCCCGTCTCCGCCTACCAGATCTCGGGTGAGTACGCGATGATCGAGGCCGCAGCGGGCAACGGCTGGATTGACCGCGACGCGGCGGTCAAGGAATCCGTGCTGTCCATCAAGCGCGCGGGAGCCAATTCGATTTTGACGTACTACGCCGCCGAACTGGCGCGCTGGTACCGCCAGGACAACGGGAACTAAGTCAGACTACCGCCGCGCGGGCCCAGACCGGCCGCGGCGCACGTGATCGGGGTGATGCCCGGTGGAAGGAACCAAGTAATCTCATGAGTGTCTCCCAAGAACTGTTCGACCGTGCCCAACGCGTGATGCCCGGTGGGGTGAACTCCCCGGTGCGCGCCTTCAACTCCGTGGGCGGAACCCCGCCGTTCATTTCCGCGGCCAAGGGCCCGTACCTGACCGACGTGGACGGCCGCGAGTACGTGGACCTGGTGGGTTCGTGGGGTCCGGCGCTGCTGGGCCACTCCCACCCCGTGGTGCTCGAATCGGTGCACGAAGCCGTGGAGCGCGGGCTGTCCTTCGGCGCGACCACGCGCGGAGAGACCGAGCTGGCCGAGCTGCTCGTGGATCGTGTGGGACCCGTGGAGGAGATCCGCATGGTCTCCACCGGCACCGAGGCCACCATGACCGCGCTGCGCCTGGCCCGCGGGTTCACCGACCGTGACCTGGTCATCAAGTTCGCCGGTTGCTACCACGGTCACGTGGACTCGCTCTTGGCCGAGGCCGGTTCGGGCGTGGCCACGTTGGCGCTGCCCGGCTCGGCGGGCGTGACCGAAGCGACGTCGTCCCAGACGCTGGTGCTGCCGTACAACGACGTGGCTGCCCTGGAACGGGCGTTCGCGGATCACCCGGGTGAGATCGCCGCGGTGATCACGGAGGCCGCCCCCTGCAACATGGGCGTGGTGACCCCGGAGAACAACTTCAACGCCGAGATCCGCCGCGTGACCCGCGACAACGGTGCGCTCATGATCTTTGACGAGGTGCTCACCGGTTTCCGCGTGCACGAGGCCGGCTACTGGGGCCTGAGCAACGAGGCCGAGGGCGGCTGGGCCCCGGACCTGTTCACGTTCGGCAAGGTGATCGGCGGCGGCCTGCCCACCGCGGCACTGGGTGGTCGCGCGGACGTCATGAATTACTTGGCGCCCATCGGTCCGGTCTACCAGGCGGGCACGCTGTCCGGTAACCCGATCGCCATGGCGGCCGGGCTGGCCACGCTCAAGTGCGCCGATCGCATTGCCTACCAGACGATCGATCGTCGTTCCGAGCAACTACGGGACGCCCTGGGTTCGGCGATGGACGCCGCGGGGGTGGACTACTCGATTCAGGAAGCGGGCAACCTCTTCTCGATCGCGTTCGGTACTCGCGACACCGGTGTGCACAATTACGCGGATGCCAAGGCGCAGGAGGCCTTCCGCTACACCCCGTTCTTCCACGCAATGCTGGAGGCCGGCGTGTACCTGCCCCCGTCGGTCTTCGAGGCGTGGTTCCTGTCCGCGGCCCACGACGACTCGGCCATGGACCGGATCATTTCTGCCCTGCCGACCGCGGCTCAGGCCGCCGCGGAGGCGCAGCCCGAGCAGCGCTGATTCTCGGTCCGCGGGTGGCACGCCATGTGATGAGGCCTTACTGCACGGTAGAGCGGTCTACCGTGCAGTAAGGCCTCATTGGCTGGTGACTCGTTTTCAAGGGCTCCCGCGGCTTGGCGCTGACGGTTGGTCAGCCCCGCGGGTGGACCGGCCAGGTGCCGTCCACCACGGCGTCCGGATCGCGGCGTCGGAAATATTCTTGCAGGGAGGCCGCCTGTTCGGCGGCCCAGCCGATCTGCGCGTGGTGGAGTTCGCTCGCCGAGGTCTGTAACTCGCCGAACTTCTGCGCCATGGCGGCGGCCAGCCGCTCGGTGGCCAGGGCGTCCGCCGCCGAGGTGTGGGCGGCGTCCAGGACCACGCCGTACTCCTCGCACAGCGCACCCAGCGTGCGTTTGCCCTTGCGGAACCGGTGGACCTGCTTGTTGAGGATGAACGGGTCGAGCACCGGGAACGGCTGGGCCCCGGGGACCTCGTGACGCTCGCACTCCCTGGCCAGCACGGTCAGATCGTAGGCGGCGTTGAACGCGAGCACGGGCGTACCGTCCGTCCACAGTTCGCTCAGCACGGTGGTCAATTCGGCGACGACGTCGCTCGCGGACTGACCCTCGGTCCGCGCCTTCTCGGTGCTGATGCCGTGGACCGCGGCCGCGGCCTCCGGGATCTCCACGCCGGGATCGGCGAGCCACTCCCACTCCTCGAGCACCGTACCGTCCGGGGCAACGAGCACCACCGATGCCGTGACGATGCGGGCGGTCTGCGGATCGCGCCCGGTGGTTTCCAGATCGAAACACGCCCTGGGGAGTTCGGTCCAGGGCGTTGCGGGGTCGATGTCGAACAGCGTGTCCTGCACGGGATTCTCCGCGGTTGTTGTGCCCTCCGGAGCTCGGACGGTTTCGGGTACGTCGAAGAGAGCCGGCTGTTCTTGCGAAGAGTGGTGCTGCGGGGAAGGCATGGCCATCACGCTACCGGCTCGGCCCGTGAGTGTTGTTATGCGTGTCCGCCGGGCGTGATGTGATGGGAACATGCAGATGCAGCACGAGACCCCATGGCGGATTCTTCCGCCGCGCACCGTGACGGGGAGGGGCCGGGAGTTCATTCCGGACGCGCACCAGCGGGCCGTGATCGAGCTGGAACCGGGGCACGGGCCGGTGCTGGTGCTGGGTGCTCCGGGAACCGGGCGATCGAGCACGGTCGTGGAATTCGTGGTGCATCGTCTGGCGGCGGGTGCGGATCCGCAGTCACTGTTGGTGTTGGCGCCGTCTCGAACCCAGGCCGCGGAACTGCGCGATGCCATCAGTGAACGGGCGGCAGCGACCATCAGCACGCCACTGGTCAGGGCCTGGCAGGCGTATGCGTTCGACCTGCTGCGTCGAGCTCATGGGAAGGGGTTGCTACCCGGTGTCGTCGAGGCACCCGTGCTGCTGTCGGGGCCCGAACAGGATGCATTCATTGCTGACATGATGCGCGGGCACACCGCGGGACACGGGACGGGAATGGTGTGGCCTCCCGATCTGGATCGTGCCTTGCAAACCCGCGGATTCAGGGGACAACTGCGCGAACTGTTCGACCGGATGAACGAATATCGTATGCCCCCGGAACAACTGGCCCGGTGGGCGGAACCTCTGGGGCACCCGGAATGGCGCACGGCTGCGGCCTTTCGTGCGGAGTACCAGCAAGTGCGTGCGCTGCGGATGCCCAACGCCTTCGACCCGTCCGCGCTCGTGGACCGGGCCGCCAGGGTGCTCGAGGAGAACCCCGAGTTCCTCGAGGAGGAACGTGCGCGATTGGCCGTGGTCCTGGTGGACGACCTTCAGGAGGCCACGCCATCCGTCCACCGCATGATCGGTGTACTGACGCGCGGAGCGGATGCCATCTACACCGCCAACCCGGATACCACCGTGCAAGGATTCCGAGGTGCCCGACCGGACCTGCTGCGGACTCTTGGGGACCGAGTCGGGACGGATCGGTACCCACTGCAGCGGAGGTCACTGGAGCTCACGCACAGGCTCCCCGCGAAGATCAATCAATCGTGGCAGCGGGTCTCCCGGGCCATTTCGGTGGTGGCAGGGGCCCGGACCAACCGAGCACCGGAATCGCCGGGGGAGGACCCTGGTTCGGTGCGCGCGGTGGTCTTCGACTCGCCCACTGCTCAGGCCCGATGGTGCGCGGACCATTTCCTGCGGCTGCATGTATTGGGAGGCGTGCCCTACCGGGAGATGGCGGTGATTGTACGCAGCGGCGCCCAGCTGTCCGAACTGACGCGGCAGTTGGCGTCCCTGGGTGTCCCCACCACATCCTCCGCGGCGGAAACCCCGTTGCGCGAGGAACCGGCCGTGATACCCCTGCTCAATGCGCTGCGGCTGTTGCTGGATGCCGAGCAGGCAGGCGTTGAAGTCGATACGGATGAGCCCCAGGGCACCGCGGCCGGTGATGAGCGGCCACGGTTGCTCACCGCAGAAGCAGCCGTGTCATTGCTGACATCACGGCTGGGGGGCGCGTCACCCATGGATGTGCGTCGTATCCGGCAGCGGCTGCGGGTCCATGAGCTGAGCAGCGGCGGTGGCCGCACCAGTGACACCCTGCTGGTCGAGGCCCTGACCCACGGTGTGCTGCTCGAGGCCGCCGGAGTGCGATCGGGCCCGGCCCATCGGATCGCGGACATGTTGCAGGCGGGCCAAGAGGCGTTGGCCGTACCCGGTGCCACCGCCGAATCGGTGTTGTGGGCGCTCTGGGATGCGTCCGGGGTGGCCGAGCCGTGGCGGCGGCGGGCTATTTCGGGTGGCGCGGATTCGGTGCGAGCCGATCGCGATCTGGACGCCGTAGTGGGCCTCTTCGAGTCCGCCGAACGTTTTGTGGACCAGGTTCCCGGAGCCACCGCTCAGGCCTTCATGGACTACATGGAGCACCAAGAACTGCCCATGGACACCCTGGCCGCTCGCGCCCCGGCCGAGGACAACGTGTCGATCCTGACTCCGGCGGGATCCGCGGGCCGGGAATGGGAACACGTGGTCGTGGCCGGGGTGCAGCAGGGTGTGTGGCCCAACACGACCCTGCGTGGCCAGTTGCTCGGAACGGACGTCCTCACCGATGCCTTGGACTTCGGGGTGGAGCAAGCCGCGCGGATCGGACCACTGGACCGGCTGCGACAAGTGCGCTTCGATGAACTGCGTCAGTTCGCCACGGCGGTGTCACGCGCGAGCTCCTCGCTCGTCGTCTCGGCGGTCTCCAATCAGGACGAGCAGCCGTCCGAGCTGTTGGACCTGGTGGCCTCCGGATGGGACGGTGAGGACTCGGGTATCGAGCTCGAACACCTGGCTGCTCCCGTGCCACTGACCCTGCGCCAACTGACAGGTTCGCTACGACGCACGGTTTTCGCTGCGGATGAGGCCCCCGAATTGGGGGAAGCGGCGGCACGGCTGCTGCATGAGTTCACATCGCTTTCGGAACCCGTGCGCGGGGCGGATCCGAACGAATGGTGGGGGTGGGCACCGCTCAGCAGTGACGGGCCCTTGTTCGCCCCGCACGAGCCCATTCCGGTGTCACCCTCCAAGATCGAAACCATTCACCGCTCGCCCCTGGACTGGTTCGTGAGCGAGGCCAAGGCCGAGGAGGTCACCGACTTCAGCCGCAGCCTGGGAACGCTCGTGCACGATATTGCCGAAACCATGCCGGACTCTCCGAGCACGGAGCTGATTGCCGAGCTGCGCCGCCGGTGGCCGAGCCTGGGCATGCCACCGGGGTGGGTCACCGATGCCGAATTGGAGCGTGCGGAGGCCATGTTGGGCAAGTTCGCGGAGTACGTGATCAATGCGCGTAAGGACGACGGTCGAGAGTTGGTCGGTGTCGAGGGGAGCTTCCACGTGCTGGTGCGGGGCGCCGCCCGGGATGCTCTGTTGCGCGGTCGGGTGGACCGGCTCGAGGTTGATTCCCACGGCCATCATGTGGTGGTCGATCTCAAGACAGGGAAGTCCCAACCGGTGGGCAAGAAGATCGAGAATCACCCGCAGCTGGGCGCCTACCAGGTCGCACTGCAAGCCGGGGCGGGCGAGCAGATGCGGCGCGAGGTCGAGCTCAGAGAAAAGGCTGCAGCCGTCGGTGAAGACCCGGAGGCAGCGGTACGGCACGCGGCCTCCGAGCCCATTGAGCTGCCCCAGGGAACTGTCATTGCCCAACCGGGCGGGGCACTGCTGGTGCAACTGGGAACGAGCGCCAAAAAGGTGGGAACCCAACACCAGCCGCCCCTGGACCCGGACCATGTTTGGGCCAGGGATCTCATTACGCGTGCCGCCGAGCTGGTTGCGGGAACGCGGTTCGAAGCACGGCATGATTCGGAACACGGATCCAGTTTTGGTTTACGGTGCACTCTGCCCTGGGTGTGTCCGTTGTGCGCAGAAGGTCGACAGGTGAGCGAACAATGACCACCCCCCAGTACTCTCCCTTCGACATTGCCGAGGCCCTGGGGGATTTCCCGCCCACCCAGCAGCAGGCCCAGGTCATTGCCGCTCCGCTGACGCCGCGGCTCGTGGTGGCCGGAGCGGGCTCCGGAAAGACGACCACCATGTCCGACCGCGTGGCGTGGTTGGTGGCCAACAAACTCGTGGAACCGGAACAGATCCTGGGCGTGACCTTCACCCGCAAGGCCGCCGGTGAATTGGCGGAGCGGATCCAAGGCAAACTACGCGGGCTGCGCCGCTCGGGACTGCTGGGTCCGGACGCGCAGCTGGCCACGGCCCCCCATCAGTCACCCTTCGCGCCCGAGCCCGGTGCCACGGAGGATCCCGCGGTGCCGCAGGAACCCACCGTGAGCACCTACCACTCCTACGCGAACTCTCTGGTGCGCAGCTACGGACTGCGACTCGGCGTCGAAGCGGACACCGTTCTGCTGGGACAGGCGCAAGCGTGGCAATTGGCGCACCGTCTGGTGGAGAGCTGGGACGGGCCGCTGCCGGAAAGCATGGCCGCCGTCTCCACGCTCACCGCCGGTTTGATGAGTCTGGCGTCGGAGTCCTCCGAGCACCTGGTAGCTCCGGCCCGTGTCGGTCAATGGGCCCACCAGTTCCGGATGAGCTGCGCGGACGTCCCACCCGTGGGGCGGAAGAAGAGCATTGGTAAGCCGGCCCAGGACGCCCTCAACCGTCTGGAAACCACGGAACTTCTCGCGCAGCTGGTCGAGCGGTTCCAACGGGCCAAGGCCTACGAGTCCGCCCTGGACTACGGCGACCTGTTGGCACTCGCGGCAGAGATCGTCAACGTCGATCCTCGAGCGTGTGCCACCGAGCGCGACCGGTTCAAGGTGGTCCTGCTGGACGAATTCCAGGACACCTCCCACGCCCAGCTCAAGTTGTTCTCCGGGCTGTTCGGTGAGGGTCACTGCGTCATGGCCGTGGGCGATCCGCAGCAGTCCATTTACGGGTTCCGCGGGGCATCGGCGGGACAACTGTTCAGCTTTGTCGAGAACTTCCCGCGCAGTAACGGCCAGTCCGCCGAGCCGGCAGCATTTGCGGATTCGAGTTTCCTCACCGTCGCGTGGCGCAACTGTCAGTCGGTCCTGGAGGTCGCCAACCGGATTGCCGCGCCCCTGCGAACGCCCCCGGAGTGGAACCGCTCCGCGAGTACCGTACAGGTTCCCCCGCTCGATGCCTCACCCCACGCCTCGGTGGGGTCCGTGCGGGTCAGCCGGTACGTCACGGACTCGCACGAAGCCCAGGCCACGGCGCGGGCCATAGCCCAACAGCGGGGAGCGCACGAGGGCCAGCCGCTGGAGGAGATGCCCACCATGGCGGTCCTGTGCAGAAAGCGAGCCCAGTTCGAACCGATCCGGTTGGAACTCGAAGCGTTGGACGTGCCCTACGAGGTGGTCGGGCTGGGCGGGTTGCTCAGCACCCCCGAGGTCGCTGACATCGTGGCCACGCTCTACGTCCTGACCGATCCGGGCCGTTCCGACGCCCTGGCCCGGTTGTTGGCGGGTGCTCGCTGGCGGATCGGCCCCAAGGACCTCGCGGCACTGGGAGACTGGGCGGGCCATCTCGAAACATCCCGCTCCCGTGCCGCCGCTGCCCGGGGGACCGAGCTCTCCGCGGAAGAGCTCGCCCAACTACCCGCGCAGGACCCTACGGAGACGGTGGCCGAGGGGGACATCGTGGACCGGGCCAGTCTGATCGAGGCCATTGAAACGCTGCCGTCGGACACCTGGGTGTCCCATCGTGGCCGTTCGATCAGCGCCCCAGCTCTGGGCCGGATGCGGCGGTTGGGTTCCGAGCTCAGTCACTTGCGGTCGGCGCTCGGGGATGAACTCACCTCCGTGATCCACGAGGTGGAAACGACCCTCGGTCTGGACGTGGAGTTGGCAGCGAACCCCGGAATGACGCCCGCTCAGGCGCGCAAGAACATCGACAGCTTTTACGACCAGGCCGTCCAGTTCAGCGCGACCACTCGCACGCACGACGTCGCAACGTTCCTTTCCTGGCTCGAGGCTGCCGCGCACGAGGAGAACGGGCTGGAGCTGCCCCCCGAGGACACCCGACACGACGCCGTACAGCTGCTCACCGTGCACGCGGCCAAGGGCCTGGAATGGGATCACGTGTATGTGCCGGGCATGAATCAGGGGGACTTCCCGTCCAAGAGAAAGTCCGCGTGGACCGGAGACGCCGCCAAACTGCCCTGGCCGCTGCGCGGTGATGCTCAGCAGTTACCGCAATGGAATGCCGATCCCACGGACGTGGAAACGTTCAAAGAATCCTTCGAACTCTTCCTGGAAGACGCGGGCGCGCACGACGAGGCCGAAGAACGTCGTCTGGCATACGTGGCGTGCACACGAGCCAAGACACTGCTCGAGCTCTCGTGCTCGGTGTTCCGTGGGACGGCCAAGACGGCACATGAGCCGTCGGTCTTCCTGGACGCCGTGCGAGCCATGACGGAGGAGTCCCACCCGGGAGTGGAACTGGGGGAGTGGGCGGAGGTGGAACCGGGCACCGAGAATCCGCAGGCGGACACCGTGGTGAGCGCTTTGTGGCCGTACGATCCCCTGGAAGGCCCGGAGATCGTCCGGAAGGAGCGCTCCGTGGACGGTCGGGAAAAGGTCACGGTCTCGACACCGGTGCACAGCGGGCGGCGTGCACGCATGGACCGCGCGGCACACGCGGTGCAGGCCGGTGGCTTCGATACTACCCGGGAGCTCACCGCGCAACACCTCGAAGAGGGGGAACACGGCGCAATGGTCACCCGATGGCGGCGAGAGGCGGAACTTCTTCTGGCCAAGCGCGATGCGGTGGAGCAGCGCAACACCGTGCACATGCCGTCACACGTGTCCGCGTCTGCGCTGGTGGCCATGGACACCAACCCTGAGGCGTTCATCATGGGACTGCGCCGTCCCATGCCCGCCCGCCCCGGTTCTGCCGCTCGTGCCGGCACCACGTTCCACACGTGGGTCGAGAACTTCTTCGGGGATTCGGCGATCTTCGACATGGACGAGTTACCCGGCGCGGATGACTATGTGGATGAAGAACTTGACCTTCCCGGGCTGGCCGAAACGTTCAAGAACAGTCAGTGGGCAAGCCGTCAGCCGTATGCCATCGAGTTACCCGTGGAGACACCAGTGGGTTCGGTGACCGTCCGCGGTCGCATTGACGCCGTCTTCCGCACGGACTCGGGTGGCTGGGAACTCATCGACTGGAAAACCGGGCGCGTGCCCCGGGGGAAGGACCTGCGCCGCAAGTCAGGGCAGCTGGCGCTCTACCGTCTGGCCTTCGCGCGGTTGCACGGCCTGGACCTGGCGGATGTCTCCGCCGCGTTCTACTACGTGAGCGAGGACAAGGAAGTTCGCCCGCATGATCTCGCGACCGACAAGGAATTGGAGGCCATTGTCGAGTCGATGTACTCGATGCACGGCTGAGCGGGCCCGCCCCACCGGGTGCGCTCTGCGCTCGACACTGCGTGCCGCCCAGGAGTCATTCCGCGGGGCGCGCAGCGGAGGGTTGGGCGGACCCGGACGGCACCGGCGTGGACATTTCCGGACCCGACTGCTCATCCTGCTCCTCGGGCTCCGCAGCGGGCGGCTCCGGGATCACCCCGGGCGCGGGAGAGCCGGTACGTTCCACGTCCAGGGTCAGGGTGTTGAGCATCCCCTCGGCGTCCTTGACCATGGATTCGACGCCGCGGTCCACCCCGCGCACCAGCCACTCGGCCAAGGCGAATTCCGCGGCCAGGTGCGCTCGGCGTAGGAGATGCCGGTCGGGCGGTTGAACTGCGGCCACCGAGTACGTCTCCAGCACGGTGTCCGCGAACTGGGAGTTCGCCATGCCCACGAGCCACGCAAAATCCACGGCGGGGTCACCCACGTGCAGATCGCTCCACCCGGTCAAGGCACCCAGCGCGCCCTCGTGCACGATCACGTTGTCCTCGTGCAGATCACCGTGCACCACGCGGGTCGAAAACCGCCACAGGGTGGTGTCCTCGAGCGCTTGCTCCCAGCGGCGCAACAGCTGGCCGGGGATCCGACCGGTTGCGGCGGCCCGGTCCAGATCGTGGAGCATGCGGCTGCGGCACTGCTCGGCGCTGTAGGCGGGCAGATCGGCGTCCATGACCAGGGCGCGGGGAAGTGAATGGACGGCCGCGAGTGCCCGGCCGACCTGGACGGCCAGGGCAGCGCGAGGTTCTGCGCTGGGCGCGGGCGCACGGGAAGGCGCCACGGGGTTCTCGTTCTGCCGGGACATCTCCACCAGGGTGAGCGTGGTGCCGGGCAGATGGGAGTACACGAATGTGCGCAGCCCGGATTGCTCAACCGAACCGACCACGCTGGGCAGATGGAAGGGGAGGTGCGCGCGAACCGATGGTGTGAAGGCCCCGAGGACCAGGTGCTCGGTCTCCAACCTGATGCTGGCCTCGGCATGGAGGGGGCTGCGAACACGCCACCGCTTATTCTGTGTGTCTTTGACCACGCACGACCGGAAGTCCGAATTGTCGTCGGGAGAAGGACCGGTCGCTACCGGGGCGATACCGGGCACGGCTGCGGCGGCAATGGCTGCGAGCAATTCGGGGGTCGTTCTCACCTCGTCCACACTACCGGCCGCGCCCTGAGCACGGGCACCACGGTTACCCACAGCCGCCGGGGAGCTACCGGGACACGCCGACTACAGTGGACGGGTGACTCCTTCCGAACCCAACACCTGGACACCCGACCGCACCGTGCCCGGCCTGGATCCCGGGGACCTGCCGTTTGCGGCGTCGGCCTTCGACCGCGACGCCGTGGACCGCGAACACCGGGACCTGCGAGCCGAGGCAGGTACCGATCCGTCGGCACGGGTGCTCGTCATGGTGGGTGGTGACGCGCCCGTGCGCGACGGGCACCTGGTGCTCGAGGAGTACGCCGCCGCCCCTGCCGCGAGCGGGGACCCCGCCCACCCGGACGTCTACCTGGGCAGGCTGCGCGGGGACGACGCACCGGTGCTGCTGCGCAGTTTTCCGGCGGGCGCGGAGGTCCCCGGCCAGAACGACGTCGTGCGGGCGGGTTTACGAACGTTGGGCACCGAACTCGAACCGGAGGAAACGTCCCTGCTGGTCACCGCGCAGTCGGTGGGCCTGTGGCACCGTGACCACCCGCGATGCCCGCGGTGCGGCACGGTGACCGAGGTGATTCGCTCCGGCTGGGCCCGGGAATGTCCCGAGGACCAGACGCTGCATTTTCCCCGCACCGATCCCGCGGTCATCGTTGCCATCACCGACGGCCATGAGGACCCGGAGCGCGAACGCATTCTGCTGGGCCGGTCGTCGCTGTGGGCGAGCAACCGCTACTCCACGCTGGCCGGATTCGTGGAGCCGGGCGAATCCGCGGAGCAAGCGGTGGTGCGCGAAATCTTCGAAGAAGCGGGCATCGTGGTGGGATCGGTGCATTACCAGGGCTCCCAGCCGTGGCCGTTCCCACGTTCGCTCATGCTCGGATTCCGAGCCGTCGCACACACCGTCGACTTCACGCCGGACGGTCAGGAAATCCTCGACTTGAGATGGTTCACCCGGGCGGAACTGAAGGCCGCGGCGGGGGAACGGGCCATTGTGCTCCCCGGCCGTATCTCGATCGCTCACGCCCTGATCGCGAGCTGGCTGGGCGAACCGATACCGGAAGGAGCCTGAACACATGGGGAGTGACGCATCCGCCGAAGAACGTATCCTGGGCGGCCTGGATCCCGAACAACGCGTGGTGGCCACCACCCTGCAGGGACCCGTGTGCGTGCGAGCCGGGGCGGGCACGGGCAAAACCCGCGCCATCACCCACCGCATTGCCTGGGGAATCGCCACCGGTGTTTACACACCCCAGAAAACCCTGGCGCTCACGTTCACCGCGCGGGCTGCCAATGAAATGCGGCAGCGCCTGCGTCAGCTGGGGGCCCCCGGTGTGCAGGCGCGCACGTTCCACTCCGCCGCGCTGCGGCAATTGCAGTATTTCTGGCCGCAGGCCGTGGGCGGGCCCCCGCCCGGTCTGGTCAATCACAAGGCCCGGTTGTTGACCGAAGCGGCCCAGGCCATGCGCCTGACCACCGACCGGGCCACCGTGCGCGACGTTGCGGGAGAGGTGGAGTGGGCCAAGGTCTCCATGCTCACCCCGGACACCTACGCCGCCGCGGCCGAGAAGCGCAGCATGCCCATGGGTTACGACGTACGCACCATGCAGCGGCTCTACCAGTCCTACGAGGATCTCAAGGCGGATCGCCACCTGATCGACTTCGAGGACGTGTTGCTCATCACCGTGGGCATCCTGGAGGAGGACGAGCGGATCGCCGCCGCCGTCCACTCCCAGTACCGTCAGTTCGTGGTGGATGAGTACCAGGATGTTTCGCCGCTGCAGCAACGGTTGCTCGATGCGTGGCTCGGGCAGCGGGACGACCTCTGCGTGGTGGGGGATGCCTCGCAGACGATTTACTCGTTCACCGGCGCGACCTCCCGGCACTTACTCGAATTCCCGTCCCGTCATCCGAATGCGCGCGTGGTGGAATTGATCCGCGACTACCGCTCGACTCCCCAGGTGGTCAACACGGCCAACCAGTTGCTCGCCGCGCGCCGACCCGCTGCCGGGTCCACCCCCGGAACCTGGGCCACGCCGCTCCAGCTGATCTCCCAGCGCCCGGCCGGTCCCGAGCCGTCCTGGAACGAATACCCGGACGACGAGGCCGAGGCCGCCGGGGTCGCCACGCGCATCCAGGACCTCATTGACGACGGCGTTCCCGCCCGGGAGATCGCCGTCCTGTTCCGCACCAACGGGCAATCCCAGGCCTTCGAGGCCGCGCTCGCCGATGTGAACATCGGCTTTCAACTGCGCGGCACCGAACGGTTCTTCAACCGCCCCGAGATCCGGCAGTCACTCGTGCAGATCCGGTCCGCGGCCAAAACACTGGGGGATGCTCCCGTCCAGGTCCCGCAGCAGGTCAGGGACATGCTCAGTTCCCTGGGTTATTCGGCCCGCGCGCCCCGCTCGGACAGTGCGACTCGTGCCCGGTGGGAGTCGCTGTCCGCGTTGGTGTCCCTGGCGGACTCCATGGCCCATCGTGCCTCGGACGAGGACGAGGAGTTCACCCTTCAGCAGTTCTCGGACGAGTTGGAACGGCGGGCCAAGGCTCAGGAGGCACCGGTGATGGACGGCGTGACACTGGCCTCGATGCACTCCGCCAAGGGCCTGGAGTGGGATGCGGTGTTTCTCGCGGGGCTGTCCGAGGGGCTCATGCCCATCTCCTTCGCGGAGACGGCGGACGGCGTGGACGAAGAACGCCGGCTGTTCTACGTGGGCATCACCCGCGCCCGCGAGCACCTCGTGCTGTCATGGTCCCTGTCTCGGACACCGGGGGGCCGGCCGACCCGATCACGCTCGCGGTTCCTGGACGCGATCTTGCCCGCGGGGTCCTCGAACGCCGCCCAGCGTAGGGCTCGCCGCGTCGGATGAGCGCGAAGACCGGGGCGTGATCAGCCGAGCTCCGGGGCCGCGATCGATTACCGGGTCTTGTGGAGTTGACGCGCCAGATAATGCCGATGATTGACGGGCATCACTCGTGAGATCACGTCCACCAGAACCGCCTTCCGTGTGATGAGCACACGTTCCCTCCGTTGCGCCACAGCGTCCACAATCTGCGCTGCGGCACGCTCCGGGGGCATGGTGAGGAAACGCGCAAACTGAGCACGCCGACGTTGCGCTTCCTCGTTGCCCAGGAGGGAGCCGGTGCGCGAGTTGCGGGCGATGTTCGTGGCGATCCCACCGGGGTGCACCACGCTCACGCCGATGCCCCGAGGAATCAGTTCGGACTGCAGGGCCAGGGTGAAGCCACGGATGCCGAACTTACTGGCCGCGTATGCGCTCTGCCCCGCCGGTGCCACCAGACCGTACAAGCTGGAGACGTTGACGATGTGTGCGCCGTGTTCCCGTTGCAGGTAGGGCAGGAACGACTTGGTCATGGCTATGGGTGCCCGCAGATTGATGGCAAGCACCCAGTCGAGGTCCGCCATCGAGATCTCATCCACTGTTCCGTTCAGGGCCACGCCCGCGTTATTGATCAGCAGACTCAACCGATGGTGCTCCGCGGCCACGGCCGCCGCCAGACCATCGAAGTCAACGGGCTGCGCCAGGTCCACCTCGTGGGTAGTGATGACCAAGCCCGGGTGTTGGCGGGTGAGTTCCGCCTTGACGGCATCGAGACCGGTCTTGTCCCGGTCCACGAGCGCAAGATCATTGCCGCGCTCGGCAAGGTTCATGGCGGTTGCGCGTCCAATGCCACTGGCCGCGCCCGTGATGACCGCGCTTCCAACACCGAACTGGAAGGGCTGGAGACCCCGGGGTTTCTTGCTCTCGGGGCTGAAGGACATGCTGTCTCCTTGATCGACGCCGTCCCAGAACTTCCGGGCCAGGCGAGCGAATTCATCGGCTTGTTCGATCTGCGGACCGTGACCCGTGTTCGGGAACCGGTGAGTGGCTGCGCGCAGCATCCGGGCCCCGCGCTTGAGATGCCGGAAGGGCAGGACGGCGTCTTTGTCGCCCCACACGATGAACGTGGGGATACCGGTGGCACGGACACGGGGCGTGAGCGCTCGCCGCCACCCACTCTTGACCCCGGCGACGGAGCCGAGCGAACGCAGCATGTCGAGAAAGGCTTCTGTGCCTCCCGGACGCTGTGCCAGGTCGAAACCACGCTGCACGCGGGCGGGCGTGGCGAAACGCGGGTCGTGATACATGGCGTGTTCGGACCGTTGAGACCCCTTGCGGCTGGGCCGCAGTAGTCGTTCGCCCACTCCGGGGATACTTGCCAACCGGAGAACGGGGCTCACCCCCCGGCCGAAGCCCGCCGAATTCGCCAGCAACAGACTGGACACGAGCCCGGGATGGTCCGCCGTCAACTGCATTGCCACTGCGCCCCCAAGACTGTTTCCACCCAGATGGACGGGGCCGATGTCCATGCCGCGAATGAAATCTGCCATCAGGTGGGCCAGATGCTCTAGCCGCATCCCGTGGGGTGGTGGTTGGGAAGCCCCGAATCCGGGGAGATCCACGCTCCACACCTGATAAAAATCACTCAGCCGCTCATGCTGGTCGTCCCAGTCCGAGAGGCTACGACCAATGCCGTGGATAAGGAGCACTGGTCTGCCCCGACCGGTGACGCGGTACCGGAGACCGTTCCACGTATCGGTGGTCATGAGTTCACCTCCGCTGCGGCATCGGATGTCATCGCGTAGTCGAGCTGGCTGTCCAGTTCGGTGCCCGGGCGGAACAACACACAGTCCCGGAGATAATTCTGTCGGACGAGCCACGCGCCGCGGCGGCCTTGGCGGGGCATCAAATGGGCGCCGCGTCGAACGTAGCCCGAAGCGAGGTCAAGGAGGGGACGCAGCTCAGACCTGGAGCCGGAATAACGAGGTGTGACCATCCGAGCGCCCTGCCGCTTCGCACGGTCCAGGACACGGCGGAAGTACCTCGTCACCAGGTCCACGCGCAGGGTCCAGGACGAGTTCGTGTACCCGATGGAGAAGGCCAGGTTGGGTACACCGTCGAGCATCATGCCTCGGTAGCTCACGCGGGTAGCGGGATCTATCGTTTCACCGTCCACCACGAGGTCCATGGTGCCGAAGAACTGCACATTCAGTCCCGTGGCCGTCACGATCACGTCCGCCGGCAGATGGCGCCCCGTGCCCAACATGATGCCGTCGGGGGTGAACCGCTCGATGGTGTCGGTTACAACCTCGGCCTGCCCGCAGCGGATGGCCTCGAAGAAGTCTCCGTCCGGTGCCGCACACAAGCGCTGGTCCCAGGGATCGTAATCGGGGGTGAAATGTTCGGCCACGGGGAAGGTAGGGCCCAAATGTCTGGCGACACCCTTGTGCAGCAATTCCCTCATGGCCCGGGGGCGGCGTCGGCTGTATTCATAGATCATCATGCCCCGCATGATGTTGCGCCACCGGTTGACTTCCCCGGCCACACGAGGGGGCAGCCACTTGCGCACTGTCATACCGGTCTCGTCCCGGCCGGGCACGGAGGCCACGTACGAGGGGGATCGTTGCACCATGCTCACGCGGGCGCCCAGCTCCGCCAGGGCGGGCACGAGCGTCACGGCCGTGGCTCCGCTGCCGATCACAACCACCCGCCGATCCGCCACTTCTAGGTTGTCCGGCCAGAGCTGCGGGTGAACCACCCGGCCCTGGAAGTCTCCGAGGCTGGGCCAGTCCGGGGTGAAGCCCTGGTCGTAGCGGTAGTACCCGGTGGCCATGAAGAGCCACCGCCCGGTCATCTGGGACACCTCGCCCGTGTGCTCGTTCTGGTAGGTGACGGTCCACGTGCATGCGTCGGAGGACCACTCGGCGCGTTGCGCCCGTTGACCGAAGCGGATGTTCTGCGTCACCCCGGCCTCATCGGCGGCCGTGCGGACGTAGGTCAAAATGGTCTCGCCGGTGGCCAAACTCCGATCCTCCGTCCACGGACGGCTGCGGTACCCGAAAGTAGCCATGTCCGAATCCGACCGGATTCCGGGGTAGCGGAACAGGTCCCATGTTCCACCCAAAGCATCCCGTGCCTCGAGAATGGCCACCGTGTGGGCGGTGCCCGCGAGTTCCCGTGCGGCCCCGATTCCCGAAATACCGGCGCCGATAATAATCACATCAACAGTGTGCGTTTCCATGGTGCCTTTCGACGCTCTGGTGGTGTCACCGCTCCACGCGGGGCCTGATCGTTCGGATTCGCCGCGTTCGGTGGGGGGAGAAGGTGGTTACTAACACGTGTTAGTAGATCGATGTCACAGTGTAACAGGTCACATTTACGGGGCGACGGGCCTGGCGGCGCCGAGCGTTGATTAGCATGTGGAGATCGAATTGAAAGGGGATACCGCGGCATGCACGGACGCAACGACCCACCGCGTCGAGCCACGAGTGCCGACGTCGCGCGGTTGGCCGGGGTGTCTCGAACCACCGTCAGCTTTGTGCTCAATGACACCCCGCACCAGTCCATCTCGCCCCTCACTCGCCGCAGGGTCCTGGACGCCGCACAGCAATTGTCGTACGCGCCGTCGGCGGAGGCGCGGTCCCTGAGCCGCGGGCATTCCAGTTCGGTGCTGCTGTATCTTCCCCCGGCGCGTGCTCTGTCGGAGGACATCGGGGACATGATTGAGCGACTCTCGGTCTTGTTCGCCCACGTCGGTCTGTCCATGGTGATCCACGCGTGGACGCGGAGACCCGCGGCCCAGGTATGGTCCTCGGTGACGCCCGCCGCAGTCCTGGCGTGGGACCTGCGGGATGACGACGCCGAGCTCATGCGTCGCAACGGCGTGCTCGGCGTGGTCTCCTGGACAGGCTCTGATGCCATGGGTCGGTGGATCACGGGCCCTCGCGAGGAGGAGATTGTTCGACTGCAGGTCGAACGGCTCACGCGAGCAGGCCACCGGCACCTGGTGTACGCGGTCACCGGCGGGGATCACATGCATGGTGCCGCCCAGTGGCGATACGAGGTTCTGCGGCGCGAGTGCGCGTCACTGCAGCTGCCCGAGCCGGCCGTGCTCCACGTTCCCGCTGATCCCCACGGGGCCGCCGAGTCCTTGCAAGCATGGCGGGGGCGGAATCCAGCGGCGTCAGGTGTGTGCGCCCACGATTCCACCGCAGCGCTGGCGGTACTGTCGGGCATGCGAGTGCTGGGGTTGACTGCGCCGAGTGACCTGGCCGTTGTGGGCGTCGGCGATTCCCCGGCCGCAGCGCTTGCCCAGCCGCCCCTGACCATGGTGGCGCTGGACACGGACATCACCGCCCGCTACATCGTGGATGTCATAACGTCCCTCGTGCGTGGTGCACCCGCGCCGCCCATCCCCCGCAGGAGTGGGGCGTCGATCGTGGACCGCAGTTCCGTGTGATCCACCTGCGTCAACCGTCCAGGGTGCACAGGCAGTCCCCGCGGGGTGTCAAGACGGTCCGGTGGAGTCCGTGGCGGACCGTGAGCCGTCCCGGAGCTTCCACGGCCACATCGTCTCGGGGGGTGACCTCGGATTCCAAGGCCCGGCCCAACAGTTCGGCCGCGAGGTGGGACGCGGTAATGACGCGTGTCAACGTGGTGATGGCGGGGGAGTGCGGGGTGGCTACCGCTTCATGATCTCGGAGTGGCTGATTGCGCAGCAGCCTGCGGGCGTCACGGACGGCCACCTCCAGACATTCCCGACATGGTCGGCGGTACCAGGGGGTCAGGGGCCAGGTCAGGGACACGGACCCGTCCGTGACGACCGTGATCGTGGGCAGGTGAGCGTCCGGTGTCGTTGCCAAGACCGGTACGGAAAGGTCCTGGGGGAGCGGCCCCGCCACACACGCACTGCGCAGCATGACGGCCGTGGGGATGACCGATGAGCAAAACAGCTCGGGCGCGCTCAAGGGAACGCAGCGCGGCCACCGAGCGCGAAGCAGCTTGCGCAGCGCGTATTCCCGCGGTGAACCCGCGAGCGCGGAGGGATAGGGCCCCACCGCTGCATCGTGGACCGTCACGAGAGTTGGATCCGTGACATTGAGCAGGCACACTCCGGCATCCGCCATGAGCAGGGCGGTGGTTGCGGCAACGGGATCCAAACCCGCGAACAGCACATGCACCTCATCAGGCCGGGAGGCGGACGCGGAGGGCCGCTGATCCACCGAAAAAGACGTTGACGTGTCGGGTGTGGGCGCCATGAGTTGCTCCGCTGGTCGAGGATCGGTTGGTTGTCCCAGGCTGTCAAGAAGCCGAGGAAGGCGCAGCACAAAATCCGTCATCCACAGTTCGAGTGCACCCTGACGGCCCGCGGATTCGCGTGAGCACGGCACACCCGGGCGAGAAATGCGACCTCGAGCGGGTCTGCCGTGATTGGTCAGCACCACCCCTCAGGTGGTGAACTACGGACCATGTCCCCGTTCCAGCCGCCCCGCAGCGCGCAGCCACGACACCCCGAGCCGCAGCCGCCCTCCGACTCGCCCGAGGTGCTCGTGCAACGCAGCGCTCGCCGGAAAAAAACGGTCAGCGCCCACTTCAGCGGAGACACGGTGATCCTGGCCGTCCCGCAATCGGCCACCCGCCGCGAGGTGGAACAGTGGAAAACCACCCTGGTGCCCAAGATCGTGGCCAAACGGGATCGGGCCCGGCAGAACGCACGGCGGCGCGGAACGGATGAGGCCCTGTGGCACATGGCCCAGGAATTATCGGCCACGTACCTGAACGGCCAGGCACAGCCCACCCAGGTGAAATGGTCCGCGCGGCAGAACACCCGCTGGGGGTCGGCAACTCCCAGCACCGGTGTGATCAGGATTTCCACTCGACTGGCCGTCGTGCCGGACTGGGTGTTGGAAACCGTGGTGCTCCACGAATTGGTGCACTTGCTGGAGGCCCAGCACAACGACCGATTCTGGTCGCTGGCCCGCAGGCACCCCAAAGCACGCGACGCCGCCCAGTTCCTGGACGGCGTCGCGTGGGCGGATACCAACCCGCGGGAGGGGTCGGCAGCCACTGATTAGGCCTTGGGGGTGTCTCCGGGCTCCTCCGGCGAGTCTTCATCGGAGTCAGCGGAACCCTCGGAACCACCCGGCCCGTTCGGATCGGAGGAGTCGGAACCGGCGGGAGCATCGGACTCGGCGCCCTCGGCCCCGGCCGCGGGACCGCCCTCGGAGTCCTCGTAACCACCGGAGAGCAACTTGGCCAGCGCGGCGTCCATTTCGTCATCGCTGGCGGTCAACAGGCCACGGCGCTGTTCGAAACCCTCGGGATCATCGAGGTCTTCGTTGCTGGGCAGCAGTTCCGCAGATTCCCAGAGCCCGTCTCGTTCCTGGATGCCGCGCTTGCCCTCCACGTGCTCCCAGAACGCGGCGGCCTCGCGCATCCGGCGCGGGCGTAATTCCAGACCGACGAGCGAGCCGAAGGTGCGTTCGGCGGGGCCGCCCTCGGCGCGGCGTCGGGACATCATCTCGGTCAGCGCCGCGGCGGAAGGGATGTTGCCGGTCGAGGCCACGGTGACGCGCGTGACCCAACCCTCGATCAGCGCCAGGACGGTTTCCAGGCGTGCCAGGGTGTCTTCCTGCTCGGGGGTCATCTGCGGGCTGAACACCCCGGACGACAGGGCGTCCTGGATGCCGGACGGGTCCATGGGATCCAGGTCCTGCGCAATGGTCTCAATGCGGTCCATGTCGATGTGAATGCCCGCGGCGAACGAGGTGATCAGGCCCAATACGTGATCGCGCAGCCACGGAGCACCGTGGAACAACCGCACGTGAGCGGCCTCGCGGATGCCCAGGTACAGCATCACATCGGTTGCGGGCAGCTCCAGGCCCTCGCTGAATTCGGCAATGTTGGAGGGAACCAGTGCCGAGCGGTCCTTGGCCAGCGGTAGGCCCACGTCCGTGGAGGACACGACCTCGCAGGACAACGCGCCCACTGCCTGACCCAGCTGCATGCCGAACAACATGGAACCCGCGCCGGACAGCATCCCCGACAGGTCCGCGCCGCCCATGGCCTGGGAGAGCTCGGGAGGCAGCTGCTTGGTCATGGCCTCGGTCATCGCGTTGGACACTGACGCCGCCACCGGCGTGGTCATTTCCTTCCACGTTTGCGCGGTGGCCTCGATCCACTCCGCCCGTGACCAGGCCGCGGGCAGGGTGCTGGGTTCGGCGAAGGCCGTGTTGGGCGTGAGCCACAGTTCGGCAAGTTTCATGGCGTCGTCCACGGCGCCCTTCTGCTTACCGGTCACCGACGGATCGCCCTTTTGCGAGGCGACCTGACGGGCGTGGTTGCGCGCCAGCTCCCAGTTCACGGGCTCATCGGTTCCACCGGAGCTCATCATGGACTGGATCTGTTGGAACATCATGGACATCGCCTGCGGGTTCACGGGCATACCACCGGGCATGTTCTCGCCCGACATTCCCTGGGATCCGAGCAGACGTTCGAACATCTCCTGGAACGGATCCTTCGGGTTGTCGCCGTTCTCGTCACGAGGAGGGTTCGAACTCATGGGTACCGCCAATCGGGTGGGGAAAAAGGATTCGATTAAGCCTATCGGCAGGGCCCTGGGAGTACCACCGGGGCGGCCCCACAATTCGCTGCCAGCTCACGGAACGGCCGCTCACCCCCGCTGGGTGCCCCGCCGACGCCGACGCCGACGACGCCGCCGACGCCGCGCACCCGGCCGAGCGTCGTCGTCGCCGTCGCGTGCCGGCCGGGGAGCGGCGGGGCCGGTTCCCAGGGGAGGCACGTACGCTATGACGGTCCTGACAACGGTGAGAGGAGCGCGCGTGCGCAGCACTGATGGCACCACGCGGTGGTCGCGATCGCGCAAGAAGCGATCCCTGGAATCGGTGAGCCTCATGGGCACCGCGGCCCTGTTGATCGCCGGTGTGGTGATCCCCGCGCCCTTCGTCATTGAATCCTCCGGTCCCACCTTCAATACGGTGGGACAGTTCGAGGACCGGGAACTGGTGCGTATCGACGGTGCGCAGACGTACCCGAGCGAGGGCAACCTGGACTTGACCACGGTGTACGTCAAGGGCGGGCCGTCCGGGCACGTCAACGCGGTCAACGTGCTCATGGGTTGGTTGAACCCCTCGGACACCGTGCTGCCCCAGGACACCGTGTACGACCCCACTCTTACGGGACAAGAGGTGGACGACTCCAATGCTGCTGCCATGCAGACCTCCCAGGAGGATTCGGTCGCCGCGGCCCTGGACTACCTGGACAAGCCGTTCAAGACCACCCTGCAGGTGCACGCGAGTATTCCCGACACACCCGCTGACGGTGTCCTGGAACCGGGGGACACCCTCGTCGCCATGAACGCCGAAGACATCACGGAACTGGACCAGCTGCGTGACGGTCTGGACGAGGCGGGGGACCAAGGCGTGGACCTGACCGTCAAGCGGGGCGATGAGACCGTGACCCGTCACGTGGACCTCACGCGCAGCCAGGACACGGGCAGGTGGCAACTGGGCGTGTATTTGATTCCCGAGTACGAGTTCCCGCTCACGGTCGATTTCGAACTTGACCAGGTCGGTGGGCCGAGTGCGGGCATGATGTTCGCGCTCGGTGTGATCGAGGAGCTGACCCCCGGATCCATGGTGGGCTCCGAACACGTGGCCGGCACCGGAACCATTACCCCGCAGGGCGAGGTCGGTCCCATCGGAGGGATCAGGCAAAAACTTCAGGGCGCCGCGGACGCCGGTGCCCGCTATTTCCTGGCGCCGAGCGGAAACTGCAACGAGGTCACCGATCACGTCCCGGACGGCCTGGACGTGATCGAGGTGGAGAACCTCGGCGAAGCCGTCAATGCCGTGGAACAAGCGGCCGCGGGCAATATCTCCGCCCTCCCCAGTTGCGGTACCAGATGACACCCCCGGGGAGTGTCATTGCACGTGCACTGACCACCCCGCAGAATAGTCTTGACCTTGACCTAATAACAGATCATGTTCATCAGCGCAGGAAGCTCAGAGGTAATCAGTGACCGCCGGATCTGCTGCCCCCCGTCCATCCAGAACCTCCTCGGGAGGCCGCCAAAAACGCGGAGCACTGATCCCCACGGTGATTGCGGTGGTCGTTCTGATCGCCGCCTTCGTGGGCTTCACGCAGGTTTACACCAACATCCTCTGGTACGACCAGCTCGGATACCTGCGCGTGTTCGTCACACAGAACATCGCGGTGATCAGCCTGTTCATCGTCTCGGCGCTGGTCGTGGCCGGACTGATGTTCCTGAGCCTGTGGCTCGCCTACAGGTCCCGGCCCAAACAGAACGCCGCCCAGACCACGGACACCATGCGCAAGTACCAGCAAGCGCTGGACCCCGTGCGCAGGATCGTCATGATCGCCGTCCCGGTGATCTTCGGCCTGTTCGCCGCATCCACCATTGCCACCCAGTGGCAGACCGTTGCTTTGTTCTTCAACCAGGAACCGTTCGGTCAGACCGATCCGCAGTTCAACCTGGACCTGAGCTTCTACGTGTTCACCCTGCCGTTCCTGCGACTGCTTCTGGGCTTTTTGGTCACCGCGCTGTTGTTGGCCGGTGTGGCCGGTTTACTCATGCATTACGTCTATGGCGGTATTCGCCTGCACGAGCGCGGCATCGACTCCACGCGAGCCGCTCGGGTCCAGTTGGGTTCGATCGCGGCGGCGTTCCTCGCACTGCAGGCCGTGAACTTCTGGCTGGATCGCTACTCCACCCTGACCTCGAACTCGGGTAAGTGGACCGGCGCGCTCTACACGGACGTGGAAGCCGTCATCCCCACCAAAGGCATTTTGGCCATCGCAGCGTTGTTGGTGGCCATTCTCTTTGTCGTGGCCGGTTTCATCGGCCGCTGGCGGCTCCCGCTGATCGGTGCGGCCATGCTGGTGGTGGTGGCCGTGGTGGCCGGTGGCCTGTACCCGTGGGCCGTCCAACGTTTCCAGGTGACCCCCACCGAGCAGGCGCTGGAAAACGAATACATCCAGCGCAACATCAACATGACCCGGCAGGCCTACGGCCTGGACAACACCGAGGTCACCCCCTACGACGCCACGACCCAGACCGAGCAGGGTGCGTTGCGCGAGGACACCGAGACCACCTCGAACATTCGTTTGCTGGATCCCAACGTGGTGTCCTCCGCGTTCGCGCAGCTCCAGCAGTTCCGCCCGTACTACCAGTTCCCGGACATGTTGAACGTGGACCGCTACGAGATCGACGGTGAAGTGCAGGACACCGTGATATCCACCCGCGAGCTCAACCCGGACCAGATCGACGGCTGGTACAACCAGGCTGTGGTTTACACCCACGGTTACGGTGTGGTGGCAGCGTACGGTTCCCAGGTCCAGGCGGACGGTAAGCCCGAGTTCATGCAGTCCGGCATCCCCTCCACCGGCGAGATCTCGGACAGCTACGAACCGCGGATCTACTTCGGTGAAGACTCGCCGCAGTACTCCATCGTGGGCGGTTCCGAGGACGACGTGCCGCTCGAACTCGACCGTCCCCAGACCAACGACGACGACGCCGGCGACGCCAAGACCACGTTCGCCGGTAACGGTGGGCCCGGCGTGGGTAACTGGTTCAACCGTCTGGCTTACTCGATCAAGTTCCAGTCCACGGACATGCTGCTTTCGGATGCCGTGCGGGACGAGTCGCAGATCCTGTACGACCGCAACCCGCGGGAGCGGGTGGAAAAGGTAGCTCCGTACCTGACGGTGGACGGCAACCCGTACCCGGCCATCGTGGATGACAAGGTCGTGTGGATCGTGGATGCATACACCACGGCTACTTCCTATCCGTATTCCACGCCGTCCGTGCTGCAGGATGCCACGCAGGACACCCAGACGGCCCAGGGCGCCGCGGCCACGCTGCCCCCGGAGCGCGTGAACTACATTCGCAACTCGGTCAAGGCCACCGTGAACGCCTATGACGGTTCCGTGGACCTGTACGCCTGGGATGACCAGGACCCGATCCTGAAGTCCTGGCAGAAGGTGTTCCCCGAGACCATCAAGCCGTACTCGGAGATGTCCGCGGACCTCATGGCCCACGTGCGCTACCCCGAGGACATGTTCAAGGTGCAGCGTGAGCTACTCAACCGCTACCACGTGACCAATGCGAACAGCTTCTACGCCAACGACGACGTGTGGTCCGTTCCCAACGACCCCACCCAGCAGGACCGCGACGTGGCGCAGCCTCCGTACTACCTGTCTATGCGCATGCCGGGTGAGGACAAGGCCAACTTCTCCCTGACCACGTCCTTCATTCCGCAGCAGAACGAAACGGGCAACACCCGCAACGTGATGTACGGCTACCTCTCCGCCAACGCGGACGCCGGAACGGGTGAGAACGGCGTGAAATCCGAGGACTACGGCAAGTTGCGGTTACTCGAACTGCCGCGTTCGTCCGTGGTGCCGGGACCGGGTCAGGCGCAGAACGTGTTCAACTCCGACACCGATGTGTCCACGGAACTGAACTTGCTGCGACAGGGCGCCTCCGAGGTCATTAACGGCAACCTGCTGACCCTGCCGGCCGGTGGCGGCATGCTCTACGTGCAGCCGGTCTACGTGCAGTCCTCCGGCGACGCCGCGTACCCCACGCTTCGGCGTGTGCTCGTGGGCTTCGGTGAGAACGTGGGCTTCGCCCCGACGCTGGAAGAAGCTCTTGACGAGGTCTTCGGCGGCGACTCCGGCGCCACCACCGCGAACGGCGCGGGTGTCAGCGAGGCCGAGGCGCGTGAGGCGCAGGGCGACAGTGCGGAAGGCGGTGCGAGCGGTAACGAGCAGGACGGTGCCTCCGCGAGCCCGTCACCGTCGCCTTCGGGATCGGCTCCGGCGCCCCGTTCGTCGTCCCTGCAGGAGGCCCTCGACAACGCGAACACGGCCATGCAGGAAGCCGATCAGGCCCGCCGCGACGGCAACTGGGCCGAGTACGGTGAGGCCCAGGAGCGTCTGCAGCAGGCCATTGACGAGGCACTGGAGCAGGACGGCGCGACCGGGTAAGACACCACCGGGCCTGGCCGGGTCCCGCGACGGGGCGCTCATCCCACCGGATGGGCGCCCCGTCGCATGCCGTGGCGCGGGCAGTGGGACTGGCACCGGGTTTCTGACGTGACGGGGAGGCGCTTACCCAGGTCAGCGGGAGGTTCATCGTGACACCGGAGCGAATTGCACCGGAGCGGCTTGCGCTCACAGGAAGTGGTCATCATGCGCGTTCCTCCCGGATCGACTACCTCCCAGCAGATCGGGCGGCACAGCATCGCGTCCCGCTCCCACGAGGTCTCCCCGCACCGCCAGCTGTCCCGGCCCGCCGCCCCGGCCAAGTCGTCCTTCATGAAACTGTGGACGGACGCGCTGGGGCGGGCCGCGATCCGCGGTGTGCAGTTGCTCGTGCTCATTGCCGTGGCAGCGGTGGTGTTCTACGTCCTCCTGGCGGTGAAGGTCGTGGTGCTCGCGGTGCTGGTCGCCCTCATCCTGGCCTCGGCGGTGCGCCCCCTCGTCTCCGCCCTGGAGCGCCACGGCTGGCACAGTGCCCCGGCCGCCGCCGTGGTGTTTCTGTCGCTGCTGCTGCTGCTCGGCGGGGTGGTCACCGGGGTCGCGCTCGGCATCCGTGGGTCGTTGCCCGATCTCACGACCGCCGCGGCCTCCGGGTGGCGCCAACTACAGGACCTCGTGCACGGCGGCCCGCTCCCGGTTCCGCTCGATGCAGGCACGGTCAACGACGCCCTCTCCCAGGTCGGTGACTACCTCAAGAGCGCCACGGCCCGCAACAGCGCGATCACCGGGCTATCGGTGGCCGCGGAGGTGCTCACGGGGACCGTGCTGATGGTGATCGTGCTGTTCTTCTTCCTCAAGGACGGCCCGCGTCTGTGGGCCTTCGTGCTGCGCTGGTTCCGCGGCAGCACTCGGGCCCGGCCGCCCCGCGCCGTCGCCCCGGCCGAGCACGACGGCGCCCCCGGCACCTGACCGCCCCGGCCCCCAGCTACGCGGGGACTTTCTCTGAGTCGCCTAGTCGATTTGCACGGTGTGGCTGGGGGACGTATAGTTTTGTTCATCGCCGCGGGGTGGAGCAGTTCGGTAGCTCGCTGGGCTCATAACCCAGAGGTCGCAAGTTCAAATCTTGCCCCCGCAACTCGATTAAAGAATCCCCGGTCAGCACAGCTGGCCGGGGATTCTTCATGTCCAGGTGGGGGACAAGCCATGGGTCCGTGTGGTTCCTTTGGGCCACAGCGGACCGTGGCCCCTCCTCGGGGCCGGTGGACTCGGCTAGTTTGGCGCTATGGGAGTTCCGGAGACGTTGGTATCGCTGAGGAAGCACCGCTGGGCGCGGCTGGCCCTCTTACCCCTCAACCTGTCTATTCCGGCTGAGGTGGAGATCGGAAGCGAATTCAGGCTCCTTCACTACGGAATGGGCACGGTGATTTATCCGGAGGTGACCATCGGTGATCGCGTGCGGATTTATCAGCAGGTCACCGTGGGCCGAAAAGATGCCCACCTGCCCCGTGCACAGTCCCGGTTCGAGTGGCTGACCATCGGGGACGACGTCGTGCTGTTCCCCGGCTGCAAGGTGCTGGGCGGCGCCGGCGTGACCACCATTGGCCGCGGCACACTGGTGGGTGCCAATGCCGTGCTCATGAACTCGACCGGTGAGAATGAGATTTGGGCCGGTAACCCGGCTCGCCTCGTGGGGCACCGCAAGGATCTGGCCCGACCAGCCACCGGCCCCAACACCGACATTGACACCGAGGCCGCGGCATCGTGGGCACGGGCGAACGTGTGAAGGGCGGCCCCGCAGCAATGCGCGGGACCGCCCTTCGTTCCACAACACCGGCGACGTCACTGTCGGAACGTACCGAGGCTGGAACGGGTGATGTGGTGCCTCAGAATTACACCGGGGAGAGCTTGCCCGCCCCTTAGATTTCCTCGGCGGAGACGATCTTTTCGCCGTCCTTGCTGCCCTGGCCGGCCTTGAGTGCTGCCAGTCGTGCCTCGATCTCGGTCTGCTGACCCATGTCTTCGAGCGCTTCGAACTGACGGTCCAGGGAGGAGTCGGCCAGTTCCTGCTGACCGGCCACGCGGGCCTCCTCGCGGCGGATCTTGTCCTCGAAACGAGAGACCTCGCTCGTGGGATCCATGATGTCGAAGGACTTCAGGGAGTCCTGCACCTGGGCTTGAGCCTGCACGGTCTTCTGACGGGCGTTGAGCTCGTCGCGCTTGGCGGAGAGCTCCTGCAGCTTTCCGCGCATGGTGTTGAGTCCGCCCTTGAGCTTGTCGACCACTTCGGTCTGGGAGGCGATCTGCGGCTCGGCCGCCTTGGCCTCGGTCTCGGACTGGATCTGACGCTGGAGGGCAACCTTGGCCAGGTTGTCGAACTTCACGGCCTCGCCGGACTTACCTGCCCCGCGGAATTCCTCGGCCTTGTTGGAAGCGGCCAGGGCCTTGGAACCCCACTGCTGGGCCTCCTGCAGGTCCTCGGCGTGATCCTTTTCCAGCAAGCGCAGGTTACCAATGGTCTGGGCCACGGCCGCTTCGGCCTCGCGGATGTTCTCGGTGTAATCGCGCACCATTTGATCCAACATCTTTTGCGGATCCTCGGCGGAATCGATCAAGGAATTGATGTTGGCCTTGGCCAACTGGGCAATGCGCCCGAAGATGGACTGCTTCATCATGGTGTTCTCCCTTGTTGTTGGAACTATGTCTGATCTGGACGTTCTGGTTCAGCGTGCAGCACGGTGGGTGATCTGCGGAACAGCTGCCGGGAGGAATCCTCGGACAGCTGACAGTACCGGTCAGAAATTACCGCCGATGTCGAAACCGCCTCCGCCGCCTCCGCCGAAGCCACCTCCGAAACCGCCGCCGCCCATGCCGCCGCCACCGAATCCGCCGCCGCCTCCGCCTCCGCCGAGGATGCCGCCCAGCAGGATGCCACCGAGCATGGCGCCGCCCATTCCGTTACTGCGTCGACCCATTCCGCCGTAACCGCCGTACCCTCCCGGATAGCTGAACTGGTCGACGTCGCTCTGGGCCGCACGCTGCGCCCCATCGGCCAGGCGGATGGCCTGATTGGCCTCGTTCAGGGCGCGGACGGGATCGGAGTTCTGCAGTTGCTGAGCCACATCGAAGTGCCGTTCGGCTTCCGAGAGCTGCGTGCGAGCCTCGGACCCCACACCACCGCGGCGGGCCCAGATGTACTCGCCCGCGGTGGAGAGGCTGGCTTGCGCGCTGACCAGGGTGTGCGCCAGGGTTTCCCGGGCGGAGCGGGCCTGGTCGTTCTGGCTGCGCACCGCGGCCAGTCCCTTGTCGAGTTCGTCCTTGGCCTCGGCAAGTCGGCGGGTCGAGCCCACGGGATCGTAGCGGCCGGACGCCATGTTCTGGGTGACGGTGCGAAGTACGGAGCGCACGCCCGCGGCGGCACCCGCCAGCTCGGGGCGGGAACCCTGTTCCACGAGCCCCTCGGCCTCTGCCACATCACGCTGGGCAATGCTGACCGCGTCCTTGAGGGACTCCTCCGCCCGGTTCAGGTCCCGTTGCGCGTGCTCCACCGATGTCACGAGACCCTGGGCCTGACCCACGGCCTCCTCGGCGGCGCGGATGCCCAGTACGGCCTCGGACAGGTTGTTGGCCTCCAGCGCGGTATGAGCCTCCGCGATCGCCGTGCCGGCGAATTCGAGGCGGTCGCGCGCCTGCTCCCCGTTGTCGCGCACGGGTGCCAGGGCGGCGTCGTCGTAGTGGGCGGCCAATGACACGAGAAGGTTCTCGGCCTCGCTGAGGCGAGGTTGCGTGTTCCGTAGTTCGGTCTCCACCGATTGCAAAGCCTCCGGGGCGCGTGTTTCCAGCTGGCGCAGATCCGCGAAGCTGCGTTCCTGCTCGGCCAGGGGCGCGCGGGCCTTCTGGGTGCGGTCGATGATCTCGCCCAGCCAGGCGCGCTGGTCCGCCTCGGTGTCCGGGATGTGGTCCTCAAGTTTCTTCTGCAGCTCGAAGGAGGCACGCATGTGCTCCTTGGCCTGCGCGAGGGCTGTTTCGAACGGTTTGGTCTGCTCCGTGCCGTACTGCAACTGCGCGAACTGCAGTTCCTGTTCGGAATGTTGAATGGCGTTGTCCGCCTCGACCAGGCTCGCACCGGCGCGCTTGTGCAGTTCCGGGAGCGGGACCAGGGACCGCTGCGGGGGAGCGTTGCGCCGCCCCGCCGGTACGTTGCCCTGCCGGGATTGGTTCCGACCGCGACGCCGCTTGCCCATCAGCGCTACCGCGCCCACGCCGGCGGCGGCGATTCCGCCCAGAACGACGACGCTGCCGACCACCCCGCCCGCACCGTCGATGCTGACGCCGCCCAGCTCGCTGTTGATGCCTTCCACGGCGCCCATGGCGGCGCCGTCCCAATCGCTGTTGCGCAGGGCGGGAACCACGTTGTTGGTATAGATGTCCTGGACCTGAGACTGGCTCAAGGGCCCGGAGTTACCCGCGTACATGCGGGCCTGTCGAGAATCGGTGGCCACGGCCAGCACCGCATCGTTGCTGCCGAAACCGTTGGCCTCCGCAAATTCTTGGATCCAGTCGGAGGGGTTCGAGGGATCCGTGAACTGATCCACCATGACCACGTAGAGGGTCACGTTGTGCTCGCTGGCCACCTGGTCGATGCCCTCCTGCACCTGGGACTCGTTACTCAGCGCATTGGCCGAGTCCACGATGCGCGTTCCGGGATCCACGGTGGCCGGGGGCTCGGCGAATGCCGGCTGGGCCGAGACCGCCAACGCAATGCACGCGCCCGCGGTCGCTATGGTCCGACGAATTGAGCTTGCACGGCTCATGATCCTCATTTCCTCGAGCGACTACCACGGGCAAGAGTACGCAGAATACTGGGCAACCTGGCGGCTACTTCGCTGAAAGCCTACGCCGCGCCCGTGTGTGCGTCACGTGATCAGAGATCATGGGGATGACATTCAGGGAACCATCACAGAGACCCCAGCCCATTCAGCCACGACTCAGTGCAGGGCACCATACTGGGGCTCAGAGACCGCCTGTGCCGCCATTGGTACACACTGTGAGGAGCACACATGAACGACCCGCACGAGCCGCGCCCGGGGAACGACCCCCAGCGTTCCGTACCCCAGTACGGCGAGTACACGGGGGGAGCCGAGCGGACCCCGAACGGCTATCAAAAGCACCAAGCCGGCGGGTGGGAGAACCAGTACACCGAGCCGCTTCCTCGTGCGGGAGAACCAACCCAGGGTCACTACGAGTCGCAGGGAGCGACCGCGACGCAGGCACCTGACCGGCACAAGAAGTTCTCCGGCGGGGCCGTGATCGCGGGCATGTTGTTGGCCGGGTTGATCGGCGCCGGAGCGGCCGTGGGGACGGACGCCCTCAACGACAACGGCTCGGGCGTGGGCAGCACCGGCAACACCTCCCCGGTCATCGTGAACGACACCGATTCGGTCAACTCCACCACCGCGGCGACCCAGAAGGCGTCACCGTCCGTGGTCACCATTTCCGCCACCGGCAACAACGAGCAGGGCACCGGTTCCGGCGTGGTCATCGACGATCAGGGCCATATTGTGACCAACACGCACGTGGTCACCCTGGACGGTACGGCGTCCAACGCGACCATTGAGGTGCAGACCTCGGACGGTTCGGTGCGTTCGGCGGAGATCGTCGGCACGGACCCGCAATCCGACCTCGCCGTGTTGAAGGTTGATCCGGAGGGTCTGACACCCGCCGAATTCGCCGATTCGGATCAGCTCAACGTGGGAGACACCGCGATTGCCATTGGCGCACCGCTGGGGTTGTCCGGAACCGTGACGGACGGCATCGTCTCCACCCTGAACCGCACCATTTCCGTGGCCTCATCCGCCGCACCCGACACCCCGGTCGAGTCAGAGGAGAGCCCCGGCGGTTCACAGGACTTCTTCTTCAACTTCCCGGACAACGGCGAATCCGGTTCTCAGCAGGCTCAGTCCTCGGTGTACCTCAATGTGATTCAAACCGATGCCGCCATCAACCCGGGTAACTCGGGTGGCCCGCTCATTGATTCCGAGGGCAAGGTCATCGGTATCAACGTGGCCATCGCCTCCGCCGCGGGATCCTCGGACACCGCGGCCGGCAGCATCGGCGTGGGTTTCTCCATCCCGTCCAACACCGCCAAGCGGGTTGCCCAGGAAATTATTGACAACGGTACGGCCAGCCACGGATACCTGGGCGCTTCTGTCTCCGCCAACACGGAGTCCTCGGACGGGTCCGGGCAGTTCTCCAGCGGTGCACTCGTGCGCAGTGTGGAATCGGGCTCACCCGCAGACGAGGCCGGCTTGCGCGCGGACGATGTGGTGACGCAGTTCAACGGTAAGCGCATCGAAGACGCGGACGCACTGACCGCCACCGTGCGCGAGCTCGCCGCCGGGACCGAGGCCGAGATGACCTACATTCGCAACGGTAACGAGGAAACGACCAAGGTCACCGTGTCGGACGCCGCCCAGCAGGGCTGAGTCACACGCCCTCGGGGAACCCCAGCTGCCGCCAGGCCTCGTACATGGCGATCGATGCCGAATTGGCCAGGTTGAGCGAACGCCTGCCCGGGAGCATGGGAATTCGCACACGTTCGGTGACGTGCGGGTCGTGGAGCACGTCCTCCGGCAACCCGGTGGATTCCCGACCGAACAACAGCACATCCCCATCCCGGTAGCTCACGTCCGTGTGCCGCACCTTCGAATGGGACGTGAAAGCGAAGACCCTGGCAGCACCGAGTTTCTGCCACGCGTCCGCCATGGAGGGATGGACGTCCATGACCGCGAGGTCGTGGTAGTCCAGGCCCGCCCGGCGTAGGTGGGCGTCGCTGAAGTTGAACCCCAACGGTTCGACCAGGTGCAACCGGGCGCCGGTGCAGGCGGCCAGTCGAATGGCGTTGCCCGTGTTGCCGGGGATTTCCGGAGTGTGAAAAAGGATGTGCAGCATAGGGGCGATTCTAGGTGCGCGCGGATGAACACCCGGGTAGCCGTTCTCCACGGGCCGCGTGGCTCGGGGAGGTGAGCGTCACAGCCAAGAATTCGGATCGGATCTAGAATGACGCGCATGTCCGAACACGTCTACATGGATCATGCCGCCACCACCGACATGCTGCCCGAGGCCCTCGAGGCGTTCACGGAACAGGTGCGCCGCGGTGGTAATCCTGCGTCCCTGCATTCGGGCGGGCGATCCGCTCGCATGGCGTTGGAGATCGGGCGTGAGCAGGTTGCCCTGGCGATGGGCGCGGAACCCGTGGAGCTCATTCTGACTTCCGGTGGGACCGAGGCGGACAACATGGGCATCCTGGGTCTTTACCGCACGCGCCGTGCCGCCGACCCGACGCGCACCGTGGTGGTGTTGAGCACCGTGGAACACCACGCCGTCACGGAAACGGCGCAATGGCTTGCGAAACACGAGGGCGCCCAGCTCGAGTGGCTGCCCGTGGACGAGACCGGTCGTGTGCTGCCCGGATCGTTGCGGGACATTCTGCAACGCAGTGCGGACCGGGTGGCGCTGGTGAGCGTCATGTGGGCCAACAACGAGGTGGGCACCGTGCAACCGATCGCCGAACTCGGTGAGATCTGCGCGTCCTTCGATGTACCGTTGCACGTGGACGCGGTCCAAGCCTTCGGGTCCATCCCCGTGAACGCCCATCTGAGCGGAATCAGCACGCTCGCGGTCTCGGCGCACAAACTCGGTGGCCCGGTGGGCGTGGGCGCCCTCTACGCCCCGCGCACCGTGAAACTCGAACCTTCCAGCTACGGCGGGGGACAGGAACGCGACGTGCGCTCGGGAACGGTCAACGCCGCCGGAGCGGCCGCGTTCGGCGCCGCGGTGGAAACAGTACTGACCAATCAACCCGCCGAGATCGTGCGGCTGGCCCGCTTGCGCGATCGGCTCGTCGAGGGGATCCGCCGGGAAGTTCCCGACGCCGTGCTGCGCGGTGTCGAGCCCGAGGCGCCCGAGCGCGAGGCCGAGCATCCCGTCCGGTTGCCGGGCAACGCCCACTTCACGTTCCCCGGGTGCGAGGGCGACTCCATCCTGTTCCTCCTCGACGCCGCGGGCGTGGCCACATCCACGGGTTCCGCGTGCAATGCGGGGGTTCCCCGACCCTCCCACGTGTTGTTGGCCATGGGGGTCGATGAGGACACGGCCCGCGGGGCCCAACGGTTCTCCCTGGGTCACGGGACCACGCCGGAAGACGTGGACGCGGTGATCGCGGCCATGGCAGACGTCTACTCCCGCGCCCGGGCGGCGGGACTGTCCGGCCATGTGCCCACCACCGGCTCGCGCTGAGCCCATTGGTGGTGACCGCAATGCGGCAGGAGCCCGGGCCGCTGCCGAGCACGGCGCGGGGGCTCGGGAATAGAAACGTGTCACCCACCGTTGATTAAACGATTTCTGCAAGCATTGATCATCAATTTACTGGAGGCAGTTCCGTGCGGGTTTTGGCAGCGATGAGTGGTGGAGTGGACTCCGCCGTGGCCGCAGCGCGCGCCGTGGACGCGGGGCACCAGGTCACCGGTGTGCACCTGGCCCTGTCCCGCACCCCGGGAACCCTGCGCACGGGCGCTCGCGGTTGCTGCACGATCGAGGATTCCCGGGACGCGTGGCGCGCCGCGGAGAAACTGGGCATCCCGTACTACGTGTGGGACTTCTCCGAACGTTTCCAGGCGGACGTCGTGGAGGACTTCATCTCCGAATACGCCGCCGGGCGCACCCCCAACCCGTGCATGCGCTGCAACGAGAAGATCAAGTTCGCAGCCCTCCTCAAGAAAGCGCTCGCACTGGGTTTCGACGCCGTGTGCACCGGTCACTACGCCAAGGTCGTGGCGGACGAACACGGTCACAAGGAACTTCACCGTGCGGCCGACTGGGCCAAGGACCAGTCCTACGTGCTGGGCGTGCTGACCGCCGAGCAACTGGATCATGCGATCTTCCCCCTGGCCGAGACGCCGTCCAAGGCAGAGGTTCGGGCGGAGGCCGAGGCGCGCGGGCTCACCGTGGCGAACAAGCCCGATTCCCACGACATCTGCTTCATTCCCGACGGCGACACCCGCGGCTGGCTCGAGGACCACATGGAACTCGCCCCCGGTCGCATCGTGGATTCCGAGGGCGGTGAACTCGGCGAACACCGCGGCGCACAGGCCTACACCGTGGGCCAGCGCAAGGGTCTGCGGATCGGCACTCCCGCCCCCGACGGCAAGCCCCGTTTCGTGCTCGAGATCCGGCCCAAGACCAATGAAGTGGTCGTGGGACCCGAGGCGATGTTGTCGATCGACGTCATGGAGGGCATCCGCCCCTCATGGGCCGGTCTCCCGCCGGTCGAGGTGCAGAACCTGTCCGAGGGCCAGGAAACCAGCGACACCTTTGACGTGCAGGTCCAGGTGCGAGCCCACGGCGATCCCGCGGACGCCGTGGCCTGGTTGACTCGCACCGACGGCGAGGAACGACTCAACGTCCGGTTGCGTCAGGCCCAGCGCGGTGTGGCTCCGGGACAGACCATGGTCGTGTACCAGGGCACCCGGGTGCTCGGGCAGGCAACCATTGACGCCGCGTACGCGGATCGTGCGGCCGCGGTGGCCGGTGCCCACTAAAGTGGCAGCATGACCAGTGCTTCTGATCACGCCAACCCGCCCGTCGCCGACCACTCGATCATGGACCCCCATGCCTCGTGCGTGAGTGATCAGGCGTCCCAGGACGCGCTGAGCGAGTTGCGGAGCATGCGCGGGACGATCGACAACATCGACGCCGCACTGGTGCACCTGCTGGCCGAACGCTTCAAGGCCACCCAGCGCGTGGGTGTCCTCAAGGCCAAGAACGACTTTCCGCCGGCGGACCCCGAACGGGAAAAGGCCCAGATCCAGCGGTTACGCGCGCTCGCCGAAGCCGCTCAGCTGGACCCAGAGTTCGCGGAGAAGTTCCTCACCTTCATCATCAGCGAGGTCATCCGCCACCACGAAGCGATCTCCGAAGACCACCAGCGCGCCGACGCATCGTGAGCGCCCCGGACACTTCTGCCACGGCCGGCGGCCCCGCTGCCGCGGCCGTGACCGCCACATTGACCTGTCCACTGCGCGGGTCGGACATGGTGGAAACCTTCACCGTGATTCGCGGTGAGCTGGGGGCACCGCACCTGTCCGTGCTGCCCGTCCTGGGTGAGCGCGGACCCCATGCGGAGCCCCTGGCCCGGACGGCGGCCATGTTGGACTCCCTGTACGCGGACCGGCAGCCGCACGGTTGGCGCATCACGTCGGTACCGGGCAAGGACTCCCGAGCGGCCCACCACGTGCTGCACAGTGATCTCAACATCATGGCGGATGTGATCGGTCACGAATCCGACAGCGATCACGGTCCCGTGCTCATCTCGATCGTCGGTCCGGTCAGCCTGGCCGCCGGTGTGCACGTGCACAACGGCGAGAAATTGCAGTCCGATCACGGCGCGCGACGCGAGCTGCTTCAGTCCTGGTGTGCGGGTGTGGCCGCGTTCATCGGTGACATGGCACGTAACACGGAAGGCCGCGGCGTCGTCGTGCACGTGGACGAAAGCGAGCTGCAGCGTGTGCTGGAGGGTACGATCCCCACCGCGAGCGGCTACCGCACGCTGCGCGCAATTGGTTCGCACGAGGTGCGTCATGCACTGACCGACGCCGTAGCGGCGTGCCGTGGGGCCGGTGCGGTCGAGGTCGCGATCAGCCCCGGCCGCGCCGAGGCTCGCTGGGCGCGTGACATCGGCGCCGACGCCGCCGTGGCCGTTCCGCCGTCGAGTTCGGTCCACGCGTGGGAGCCGTTGGCGGCCCTCGTGGAGACGGGACTGAAACTGTGGTTCCCCGTGGTGCCCGTGACCGGGCGAGCCACTATCGGTGAGATCGCGAACGTCGTCACGCGGCCGTGGCGTGAATTGGGGATGGCCCCGGAAGCGCTGTTGGGCTCGCGCGTACTGCCCGTCGCGGAGCTGGAAGGGCTGACTCCGCCGCACCTTCCGGGGGCGTTACGCCGGTGCACGGATGTGGCGGGCGCGCTGACGGAAGCCGGCAACGACGGTTGAGTGGCACCTAGGCCGTAGACTTCTCGGCAGAGAAGGTCACTGGCCACCCAGCGCGGCCACGGTAGAAAGTTGAGGGCTCACACAGCACATGAAGGCACGGATTTTGGTAGTCGACGACGACGCCGCGTTGGCCGAGATGATCGGCATTGTGTTGTCCTCGGAAGGTTTCGAGCCCGTCTTCTGCTACGACGGCTCCGCCGCGGAAGAAACGTTCAGGTCCGTTGCCCCGGACCTCGTGCTGTTGGACCTCATGCTGCCCGGAATGGACGGCATCCAGGTGTGCCAGACCATTCGACAGACCTCGGACATTCCCATTGTGATGCTCACGGCCAAGTCGGACACCGCCGACGTGGTGCGGGGCCTGGAAGCCGGCGCTGACGACTACGTCCCCAAGCCCTTCAAACCCGCTGAACTGGTGGCCCGGGTCAAGGCCCGGTTGCGCCCCATTGAACGCGGCGCGACCCAGGAGATCACCCTGGGCGATGTGGTCATCGACGTGACCGGTCACTCGGTGACCCGGGAGGGCGAACAGATTTCCCTGACCCCTCTGGAGTTCGACCTGCTGACCACCCTGGCGAAATCGCCCAACCAGGTGTTCAGCCGCGACGAACTTTTGCGTGATGTCTGGGGCTACCCGCACGCCGCGGACAACCGCCTGGTCAACGTGCATGTGCAGCGGTTGCGCTCCAAGGTCGAACGGGACCCGGAGAACCCCGAACTTGTTCTGACCGTCCGCGGCATCGGCTACAAGGCCGGGGGCCATTCACATCGATGACGGTCGACAGCCGCGAGCGGAATGCGACCCGATTCAAGCCAAGGTGGATCCGTAGACTTCGCCTGGGACGCAGAATCCTGTCCCGGCGGTGGCATCAGTCCCTGCAGTTCCGGGCCATCCTGGTGGCGCTCACGCTGACCCTGTGCGCGTTCTTCGCCACGGGCAGCTTCATGTCCCATCAAATCGCGGACCGGTTGTTCTCCGACCGGCTCAATCAGGTGCTGGCCGAAGCGCGCACCGACATCGCGGACGTACAGGCAAGTTTTGACGCCTCGGACGCGTCGGACCGCACCGAGGTCCAAGCCCTCATCGACTCCACCATGGGCGCCCTCAGCATGGACTCGGAAGAGGCCGGTCGGCATTGGATCCTGATTCCCCTCGATCGCGGTGCCGGACAGTCCTTCGTGGGAGTGCAGACCCAGAGCCCCTGGATGACTTCCGCGTCCGTGCCGCAACAGCTCCAGCAGCGCGTGGCCGAAGGGGACGGCACGTATTGGCAACCCGCCTCGGTGCGCATGGAGGAAGGCGGCGCCGAACAACCCGTCATCGTGATCGGTGACGTGGTCCAGCTCAATCAGAACGCCCGCTACGGCCTGTTCTTCGTCTACGATTTCGCGGACCCCCAAATCACTCTCAATTCCATCCACGCGGTCCTGCTGCTGTCCATGGTGGCGTTGTTACTGCTGGTGGGAACCATTGTCTGGTACGTGACGCGTGAAGTGGTGCGCCCGGTTTCCAGCACGGCAAGGGTCTCCGAACAATTGTTGGAGGGCGATCTGGATGTGCGCATGGAGGTGCGCGGTTCCAACGAAGTGGCCCGGTTGAGCCGCTCCTTCAACCGCATGGCGGACAACTTGCAGGAACAGATCACCCAGCTCGAACAGCTGTCCACGATGCAGCAGACCTTTGTCTCCGACGTCTCCCACGAACTGCGTACCCCGCTGACCACCGTGAAGATGGCGGCCGAAGTGCTCTACAACGCGCGGGAGGAGTTCGACCCTGTCAATCGCCGGTCCGCGGAACTGTTGCACCATCAGGTGGATCGCTTCGACTCCATGCTCTCGGACCTGTTGGAGATCTCGCGTTTCGATGCCGGGGCCGCCACCTTGGACATCGCCTCCACGGATATTTTCTCCGTGATCTACGACGTGGTGGAGGCCGCCGGACCCCTGGTGCTCAAGTGTGGTTCCACGCTCACCGTGCGTTCCCAGCTGACTCGCTGCGTGGCCCAAATGGATCAGCGGCGCATTGACCGGATCATTCGCAACCTGGTGTCCAATGCGCTGGAACACGGCGAGGGTAAACCCGTGGAGATCTACGTGGCCTCGAACGAGAACGCCGTGGCCGTGGCCGTGCGCGATTACGGAATCGGTATGCGGGAAGAACAAATGACCAAGGTCTTCAACCGGTTCTGGCGTGCGGACCCCGCCCGCGCGCGCACCGTGGGGGGTACCGGTCTGGGGCTGTCGATCGCGCTGGAAGACACGCGCCTGCACCGCGGCCAGTTGGACGTGTGGGCCCGCCCGGGCGAGGGCGCCTGTTTCCGGTTGACCCTGCCGTTGGTCCGCACGCAAGCGCTGGACCCGGACGTGCCGAATCCGCTGCCGATGCCGCCCGCGCCCGTGCTGGCCGACTCCACGGCCCACGTGACCGACACGGGCTCCTTGGCCCTCACCGCGCAGGTGGACCCGTTCGCGACCGGCACCGGTTCTCACGCCGTCCAGCTCGGCGAGTCGTCCATCACCGCGACGCCCGGAGCCTTGGAAACCGCGGCGGGCTCCGCCGCAGCGAGCGATCAGCCGGGAACGGAGGCCCCATGACACGTGAGCCCAGCAACCATCGACCGCGGCGACGTCGGCAGTGGGCGGCGGCCTGCGCACTGGCAGCGACGCTGGCCATGACCGGCTGCGGGGCCATGCCCCGATCGGGCCCCGTGCACAAGGTGGTGGAACCCACGACCGAGGCCCAAGAACAACCCGCACGGTATACACCGGCCACGCCCCAGACGGGCGCGAGCGCGCAGGAGATCGTGGAGGGCTTCCTCACCGCCGGGGTGGGCGCCCAGGACGACTACGCCGTGGCGCGCCAGTACCTGACACCCCAGCTGGCCAACACCTGGAAGCCCGACACCCGGGTGCTGGTCTACAAGGGTGAACCCAGCACGGTGCCGCGCCTCAGCGACGGTCAGTACCGAACCAGCCTGGAAGTCGGCGCCGAGCGTTCCGCCAACGGTGTGTTGGAGCAGCAGCCCGAAGGCACGACCCGCGTTCTGGATTTCACGCTCACCTCCGTGGACGGGCAATGGCGTATCTCGGAGGCCCCGGACGGCGTGATCGTACCCTTCGATGACTTCCCCGAGATCTTCAAGGCCTACACGCTGTACTTCTTCGATGACGACTACGGCCGTTTGGTTCCGGATCCCCGCTGGTTCGCGGAACGATCCACGGTCCCCACCGCCATGGTGCGCGAATTGCTGGCGGGCCCGGCGGCCCACCTGGACGGGGCGGTGACCTCGGCGCTTCCCGGGGGCGCCACCCTGGCGCGCTCGGCGGTGCCCGTGTCCGACGGAACCGCTTCCGTGGATCTCAATCTGGCTCAGTTCGACCCCGCGGACGTGGAGCGGGGCAAGCGCATGGAGCAGCAGCTCGAGGCGTCCCTGCAGGGCGTACCCGCCGTGGACACCGTGGAACTCAGCATCAATGACGCCCCGGTGGAGACCTCCGGTAGCGACCGGGACGAACCGGTGCGTGAGGTCACCGTGCCCAATCGGCAAATCGGGGTGTCGCACAATCAGCTGGCCTTCTACCAGGGCGGACAGACCGAACTCATCAATGACGTACCACTTTCCGGGGATGCGCAGATCGTGCGCCCCGGGATGGACCAGGCGATGGAGAATTTCGGGTGGGTCGGTGGCGCCGGCGGCGCCGTGTTCACCGCGGCGCAAGGGGAATCACCGGTGCAGCGGTGGTCCGGTGAGGACCTGACGCGACCCAGCTTCGACATCCAGGGCTGGGTGTGGGGCTCCGGTGCGGACGGGGTGGTTCATGCCGCCCGTACGGACGCGGACGACGACGCCATCACGGTGGCGGCGGACTGGCTGGCCGATGATCGGGTCGCCGGTCTACGAATCTCCCGCGAGGGGAACCGGGCACTCATCGTCACCACCAACGAGGGCCAAGATCGTTCCAACGTGTGGCTGAGTGGCATCGTGCGCGACGAGTCGGGCCGCCCCACGGAGCTGAAACAGGGCAATCTGGTCGCGGCTGATGTGGACGTGGACACGGTGCAGTGGATCAGCGGTACCGAATTCGTCACCACGGCGCTCGGGGAGAACGGCAACTCACAACCCCGTCAGTACAGTGTGTCCGGCTCCAACGAGGCACTCCCGTCCCTGGTGGGTGTCACGTCCCTGGCCGGGGGCAACGGCTCCACCGCGATCTACGGGGCCGCGGAAGGCAACCTCTACTTGCTCACGGGAAGTTCCTGGTCCCAGCAGAGCGACAACGTCACGGACACGGCCTTCGCCGGGTGAGAGCTACTGCACCGGCCCGACGGTGATCGGCCTCGATAGGGGTGGCCGCGCGGTGATGCGTGGCGGGCGCACGGCGAGTGCACTGCACAGCCCGCGGCCGCCCGGGCCCGGTCGGCACGCTCGCTGCACAGTGTGCGTCCGCCCCGCGGCCACGACAGTAACCGCGGTTGGCTGGGGGCATGTCGAAAATGTCAGCCCGAGCCATGGACCGAGCCGGGGCGGCCGTCTGGACGTGGGCCGCGGCGGCGTCGGAAGTGCTGCTGCCCGTGAGCTGTGCCGTGTGCGAGGAACCGGGCGCCGTGCTGTGCCGCGGGTGTCATCTGATGCTGCGCCGATCCACGGTGCATCCGGGAGAACTCCTCGCCCCGCGCGGGTTGGCCGCCGTCGACGCCCGCGTGTGGGCGGCCGGTCCCTATGAGCACGAACTGGCCTCGTGTGTGCTGTCGTTCAAGAACGGCGGGCGCACCGACCTCGCACCGGTTCTCGGTACCGTCCTGACCGGGGTCCTGCTCCGTGCCGCACAGCACGTCGCACCGACCGGGGAGCCAGTGCTGTGGGTGCCGGTCCCCACCTCGACACGAGCGAGATGGAAACGTTGGTTCGACCCGGTCCAGGAGATCCTGGCCCGCACCTCGCTCCCGCCCGCGACTTGGATCCACAGGGGACTGGAACACCGCCACAGGTCGCGGCTCGGGGCGACTCCCCAGAAAACTCTGGACGTTGCTCACCGGGCGCGCGCCATCAAGGGCAGCATGCGCGCATCCGGTGTTCAAGGTGCCACGTGTGTGGTGGTGGATGACGTCATGACCTCCGGAGCTACTGCGGCGGAGGCCGTCTCGGTGCTTCGACAAGCGGGTGCCCGCGTGCCCGGAATCGCGGTTCTGGCAACCGTCAGGGCCGGGTGTTCACCCGGGGCTGATTCCACCACGGCTGGGTCACATGTCAGTGAATTTCCCCACAGTTTGAACTAACGTTGGGTTACGGGAACGGAATACATGTATCCCGTGTGGGAGCAGCACTATCCCGCGTCATCCTCAAGACTTGGAGGGTCTCATGGAACTGAACGTCCAAGGACGAAACGTTGCGGTGCCGGAGCGATTCAAAGAATACGCGGAGAAGAAGAGCGAGCGTTTTACGCAGCTCGGTGACAAAGTGCAGACCATTGAGGTCAAGGTCACCAAGGACAACGGAGTATCGGGGCATCAAGGTATTCGCGTGGAGATCACGGTCATCGGCCGGGGCCCCGTGGTGCGCGCCGAATCTCGCAGCGACGACAAGTTCGCCGCTTTCGACGAGGCCTACGCCAAGCTGATCGAACAGCTGCGCAGGGCCCGTGACCGTCGCAAAATTCACCGCGGGGGACATCAACGCCCCACTGCCGTGCACGAAGCGACCGGTTCCCTGCCGGTACTTCCGAGCGAGGGAATCCCCGCCCCGGCCAGCGAGGAAGAGCTCTCCGCCGCGGAGGACGAGGCCTTCAGTGGGGAATACGCGTTGAGCGACACCCCTACCCCGGTAGAAATTCGCCGCAAGCGTTTCCCCGCTGACGAGCTCAGCGTGGACGAGGCCGTGGACCAGATGGAACTGGTCGGACACGACTTCTTCCTGTTCGTGGACAAAGAGACCCAGGAACCCTCGGCGGTGTACCGCCGCAAGGGCTGGGAGTACGGCGTGATCAGCCTCAGCAAGGACGGTACGGCCGCGGAAGAACAATCCCGCGCCTACCAGCCCCAGGCCAGCGCCTGAGAAGTTCAGTAGGATCGGGCGGATTCTTCGCACCCACCGGGCCCCGCGGCTTCAAGCGCGGGGCCCGGTATTGTGCCGCACCACCCCGAACTCACTCAGGCGGACTCACGTACACTGATCGGCGGTGCACCACCGTCCACAATTGAGGAGCGAACACACGTGGCGTCATTCCTGGAAAAAGTCCTTCGGACCGGGGATAAGCAGGTCCTGAAGCGACTGAGGTCCTACACGGACGCCGTGAACAGCCTCGAAGAAAGCTTCAAGGCGCTCAGCGACGCGGAACTGCGCGCCGAAACCGACTCGTTCAGGGCGCGCATCGATGACGGGGAATCCTTGGACCGTTTGCTTCCGGAAGCCTTCGCGGCGGTACGTGAAGCGGCGTCGCGAACCCTGGGGCAACGGCACTACGACGTTCAGCTCATGGGCGGTGCGGCACTGCACCTGGGCAACATTGCCGAAATGAAGACGGGTGAGGGCAAGACCCTCGTCGCCACGGCTCCCGCCTACCTGAATGCCCTGAGCGGCAAGGGCGTGCACGTGGTGACGGTCAATGATTACCTGGCCGAGTACCAGGCGAACCTCATGGGCCGTGTGTATCGCTTCCTGGGACTGGAAACCGGCGTGATCCTCGCCGGGCAGGACCCTGCCACCCGGCGCGAGCAGTACGCGGCGGACATCACCTACGGCACCAACAACGAATTCGGTTTCGACTATCTGCGCGACAACATGGCGTGGAGTGCGGACGAGCTGGTCCAGCGCGGGCACAACTACACCATCGTGGATGAGGTGGACTCGATCCTCATCGACGAGGCCCGTACTCCGCTCATCATCTCCGGGCCGGCCTCCGGTGAAGCCAACCGGTGGTACAAAGAATTCGCCAAGGTGGTCACCAATCTCAAGGCGGACACCGACTACGAGGTTGACGAGAAGAAACGGACCGTGGGGGTCCTCGAACCCGGGATCGAGAAGGTCGAGGATTACCTGGGGATCGACAACCTCTACGAATCCCAGAACACCCCGCTGATCGGTTTCCTCAACAATGCGATCAAGGCCAAGGAATTGTTCCACGCGAACAAGGACTACATTGTGACCCAGGGCGAGGTGCGCATCGTGGACGAGCACACCGGCCGTGTGCTGGCCGGGCGCCGCTACAACGAGGGCATCCACCAGGCCATCGAGGCCAAAGAGGGCGTGGAGATCAAGGCCGAGAACCAGACCATGGCCACCATCACCCTGCAGAATTACTTCCGGCTCTACGACAAACTGTCCGGGATGACCGGCACTGCCCAGACCGAGGCGGCCGAGTTCATGAACACCTACGAGATCGGTGTGGTGCCCATCCCGCCCAACAAGGCAATGGCCCGCATCGACCAGCGCGACCTGGTGTACAAGAACGAGGCCACCAAGTATGCGGCGGTGGTGCGGGACATCGAGGAGCGGCATGCCTCGGGTCAGCCCGTGCTCGTGGGTACGGCCTCCGTGGAGAAATCCGAGTACCTGTCCAAGCTGCTGGCCAAGCGCGGTGTACGCCACGAGGTGCTCAACGCCAAGAACCACGCCCGTGAGGCCGCCATCGTTGCCCAGGCAGGACGTAAGGCCTCGGTGACCGTGGCCACCAATATGGCCGGACGCGGCACCGACATCATGCTGGGCGGCAACGCCGAATTCGATGCCGTGGAGGCCATGGAGCAGAAGGGCCTGGACCCGGAGCGTGATGCCGAGAAGTACGAGGCCGAGTGGCCCGCCGTCCTCGAGCACTACGAGGTGGCCACCAAGGCCGAACACGAAGAGGTCATCGAGCTGGGCGGCCTGTACGTGCTGGGTACCGAGCGACATGAGTCCCGCCGGATCGACGATCAGCTGCGGGGCCGCTCCGGACGCCAGGGCGACCCGGGTGAATCCCGCTTCTACTTGTCGTTGGCGGACGATCTCATGCGCCTGTTCAACCCGGCCGTTGCCCAGCGCCTCATGGCGGTTGCACCGGATGACGTTCCCGTCACGGGCCGCATGATCACCTCGGGTATCGCCAACGCGCAGAACCAGGTGGAGGGTCGCAACGCCGAGCAGCGCAAGAACGTGCTCAAGTACGACGACGTGCTCAACCGCCAGCGTGAAGTGGTCTACCGCGACCGCCGTCGAATCCTCATGGGTGATGACATCGCCGAACAGATCCAGCAGTTCATCGCGGAAGTCATCACCACAGCGATCGAGGATCGAACCCGCGAGGGACACTCCGAGGACTGGGACCTGGATGGCTTGTGGGACGCATTGCGCGAGATTTACCCCATAACGCTGACTCAGCAAGAAATCGTTGACGAGGCCGGCGGGCGGCCGCGGCTGAGCGCGGACTTCCTCACCGAGCAAATCCTCTCCGACGCGAAACTGGTGTACCAGGAACGTGAGGACGAACTCGGCTCGGAAGCCATGCGCAACCTGGAACGTCGCGTGCTGCTGTCGGTGATCGGTCGCCGGTGGCCCGAGCACCTGTACGAGATGGACTACCTGAAAGAGGGCATCGGCCTGCGAGCCATGGCCCAGCGTGATCCGCTGGTCGAGTACCAGCGCGAGGGCCACGCGATGTTCAAGGGCTTGATGGACACGATCCGCGAGGAAACCGTGGTCACCATGTACCACTTGGAAGTCCGCCGCCAACGTACCGGTCTCGACGGCGGTGCCGTGGAGCTGGCCAAGCCGCAACGGCCCGCGTTCTTGCAGTACTCGGCCCCCAACGAGGACGGCGAGCCGATGGCCCGCCTCGAATCCAAGGACAACCACCAGTCGCCCGTGGGTGAGGGGGCGCGTGCCGCGGATGAGACGGAGGCGGAGGACGAGTCGGCCGAAGCCACCGACAACCGTGCACAGCGGCGCAAACGCAAGGGCGGCAGCGCCAAGAAGGGCTCACGCAAGTAAGTAGATCCAGATGGAGTAACGAGAACGGGCGGTACACACCACGTGTACCGCCCGTTCCCATGCGTGAGACTCATCCGACCTCCAGGTGCACCACGCGCCACTGACGGTTGATGCGCTCAATTCGCAGGGCCACGGCTCGGGCCCGCACCGATTCCTCGATGACGAGGGAGGCTTCGTAGCATTCGGGGGCCGGGGAACAGATCCTGACCCTGCGTACTCGCGGCGCGCGGTGGATCTCGAAGAGCGAGGCGCGATCGCGATACTGCTCCTGCACCAGACGGAGCATGGCGGCGCGCTCCTCGAAACGTTCCACGACGTCCGGGGTGGTCCAGCGGGCCAACTGTGTAGCGGGACGGGTGCCGCCCAGGATTTCCACGGCGGCCTGGCCGATGCTACGAGCCATGGCCGTCACGCGTTCCAGCTCGTTCTTGTGGGTCAGCCCGGCCCGGGTCCGGTCCGCTCGCCAGGAATAACCGCCCGAGGGAGGCTGGGGAGCAGAAACTGATGTGGTGGTGCTCATGACGTGGCTCCTTCGGTGGGTACTGCGCCGGGTGGTGTGTGGAGTAGCTGGGGTGGGACCCGCAACCGGTCCCCGGGGCGGATCAGATTTCCGCCGTTCTGCAGGTCGTTGTGTTCGAGCCACGTGGCAGTCTGCGCCGCGATCTGCGCGGCAGTTGCGTGCGGCTCCAAGAACTGCGCGGTGAGGTCCCACAGGGTGTCTCCGTGGATGACGGTCACGGTCGACTCAACCACTCGGGTGGGGGCGGGTGGCTGTTCGCATACTTTCGGGGAGGCCACCGCGGCGGAGGATTGGCCCGGCGCGACATCGGGCAATGCCGGCGCCGCCGGTGAAGGTTGAATCTCGGCGGGTGCAGGCTCCAACGCGGGATCCGTCCGGTCAGGAGCGCCGGTTTCCGGCGGCGGGGTGGCGGAATGCGCCTCGGGAGCACCGTGGGCATTCGGTTGCTGCGGCTCCGCCTGACTGATGCCGGAGTCGGAACGTGGCCAAAAGGGATCGATCGGTTCGTCCGCGTGGGCCGTCGAGACGGCGACCAGCTGGATTCCGAGCACCGCGCCCACCGTGCGGGCCATCAGCTTGGGTGTCAGGCGAGTGGCGCACCGTTCCACGCGATGCCACCGGAGCGCACGGGCCACGGCAGTGCACGCCATCATGAGAAGACCGGTGAACCACCAGGTGGCCAACACCACGCCGGCCAGGGCGGCGGTGAGCGCGACCGCGAGATCCGCGTTCAAGGGTGCCACGCCCAGCTCGGACCGGCCCAGGAGAGCCCACCCCAGAGCGATGAGCAGGGCCGATAGCAACGGGATGACCCACGTGGTGAGCGCGAACTCGATGCCGTGCGCCACGGTTCCATTCCTGGAGGCTTGATCACGTTTCATTGTTTTTGACCCTAGTAATGTTGTTTGATGCTGTTTGGTAATGTTTAGATCATTCAGGCTGAGGTGCCGGGCGTCAAGCATGGATGTAAATGCACAAGACCCCGAGCGTCATATTTCTCGGCCCCGGTCGTGATGTACTGATGCCACGCAGTGGCCGCTTCCGGTGACTGTCGCAACGGGAGGCACAGGGGGACGGCGTGCGCTGGGATGAACTTTTCGCAGACATGGAAGCGCAGCTGGCGCAGGCGGAACAACGCAGTGTGGAACGTGAAGCCGCGGAAACAGCCAGGGCGGAGCTGTCCCGACTCACGCTGGCGGAGCGCCTGTCGGCTCACCGGAATCACACCGTGCGGTTGTTGCCGGCCCATGGTGACGTGCTCGAGGGAGAGTTGACGGACATCGGCGCGGGGTGGGCGGTGATCCGGGAACGCTATTTTCAGCACCTCGTGCCCTTGCATTCCGTGGTGTGGTGGGAGGGGCTCCACCGCCGCTTCGAGATCGTCACCGAACGCGCTGTCCTGCGGAAGTTAGGGATGGGGCATGTGCTCCGGGCCCTGGCAGCATCGAGAACCCATGTCCGGGTCTTGCTCCTGGACCCGTCGTCCCGCGGGGACATCGACGGCACGCTAGATGCGGTGGGCCACGATTTTTTCGACGTTGCGCTCCACCCGGACGATCAATTCCGACGCCGCCACGCGGTCAAGGCCGTGCGCACGGTACCTTTCGGGTCGGTGGCGCTGGTCTCCTCACCGGATACCGCCTAATCCGCGCCCGGTTCAGCCGATGGATCCTTCGCGTACCGCCTGCTCGGTGCGTTCGTACCCCTTCTGGATGTACTCCTCCAGTTTCCGAGTTTCCACTCGCCACTGTCCTCGGCCACCCACCTGAATGGCGGGTAGCTCTCCCGAACGCACCATGGCACGAGCCTGAGCCACCGAGATCGACAGGATCTCGGAGACATCCGACAGCGTGAGAAATCGCTGCTCTGCCATGGGTGGTTCGCCTCATCTCGGGTCTTTTGATGCAGTTTGGTGGCTTCCAGTGTCCCACGGATGACCGCCCGGTGTCGGGTTATGCACAGAATTTTGCAGCGCGTGCGGAACGAGAGGGGCCAGATGTCCACATGTTGCGAGCCCTGATTTCCTCCGGGGCGGTTCACGGTGCACACTCATGACAGATTCGGTGGGGGCCGGATCCACCTCGGGGGAAGGGAAAAGTACATGTCCAGCGATGCGCGCGGCGACACAGCAACGGCCCAAAGATTCAAGAAACCGACATGGCGCGACCCCCGGCTAGTGGTCGGACTCTTGCTGGTGCTCATATCCATTGCGGCGGTGGTGCTGCTCATTTCGGCACTGAACCGCACGGAGCCCTATTACGTGGCCGCGCGCGATCTCTCGGTGGGGCAGCAAGTCACAGAGGAAGACCTCGTACCGGTTGATGTCAGGCTCCAGGACGCTTCTCAGCAGTACCTGTCCACGGAGAGTGGTCTGAAAGACAACGATGTCCTGGTGCAACGGGTTCCCAGGGGTCAGCTGGTGCCCACGAGTGCCGTGGGCACCGCTGATGAACTCGATCGCAGCCCCGTGGGTATCGCTCTGGAGACTCCCTTACCCGCAGAAGCGACGGCCGGCTCGCGCGTGGACGTGTGGGTCGCGGACCAGAAGGCGTCCGGCCGTGGGTACGAGAGTCCCCGCAAATTGGTTCCCGGTGCCGAGATCTCCACCATCGAATCCAATAACTCGGCGCTGGGGAACTCGACCGGCACCACGGTGCATGTCCTCGCCACGCCGGCCCAGGTCGAACCGCTGGTGGACGCCTTGGGCAACAGCGCCAAGGTCACACTGGTCCTCAACCCCACGGGTGGTGACTCGTGAGCATCTCTGTGGTGACGCTGGGGACGGGAACATGGCCGCTGGTCGACCAGATCGAACGACAGCACGGTTCCGTCACCGTGGTGCGCCGGTGCCTGGACCTCTCAGAACTGTTGGCCTGTGCCCACACGGGCATGGCCCGGGTGGCCCTCCTCGCCGAGGGTGCGGAAGAACTGACCGCGAGCCTGTTGGAACAACTGTCGCTCAGCTCGGTTCGGGTTCTGGTGCTCGCCGGTCACGATGAAATCCGCTTGGCAGCATTGGGTGTCACCATTGTTCCCGAGGGGGTCTCGGGTGATGACGTCACCGGCCTCATCGAGCAGGTGGCGGACTCACCGGATCCCGTGCCGTCCTATCGTGGCCATTCCCACACGGACGATCATCCCCGGGCCACCACGGTGCCCGAGACCCATCAGGCTGATACGTCGGAAACACATGAGACCACCGCGGCGAGCGCTGACCCGGGCCCGTTCCCGCAGGGTGGCACCGGCCGCATTATCACCGTGTGGGGCCCAATGGGTGCCCCGGGGCGGACGGTCACGGCGCTGAACGTTGCCGCTGAGCTGGCGTTGACGGGATCCACGGTACTTCTGGTTGATGCCGACACCTATGCGGCGTCGGTCGCGGCGAGCTTGGGCATGCTCGAGGAAGCCGCGGGTTTGGCTCAGGCGTGCCGGTTGGCTGACCAGGGGCGTCTGGATGGCGACGGGTTGCAGCGCTGTGCCACACGAGTGTCGGTGGCCGGGGCCACGATGGACGTGCTCACCGGGCTCACCCGCCACGACCGATGGCCGGAGGTCCGCGCGGCCGCTCTCGAAACCGTGCTGCTCCACGCGAGCGAGGCCTATCACGCGGTGGTGGTCGATACGTCTTTCGGCCTGGAATCGGATGAGGAGATCAGTCTGGACACGGTGGCGCCTCGGCGTAATGCGGCCACGCTCAGCGCGTGCGCCATGGCCGACACGGTGATCGCCCTGGGTTCGGCAGACGCCCTGGGTATTCCACGGTTGGTCAAGACACTGCCCGATCTCACGGACGCGGCGCCCTCGGCGCGATTGCTTCTGGTGATCAATAAACTGAGAAAAACATCGGTGGGACGCTCCGGTGCGGACTCCGTGGCCGAAGCGTGGGCGCGGTTCTCGCCCGGGCACGGCATCGACGCGACCCTGGACTGGGATCCCACCGCGTGTGACGAGGCGTTACTGGCCGGTGCGGTGTTGGCCGAGTCGGCCGCCAAGAGCGGTTTGCGGCAACAGATCACGAATTTGGCGGCTCGCGCGCTCCACCCCGAGGGTGATTCGGGCGCGGAGGAATCGTCGCCCGGGCGGGCGCCGGGGACTAGGCTGGGACAACGAATGGGCGCGTGGTTGCGCCGTTGATGTCCCCCCTGAAAGCGAGTGACCCGTCGTGGCATTTACGGACCCCCTCCGTTCCATCGAGGACTTCGACGCCGGTGATGCGGAATGGTTGCACTTGTTGGTGGGGGACTGGCAGCTCGTGGCGGATCTTGGCTTTGCGGACCTGCTGCTGAGTTTCCCCAACCGGGTCATCTCCGCGCAGGACAGTCCCACGGGGGCCGCCATCCCTGCTCCGAGCAGCGATTTCACGGTGCTGGCGCACGCACGCCCCACCACGGGCCCCACCGCGTTCCACAAGGACATGGTGGGGGAGACCATTTCCCCACGCGACTCCGCCCCCTTGCGTTCCGCGTGGGTGGACCAGCGCATGGAGCGCTTCAAGCTCAACGCCACGGACACTCAGCCCGCGGAATCGATTCTCGTGGTTCCGCTGGTCCGTAATCAGCGCACCATTGCGGTGGTCAGTATGCCCCTCGACCCGCATTTCGGGCACCCGGTGTCCCAAATGGAAACCGTGTACCGGGAAACTGCCCGGGACCTGTTGCGCATGGCCAACGAAGGCACATGGCCCGATTTCGCGGTGCGTAGCGATTCCCGCAGGGGCGCGCCTCGCGTGGGTGACGGAATGATGCGCCTTGACGAGCACGGCCGGGTGGCGTTCTGCTCACCCAACGGGCTGTCCACGTTCCGCCGGCTGGGCCACGAGGGAGACGTGACCGGCGAAAATCTTGTCGCGATTGCGCGCAAACTCGACGTCCGCGGCAACGGGGTGGATGAGACGATTGCCCCGGTGCTCGCGGGAACCATGCCGTGGCGCGGTGAGCTGGAGGCCGGAAACGTGTCCGTGACCCTGCGGGCCATTCCCTTGCGACAGGGGCCGTCGCGGACCGGGGCCCTGCTGTTGTGCCGGGATGTGACCGAATTACGGCGCAGGGACTTGCAACTGGTGTCCAAGGACGCCACCATTCGCGAGATCCATCACCGGGTGAAGAATAATCTCCAGACGGTGTCCGCGCTCCTGCGACTGCAGTCACGCCGAATGACCTCGGACGAGGCGAAACACGGACTGCAACAAGCGATGCGCCGCGTGAGTTCCATTGCCCGCGTTCATGAATCGCTGTCCTACGACATCTCGGATGACGTGGATTTCGACGAACTGATTCGGCACCAGGTGAAACTGGCGGTGGAAATGGCCTCGTCCACGCAGACGGTGGGCACCGAGGTGCGCGGCGAGTTCGGCCTCCTACCGTCCAAAAGCGCGACGTCCATGGCGCTGGTCATCAACGAGGTCGCGGCCAACGCCGTACAGCACGGGCTCAAGGATCGGGACGGAACGGTCTCTTTGGTGGTCGATTGGCTGCCCGACGTCGTCACCGATGCCGGGGAAGTTCACCGGGTCATCGAGGTGACCGTGAGCGATGACGGATGGGGCATGGGGGACACCGTCATCGAGGAATCGGGTGCGAGTGCTTTCCGTCAGGCCGGTGAGGGTGAGGGATTGGGCATGCAAATCGTCCGGACCCTCGTGGCCAGTGAACTCAAGGGCAAGATCCGTTGGCAACCGCGTGAGGGCGGGGGAACCAGCGTGGTGATCCAGGCCCAGTTCGCCGTGTGACCCGTGCCGTGCGGCGGTGACCCGTTGCGCCCATGTTCCAAGGGGTCAGCGCTGACCGGGATAGAGCGGAGCCCCCGTGACCGTCGAGGGTCACGAGGGCTTCGTCAAAACTTCCGGGCCGGAGGCCTCAGGGTTTCCCGAGACTCAGGACGCGCGACGAGCGCGTGCTGCACGGCGCTTGAGGGCGCGGCGCTCGTCTTCGCTCATACCGCCCCACACCCCGGCGTCCTGGCCGGATTCCAGAGCCCACTGCAGGCAGGTGTCCATGACCTCGCACGTGCGGCACACGGCTTTGGCCTCTTCGATCTGCAACAGAGCGGGGCCGGTGTTACCCACGGGGAAAAATAGTTCGGGGTCTTTCTCAAGACATGCTGCGCGACTACGCCAATCCATGATCTGCGGTGACGCTCCTTTCACAACGTTGGGTGTGTACGCAAACACGGCAGCACCGTCAAACGCGGGCTGAGCGCGGCAGGACAGTGTTCAGGGGGCGTACACACAGAAAAGGCCCGTGACGGCCGGGCCTCGAAAGATGATCTGTCCATTACTTTCTCACGTGAACAACTCGTGAACAAGGGTCTGAGCGGTATATCACATTGAAAGTTTTCCCTGATCAGTTTACCGATCATGACCGCGCGTGATCGTCATTAGAATTGGGGTGCCCGCTCGCCCTCCAGAAAGGCATTGTCCATGGTCCCCGCGTCTCAGCAGCAGTCTCTCAATCGCCCGTGGCCGGTGTGGTTGATCGGTGTGATCGTCGGGCTAGAAGCCGGGGCACTGGCCTATGTGGGTGCGCGATTTGTCATTTCCCTATTTTCCGAACACGCCATACCCATGGCGGGCATCATTTTCGGCGCAGTGGTGATGCTGGGTGCCGCCGTGTGGTTGGGGTCCGCGGCGTGGGGCACGGTCAAGGGTTTGCGGTGGCCCCGGGCTGCAATCCTGGTGTCGCAGGCCTTCTTGGTGATCGTGGGGATCTCCTTGACCCAGGTGGGTGCCCGGGCCATCGGTGTTGCTTGCGTGGCCGCCGCGATCATTACGCTCATTGCGTTGTTCAACCGGTCCACCGTGGTCTGGATGGGGGAGTCCACGCGCTATCCGTCCCACTGAGGGGTTTGGACAAGTTCGGCCATCCCGCGGTGGATCCAGTAACCGCGCCCGGGTGACCCGCCCAGCGGCATACCGGACAGCGACGCTCCGAACAGATCTCCGTCAAAGGCTTTCCTGGGCCTGAGCAACAGCGTGTCGGCCGTATGACGCCATGACATGAGCGGCGGAAACAGCGATGGCAGGCCGTCACTCAGCCGCGCCGTCACGATCAGCCGCAGCTCCTTCCCGACGACGCCGGCGCTCCCGACGCCGCTCGTCCCGGTCCCCGGTTGCCACAGGGCCCCCAGGCGCTGGATAACGGGTGCGGGCAACGAGTCCGCATCGTCAATCAGCACGGTGGTCCCCGGTTCCGCCTCGGTAAAGAGGGCGTCCAGTTCTCCGGCGGTGGTCGAGCGACAACGCAGGGGTGGCGTGTCGTGGAGTTGACCGGCCACCGAGTTCAGGAATGAGCTGCGGCCCGAGCGAGAAGGGCCCACCACCAGCAGGGTGGAACCGGGATTCCAGTCATGCACGGCCGGAACATGGTCCGTTCCCAAACCCATGAGAAGACCCCGGACGGGTTGTTGCGGCCCGCTCCACTGATCGGGCAGCGGTTGATAGCGGGCCCAGACACGGGTGTCCGGTTCCGGAGGGGCGATTTTCGTTGGGCGCTCCGGGTCACGCCCTGACCCGCCGGAGACGGCGCACGACCCCGCTGGAAGCTGGACCACCGTGTGAACACCCTGCCCGCGGGAGGCTGCCGCGGGCGCGCACCTGGCAGCGGCCGCTCCCTGCAGGACACCACGCAACGGCAGCGCTTTCACCGCCGGGAGTGTGGGCCATTGCAACAGGGCCTCGGCCGTCTGATCCGAGGGAAAATACACGCGCGTTCGCGCCGCGGACGAGACCCGCCCTGCCGACAGCGACCGGTCACCGGAAAACACCGCCGCTATCCCGGCCTGGGAGCCGGAAGCCGCAACTGCCAGCAGTTCGTCTTCGAGGTGGGCCCACGGGCTCGAACGAATGAGTGCGCAACATCGATCCCAATCCTCCACCAGGAGCACCGCCGGCGGTGCCGTGGCCGCTGCGCCGCCCGAACCCGACAGGAACCGCTCCGACCCCGCCGAGAGCCGACCGAGAAGTCCTTGGAGACTTGCGATATCCGCAGCATCCGCTGTCCCGTGCAGCAGACCCTGCCGCGACCTCGCGAGGGCGGCGCTTCTGACCGTGGAGGTTGTCGAGATGACATAAACGGCGGGGGCCTCGCGGCCCGGGCCCGCTGACCGCGAGCGCACCACCTGCTCCAGAACGGACAACAACGCCGCCGAGGTCTGTTCGGGGCGGCCGATGAGAAACAGTGTGCCGTCCGCCAGGAGGCGCCAGGATGCCCGGCCGGTCCAGTGGTCGGTGGAGTTCTCCGCGGGTCCCAGGTCCACGTGGCCCGGGGCGGTCGGAACCGCAACGGAGCGTTCCGGGAGGGGAGCGGGCACGGGGCTCACCGAGAAATCCGCCGGTGAACACGCCCCGTCCGGGTCAGGAGAACACTCCGCGATCGGCTCGTGAACCCGGTGGGCCTTCACAATGTCCGCCACCACGCGCTGCACCCCGTTTGCTGCGGCATCAGGGGTCTCCGTTGCTCGGGTGGATTGGAAAGGTGTGTTCCTTCCCACGAGGCGAATATGGACACCGGTCACAGGGGGTGCGGCGCAACTCGTGAGAATGGCCGTCTGCACTTCCACGGGAGAACCGTGGCCGGAGTCGATGAAGGCCCGGCCCGGAGTCTCGGCAGCAATGGCGGCGGCAACGGGGCTCCCAATGATGTCCGCGGAATCCTGATCCGTCCGGACCCGCAGACATACTGCCTGAGTGACATTGGCACGCACATCAGAAGGCACCGCCCCCTGGGGGCGTTGAGTCGCCATCACCAGGTGGATCCCCAGGGACCGGCCCACGGTTGCGATCTTCGCGAGCTCGTCACCGGCTGCGGGGAACGCGTCCACGAGCATCTTGACCTCGTCGACCACTATCACGAGCTCCCGGAACACCAGGGGCTCCGTGGCACGCGCCAGGTGTAGTAGCCGTCGAAAGTCCGACAGGCCGTGCTCGGACAGGATGCGCTCGCGGCGTCGGAGTTCGGCGCGCAAGAACTCCAGGGCGCGCCGCACGTCCTCCGGGGCCAAATCGGTCAGCAGAGTGCACCGGTGGGGGAGTCCGCTGAGCGGTGCCAACGCGGCTCCGCCCTTGAAATCCACGAACAGGAACTCCAAGCGTTCCGGCGCGAACCGGCACGCAAGTGAGGCCACGAACGTCCTCAGCACCTCGGACTTGCCGCATCCCGTGGTGCCGGCGATCAGCACATGCGGGTGCTCATCACCGAGGGAAAGCTCTTCCGCCCCGCGACGCGACAGCCCGATCGCGGCACTCAGGAAGGGGACGCGAGCAGTCTCGGCCCACACATCGGGAATCCGGTCGGGTTCGGGAAGAATCAGATGAGAACCCACGGTCCGCGGCAGTCCCGAGACGTCGCGCAACGAGGGAACGCTCGTTTGAACCCTCGACCACTGCTGCATGGCGTGCGCGAAGACGCAGGCCGTCACGCCGTCGGCGCACAGGTTCATCCGATCCCGGCCGGCGCTCGCGTCCAGTCCGGGGACCGCGCCGGGTACATCGCATGCAATGACCGCAGTGCCGTCCCACGCGAGGACGGCACCACCGGCGGCGGCATCGGCGCGGTCACCGGGGACGGACACCACGAGTCGCACGCGCTCCTGGGTCACCGGGATCAGTGCGGCCGTCCGCGCGGAATAGATTTCCAGTGCCGGGCCGATGACCGAGCCGTGCCGTTGCGCGTCCGTCACGTGCAACGTGGGAAGAGCCGGCGGGCGCCATTCCACGGTGGGATCGACAATCAGGTTCTGGAATGCTCCGGGGCCGGTCAGCAACTGCATGGCCACGGCGTTGACCACGTTCCCGCGGTGCCGGGAGGGTAGCCGCACGTCCAGGTGGGGCACGCGTGACATGTCGATGAGCACGGGTGCGAGGCGGTGCTGCGCGGGTACGGCCGACGGGCCGTCACCCACGGTCACGGCGGCGGCCCGCGGAGCCTCGCCCAGTCGTACCCACCGCTCGTGTTGGACCGCTGCGGTGCCGAGCGCGGGAAGAGCCAGTGACGCCCCCGAATCCAGCAGCCGCAGTCGGTGCACCACTTCCGCCGCCGACGGCGCCGCCTGATCACAGCGTGTCAGGTCCCGTTCCAGTGCGGCGGCCACGCGGGTCCGTTCCCAAAGCACGGCCGCTCGACCCACGGCCCAGCTGACCACGGCGACGACGGCGCCCAGAGCGCTGAAGACCATGAAGAACCACATGCCCGTGACGATGGTGATGACCACTCCCAGAACCAGGGGGAGCAGCCCCATGACCAGGCCCATCCGGGCGCCGTGCCCTGAGCCGCGGTGGACCGTGATGATCTCCGACGGGCTGCGCTCCCCGCCCTCCCCGGCACCCCACTGGACGCGGCGGTGCTCGGGTGAGTCCCCGGTGGGCGTGCTCACCTCGAGCCAGGACTCACCGCAGCGCAAACGGTCACCCTCCCGCAGCGGGATGGAACCGGGCATGATCCGGATACCGGAGTGATCCATCACGATTTCCGTGGCAGCGCTTCCGGCTCCCCGCGCCGCCAGGATGGGGACCCCGTTGGTGCTGCTCAGCCACTGGGAACCCCTGGCCACAGCCAGCTCGGTACCGGAGGCAGCACCGGAGACCACGGTCAACCGGGGCATGTCATGTCCCCGTGTTAGGTTCCGCGCGTGATGATCCTCCCCACCGGAAAAAGCAGCGCGCACTCGGGTGCCGGACCCCACCGGGTCGGCCACAGAGGGGGTGTGTTCGCTGAGCGTGATGGTTGCCCCGTCCACCAGCGGGGGTTCGCCGAAGCGTGCGGCGTTCACGTTCGTGCCGCCGATCGTTGCCGCGGCGTGGACTCCCAGAAATGTGCATACCGCCAGAGCCACGCTGACCCCGGGGGCTCCCGGTGCGGCCTCGATGGCCACGCTGTGCTTCTGTTCCTCCGATCCGCCGGCCCAGCGCAGATCGACCATGATTTCCATGGGTCCCAGCACAGCATCGCTCGCACGATGGGCCGGGGTGGGAACGTCCCGGTGTGGAAGCGGGCGGCAGGCCCCGGGCGGCGTCGTCGTTGTGCAGCGCGCAGACCGTGCACCGGGAAAATCTCGGGAAATTACCGGAGGCCAGCGGTGGACGGGCCCGGCAACGGGTACCCGCACGTGAGACAGTGGAAATCATGAAACCCCGGAAGGTTGTCATTGTCACTCGGATCTTCACACCGGAGCCGGCCGCTGCCTCGTTCAGATTGCGCGCCCTGGCCAGGGGGTTTGCCGCTGAAGGCGCAGAGGTCACGGTGCTCACCACGCGGCCGCCGCGCGGGATGAGCGACACGACCGCGGCGGAATCGTACTCGGAGATTCGCGTGCCGGTGCTGCGCGACGCGTATGACTACGTGCGCGGGATTCCCCAGTACTTGAGTTTCGATATCCAAGCGTTCGCCCGGCTGCTGGTCATGGACGCGGACATCGTGATCAGCGAGCCGCCGCCCACCACGGGACTGGCCGTGTGGGCCTCGAGTGCGCTGCGGCGTCGCCCGTACATCTGGTACAACCCGGATGTCTGGACCTCCGCGACCCTCACCATGGATGTGCCGCGGATCGTCACCGAGCTGATGCGCCTGGCTGAGACCGTGTCCGCCCGCCGCGCGGGCGGCGTGATCACCGTCTCCGAGGCCATGGGCGCGGAGCTTGCAGAGGTCACGGGTGTGAAACGCGACAAAATGTTCGTGGCCGAGAACGGGATCGACACCGACATCTTCACCCCGGACGGCCCGACCGAGGAACTCACGGAACCCTATTTCGTGTACGCCGGTTCGATGTCGGAGTGGCAGGGAGCGGACGTATTCATTGACGCTCTCGCCCGGATCGTGCCCGAGCACCCGGACGTCAAGATCCATTTCTTGGGCCGCGGCTCGGACGTGGAACGGATGGAGCGTGTGGCGCGCGAAGTGGCCCCGGACAACGTGGTGTTCGACGGCATGCAACCGCCCGAGCGCACCGCGGCCTTCACTCGCGGTGCCGTGGCCGCGCTCGCCTCGATCGTTCCCGGCCGGGGCTACGACTTCTCCAAACCCACCAAACTCTATGCCGCCGCCGCGTGCGGGACGCCGGTGATTTACGCGGGTGCCCGCGGGGTGGCCGCGCAGTTGGTCACGGACAACGATCTGGGTCAGGCCGTGGGCCACAACGCCGCCGAGGTTGCCGCCGCGATGCGCACCGCCCTGGAACCGTCCGGCCTGCACGATCGGGACGCGGGCGTACGACGCCGCTCGGACTGGGCCCGCGCGCATGCCTCCTTGGGCGCCTCGGGCCGCGCCGCGGCCGCATGGGTGCTCAGCGGGTTCGTCCGGAACCGGTCGCGGTGACGGCCCCCACAGCGTCAAGAAAGTGCCGAACCGGCGGAGTCCGGTAACTTAGGGCAAGATGTCTTGACCCTCACGGGTCGTGAAGATGGTAGGGAGTAAATACGTGAACACTGATTTGGTGGTCGTCGGTTCGGGTCTGTTCGGTTTGACCGTGGCAGAACGAGCCGCCAGGGAATTGGGATTGCGGGTCACCATGATTGACCGTCGGTCCCACCTGGGCGGAAACGCGTACAGCGAGAACGAGGAACGCACCGGGATCGAGGTGCACCGCTACGGCGCGCACTTGTTCCACACGTCCAATGAGCGCGTGTGGGAGTACGTGAACCGCTTCACCGCGTTCACCAACTACGTGCACCGGGTGTACACCCGTCACAACGGCGAAGTGTTCCCCATGCCCATCAACCTGGGCACCATCAACCAGTTCTTCCGCTCGGCGTACTCGCCGGGTGAGGCACGGGACCTGATTCGTGAGCAGGCCGGCGAGTTGGCGGGCACCGACCCGCAGAACCTCAACGACAAGGGCATCCAGTTGATCGGCCGCCCGTTGTACGAGGCGTTCATCAAGCACTACACCGGTAAGCAGTGGCAGACGGATCCCAAGGACCTGCCCGCGTCCATCATTTCTCGGTTGCCGGTGCGTTACACCTACGACAACCGTTACTTCAACGACACCTACGAGGGCCTGCCGGTGGACGGCTACACCGCGTGGCTCGAGCGCATGGCGGACCACCCGAACATCGATGTTCGCCTGGACACCGACTTCTTCGACGACTCCCAGGAGTTCTCCAAATCCAACGTGGTGGGTCAGGTCCCGGTCATTTACACGGGCCCCGTGGACCGCTACTTCGACTACACCGAGGGCGATCTCTCCTGGCGCACCATTGACCTGGAGGAGGAAGTCCTGGACATCGAGGATTTCCAGGGCACCTCGGTCATGAACTACCCGGATCAGGACGTTGCCTACACCCGGATCCATGAATTCCGTCATTTCCACCCGGAACGTGACTACACCAAGGACGCCACCGTGATCATGCGCGAGTTCTCGCGTTTCGCGGACAAGGGCGATGAACCCTACTACCCGGTGAACACCGCAGCGGACCGCGAGAAACTGCTGGCCTACCGCGATCTCGCCAAGGGCGAGCAGTCCGTGCTGTTCGGCGGACGACTGGGCACCTACAAGTACCTGGACATGCACATGGCCATTGGTGCCGCACTGTCCATGGTGGACAACAAGATTGCACCGCACTTCACGTCCGGTGCACAGCTGAACAGCGGAGGCGTTGACGAATGAGCACTGTGAAGAACGAGGCGACCGCAGCCACCGCGGACCAGCCCGCGGACTCCCGGACCTGGCAGACGGTCGCACACATCATTTTCCCGACCGACGCGGATACGGACACGCTGCCGCTGTTCGTGGACTTCAACGCCCAGCGTCACACCGCTGTGAAGTCACTGCGTCCGTCCGAGGCCGGCGAGGAGCAGTCCGCGGCAGCGGAGCAGGCAGATGCCACCGCCTCCGCTCAGGCGACCCAGATCCACTCGGAATACCTCTCCAGCGATCGCAGTATCCACATCCCGGCGCACACCCGCATCTCGTTGGGCACGTACTTCAACGCGTTCCCGGCCTCCTACTGGCGTGCGAACACCTCCGTGGACACCGTCCGCCTGAGCGCTCGCACCACCGGCCCGGCCAAGATCCTGGTCTACCGCTCCACCGCACGTGGCACCTCCAACCGTGTGATTACCCTGAACATGGACGGCACCGAGCAGTACACCGACCTGCCGCTGACGAGCTTTGGCGACGGCGGTTGGTACTGGATCGACGTGGTCACCTCCACCGCCGCGGTTGAGCTCGCCTACGCCGAATGGTCCGTCCCCGAGCCCGAGGGCTTCACCCCCGGCACCGTGAGCGTGGCCATCACCACGTTCAACCGCCCGGATTTCTGCGTGCGCAACCTCAAGACCCTCGGCGAAGCCGATGCGTTGGCGGACGTGGTGGACCGCTTCATCATGACGGATCAGGGCACCGAGAAGGTTCGTGACGAGCCCGGTTACGACGAGGTTGTGGACATTCTCGGAGACAAGCTGGTTCACATCGAACAGGGCAACCTGGGTGGTTCCGGCGGCTTTGCCCGCGGCATGTACGAGGCCACCGCGGACGGCACTAGCCGCTACGTGATGCTCCTCGACGACGACGTGGACGTCCACCCCGAGAGCATCCGCCGTGCCGCTCGCTTCGCGGACTTCACCCGCCACAAGACCATTGTGGGCGGACACATGTTCAACCTGTACGAGAAGTCCGTGATCCACAGCTTTGGTGAGCGCGTCAACGAGTACCGCTTCATGTGGGGCTCCTCGGAAGGCGTGCGTGAAGCTCATGACTTCGCCGCGTCCAACCTTCGCGTGACCCCGTGGATGCACCGCCGCATCGATGTGGACTACAACGGGTGGTGGATGTGCCTGATCCCCACGGACATCATTCGGGAGATCGGCCTGGCACTTCCCGTGTTCATCAAGTGGGATGACGCCGAATTCGGCCTGCGCGCCCAAAGGGCCGGCTACGGCACCGTGTCCCTGCCCGGCGTGGCCGTATGGCACATGCCGTGGACCGAGAAGGACGACACCATTGACTGGCAGGCGTACTACCACGCCCGCAACCGCTGGTTGGCCGCGATGCTCTACAGCCCGTACTCCAAGGGCGGTCGGCTGCCCAAGGAGTCGCTGTTGACCGACGTGCGCCACTTGGTCTCCATGCAGTACTCCGCCGCCGAGCTGCGCGCCATGGCGCTCGAGGACCTGCTCGAGGGTCCCGAGCATTTGCACCGGACCATTGGTACCAAGCTGGCCGAGGTGCGCTCCATCCGCGGGTCGTTCTCCGACGCGCAGGTGAAGAAGGACCTGTCCGCGTTCCCGAGCGTGCGCCGCAGCAAGCCGCTGCCGCACGGGGAGGAACCGCACCCGCCCAAGACCCGATTGGGGCGCGCCGCCAAGCTGCTCTCCGGTGCCGTGCACCAAGTGCTGCCGGTCAAGGCGGACGAGTCGGATCACCCCGAGTCCCGCGTGCCCGCCATGAACCTGCAGTGGTGGCGCATGGCCACCCTGGATTCCGCTCTGGTCTCCAGCGCCGACGGTTCGGGTGCCTCCTGGTACAAGCGCGACGACGCCACGTTCAAGCGCATGATGCAGCGCAGCCTGGCGCTGCATCAGCGGCTGTACCGCGACTGGGACAAGCTGGCCGAGCAGTACCGCGCGGCACTGCCGGAGTTCACCTCTCCCGAGGCCTGGGCTCAGACTTTTGCCGAGAACGGTCCCAAGAAGTAGCTTTGCTCCATGCGCGACGCCGCACGTGTTCGTTCGCGTGCGGCGTCGTCTTGTATCCGGTGACGCCGCCAAGGGCGCGTCACGAGGAAAGGATGGCACCACCGTATGAAAGCTCCCGCTTCGCATTTGAAGCCCCCGGGACAGGATCGCGGGCTGCGGGACGTCGTGGAGAATCGGTTTCTGTTGAGACTGATCGTCGACAAGGAAATTCAGATCCGGTACCGCGGCACGGTGCTCGGGCTGCTGTGGTCCTATCTGAAGCCCGGTGTGCAGTTCCTGGTGTTCTACATCGCCATGGGCGTGTTCCTGGAACTCAACCGCGGCATCGAGAACTTCGCCGTGTACCTGTTCTCAGGAATCGTGGTCATGAACCTGTTCGGGGAGGTGTTCGGTAACGCGTCCCGCTCGATTGTGGCCAACGGCGGGTTGCTCAAGAAGATCTACCTCCCCAGACAGCTCTTCCCGGTCTCCAACCTGTTGGTGGCGTTCGTGCACTTCGTGCCGCAGCTGGCGATTCTGCTGGTTGCATGTTTCATCACGGGCTGGCGGCCGGACCTCAAACAGTTGCTCGCGGTCATCGTGGGCACCCTGATCGTGGCCGTGTTCTCGCTGGGCCTGGGCATGATGTTTGCGACGTTCAACGTGTTCTTCCGCGATGCCGAGAACATCGTGGACCTGATCGTCATGGTGGCCACGTGGGCCTCACCCGTGCTCTACATGTGGATCATGGTCCGTGACAAGCTCTGGGAATGGGTGTACTTCGTGTACATGCTCAACCCACTGACCGTGGCGGTGGAACTGTTCCATTACGGGTTCTGGTTCCCCACCACCGATAACCCGCAGATCTGGCACGTACCGCCACACCTGCTGACGTGGTGGACGCCGCTGACCATTGTGGTGAGCGGGCTCATTTTCTTCATTGGTGACCGTTTGTTCCGTGCCCAAGAGGGCAACTTCGCGCAGGAGCTGTAAATCATCGTGTCCAGTACTGCTAGCAACACCACCCAGGAACGCACCGAGGCGGATCTCGCGATCCGCGTGCAGAACATGAGCAAAGAGTTCGTGCTGCGCCACACCCGCTCCATGAAGGAAGCCTTCGTGTGGTTGGTCAAGGGCCGCAAGGGCGATCTCACCGCCAAGTTCAAGGCCCTCAATGACGTCTCCTTCGACATTTACGACGGCGAGACCGTGGCCCTGTTGGGGTTCAACGGCTCCGGTAAGTCGACATCCCTGAAAATGATTTCCGGCGTGATGAACCCGGACTCCGGCACCGTGCTCACGCGCGAGAAGGTTGCCGGCCTGATCGAGGTGGGCGCCGGTTTCCACCCGGACCTCACCGGCCGGGACAACGTGTACCTCAACGGCGCGATCCTGGGCATGACCAAGGCGGAGATCGACGAGAAGTTCGATGACATCGTGGCCTTCTCCGAAATCGCCGAGTTCATCGACACCGAGGTGAAGTTCTACAGCTCGGGCATGTACCTGCGCCTGGCCTTCTCCGTGGCGGTTCACACGGATCCCGAGGTCTTCCTGGTGGACGAGATCCTCTCCGTGGGTGACGAGCCGTTCCAGAAGAAATGCATTGGTCGCATCAAGGACCTGGTGCGCCGCGGCAAGACCTTGGTGGTCGTCAGCCACGACCTGGGCCTGGTCATGGACATCTGCGAACGCGGCATCGTGATGGACCACGGCAACAAGGTCTACGACGGTTCCGTGTTCGGCGCGGTGGCCCACATGCGCCACCAGGATCCGCAGGACGTGGAGCGCGAACACCGGGAGAACCTGGCGCGCGCCATCGAGGACAAGAAGCGCCACCGCGAACGTGAGCGGGTCGAGGCCCTCGAGCGCGGCGAAGAGTTCACACCCCAGTACGATCCCGATCTGGACGGGCCACTGTCGGAAGAGGACGCCACCTCCGCCTGACGGCCTGAGAAAGTACGACGGCGCCGCGAGACCTGGTCTCGCGGCGCCGTCGGCGTTGGTGCGCTTGGTGGGATCAGTCGCAGCCGACGATCTCGTAGAGCTTGGCTGAACCGTTGTGTTCAACGAGTTGTAGGTTCTGGTCTGTCGCCCGATCCACGGCCGTAACGCCGTCGTACAGGTGGGCAGCGTCGCCGCCGCCGGGCAGAAACTGCGTGCCAAAGTCCAGTACCCACTCGACATCGAGTTCTTCGGCTGCCGCACAAGCGGGACTGCCAGGTGCGGCGTCGTCAATGTTCTGGACGAGCGGTTGCAACAGGGGGTCGGGGTCGCCCACGTGGTACTGGGTCACGTGGCGATCAGCCACCGCGTAGGCTAAGGCACCGCCGTTCCACGGGTTGATGGCAATACCCTCATCCGGTTTCACGTATTCGTCAATGTTCTCGAGCAGCTCATATTCTTCGAAGCTGAGAATGTTGTCCCAGCTCTCCCAGGTGTATGCCTGCTTGCCCCACCGGGTGGACTGAGTGAGCGAATCCACTTGAGAGAGGGGAACAACGGTTGCAAGCACGGCCACCGCCACGAGCGGGTAGACTACGGTCCGGCTCGCGCCGGGGCCCAATGGCTTGCCCAGGTTGAGCAAGCCATTGAGCCCCGCGGCAATAGCTTTCACCATGTGGTGGGCACCCATCGCGATCAATGGCACTGCGGTAAGGGGCAACGTTGCGGCGAGGCGGTAGGAGTCTGTGTACCAGCCGCCCACAAGCCACTGGCGGGTGGGTCCGTTTTCCCCGGCGGCGGCCAGTGCGTAGAGGTACACCAGTAAGAGGTGGGCCACAACGAGCCAGCGTAACTGGCGGCGGGAAATGGCCGCGTAGATTCCGGTGGCCGTCAGAATCACGAGGATCCACGGGACCTCGTTGCGATCATTGGTGCTGTAGAGTAACGCCTCGCCCACGGCTCGCGCCGTGGAAGTGAAACGATCCCAGACGTAATCGGTGCTCAACGCGCTCCACAGCACTGACCACGCCGCCACGGCAACCGCTCCCAGGACGACCAGAATCAGTGCTTTCCGTCCTCTCCGGGCCACGGCAGCTGCCTGCAGAGCAAGCCACCAAGCCGTGGCGCCGAGGGGTACCGCCACCGCCAGCAGGGCCAGGAGCGCATTGGGCTGGGATAGGCACAAGCCGCCCAGCACCACCACCATGCACGCGGCCAAGCGAATCCGACTGGCGGTGTCGGGCGTGCGCGCGGTGGGATCAATGGTCAGGCGTGGTCCGAGCAGGCGTACGAGCAGACCAAGGGCCACGGGTACCAGCGACAAAGACAGAATGTTGGCGAATAACGGTCCCCATGCGATCAGGCCAAGAGGGAAGATGCCGAAACCGGCCGCGGCCGTACCGGCAACCACGCTGACAACCGGGGAGGGCCCTAGGATGCAGCGCGCCAGGTAGATACACGATGCGGTCCAAACGAAACCGGTCGTCGCCAGCAGCATTATGTTGTGTGCCACCATAACGTTATCGCCGGTCAACGGAACCATGAGTGAGGCGAACTGATGCCACGCGGCCGGGTACAGAGCAATGGTGCTGTCCGGGTTGGTCATCTGATTGAGCGTGAGCGTGGACCCGTTGCCGGTGTCCACGATGTAGCGGATGGCGTTGAGATGGAAGATGTTGTCATAACGCTGCGCGAGAGCGTCGGGATGACCGATCACCAGGATCAAGCGGCGCACCATCAGAACCGCGCCGATTGCCAATCCCAAGGCGGCACCCACGGGGAACAACCAGCGGTATCGGTCCAGAAAATGGTGCTCAAGATCCTCGAAAGCACCCACAGCGCTCGATCCGGCGCGGTACCCACCGCGGGGAACGAGACGGCCCACCAACCACGCCAAGACCGTCAAAACCACGGCAGCTATGGTCTGGGTCAGGGAGTTGTAACGGATGCTCACCAGATCCAGGAGCACACCGGTGAGCCCCACTACGGCTACGCTGAACGCCGGAGCCGCCAAGATTATCCGCCCGGTGCGCTGACCGAAGGCCCACTGCAGGGCCATCCCCGGTAACCATAGGAATGCCAGAACGACAAGGAACGCGGGCAGGTACTGCCACCACTCCGTCAGCACGTGGGTCCTGCGATTCGGGAATTGGCCTGGGGCACGGTTCGGTCCTCGAAGGTTGGGGGAAGATTCGGGACAACTATAGTTGAGCAACGTCAAAGCCAGGATTTGGCCGGTGGCATGGCCGGTACTGCCGATCACCTCCGACCAAGCGCGGTACGCGGCACATACGTGCTAATCGGCACACAACGGTCTACAGGGTTCGGTCGGTTGCTTGTGGGAGAATACTTCGCGTGAGTCGTGCGTGGATCGTGATGCCTGTGTTCAACGAAGGCCAAGTGGTGGGTGAAGTCCTGGAGAACCTCCGGAAGACTTTTCCCCACGTGGTCTGCATTGACGACGGTTCCTCCGATGATTCCGCCCGCATTTGCCGCGAGGCCGGGGCCGTGGTCGTCAGTCACCCCATTAACCTGGGGCAGGGCGCCGCGCTGCAGACCGGTTTCGAATACGCGCTGCAGGATCCGGACATGGACTGCGTGGTGACCTTCGACTCGGACGGTCAGCACCGCGTGGTGGACGCCTACGACATGGTGGGTCGCATCCGCTCCGGCGAGGCGGACGTGGTGCTCGGATCCCGCTTCCTGGACAACCGCACGCAGGTCTCCACACTGAAGCGACTGGTGCTGCGCACCGCGGCGTTCGTGTCCAAGTTCACGAGCGGCATGGACCTCTCGGATGCCCACAACGGGTTGCGTGCAATCAACCGCGAGACGCTGTCACAGATCGACCTGAAGCAGAACCGGATGGCGCACGCCTCGGAGATCGTGAACCAGTTCGCGGTCATCAAGCCGCACTGGGTGGAGCATCCCGTGGAGATCATTTACACGGACTACTCCAAGGGCAAGGGCCAGTCCCTGCTAAACGGCGTGAACATTCTGACCGAACTGTTCGTGAAGTAATCGGGAGCTATTCACAGTGACGATCATTGTTCAGTTAGTTCTGGTCCTCGGCGTGGCCTACGGTGCGCTCACGCTGGTGCGCGGGGGAGTCAACGCCAAGCATCAGGCCATCCGCCGGCTGGTGGGTCTCGCGTTCTTCGTGTTCGCAGCGCTCTCCATCTTTGTGCCGGACCTGGTCACTCACCTGGCGCGCTTCCTGGGGATTGGTCGCGGTACCGACCTGGTGCTCTACGGGTTGATCGTGTTGTTCATGATCACCCAGTTCACCAGCGCCCATCAGCGCCGCATCCAGGAAACCAACACCACCCGCCTGGCCCGCCACATCGCCATTTCCGAGGCCGAGAAGCCCTGGCAACCGACCAGCAATCATTCCGACCGCCGCTCGGTGCGCGCCTTCAAGCACACTTCACCGTTGGGCCCGCCCCCCGCCGACGCCGCTCGCACCGGTTCCACGGCCGTCTGAGCCTGGGTTCCGGGCCGGCTCTTTTCCCTGCGCGGTCGTCAGGCAGTCACCCCGTGGGGCGGGCAGCATGGAAGCCGGCCTGATCGGCGGTCGCGCAGTCTGGTGGGAGGCAACGGCAGTTCTGAAGCAGTTTTTCTGCAGCTTCCTCACCTCAGAATTCGGGGATGCATTTGCCTCCCCTCAGGCTTTGGACGGAGCGCTTGGCGAACCACTGATAAAACATGGCTGTATGCGTTTACATTTTTGGTCAGTACATGACACGGCCGAAAGCCTGGTCAAACCCGTAATGGGTTAGTTATCAACAACTTGATTGGCGCGGAATAACAGCCCGCGGAGTTTTCCCCTAGGTTCAATTACGAACTAGCCACTCAGTTGGGTTCGGGGGAACCCCAGGGGGAATTATGGCCACAGTGGTAGCCGAAGACGCTATTGGGCTGATCGAAGCGGAGGTGAGGGAGCAGATCCGCAGGAGCGGGCTGGACCCGCTGCACGAGGTCGAATCCACGCGCCGAATCGTCGATGCGGCCGTCGACGATTATGACCTGCGCTCCGCCCGCGCCGGACTGCCGCGCGTTGCTGACCTTGCCTCCGTGCGCAAAAGTGTCCTGGACCTGGTGGCGGGTTATGGGCCGCTTCAGCCCTACCTCGATGACCCGGACATCGAAGAAATCTGGATCAACGGGCCCGCCGAAATCTACGTGGCCCGCGCGGGAGAATCCGAGCTCACCAGCTTGGTGTTGAGCGAGGCACACGTGCGCACCCTGGTGGAGCGGATGCTGAAATCATCCGGGCGCAGGCTGGATCTCAGTTCACCCTTTGTCGACGCCGCCCTTCCGGATGGTTCGCGGCTCCATGTCGTGATTCCGGACGTCACCCGTAAACACTGGGCCGTGAACATTCGGAAGTTCGTGGCGCGCGCCCGCCGTGTACAGGATCTGGTGGCGTTGGGTTCTCTGAGTACGTCCGCCGCAAAGTTCCTGGAGGCCTCGGTTGCCAGCGGGCTCAACATTCTGGTGTCCGGGGCCACTCAGGCGGGCAAGACCACCCTGCTCAATTGTCTGTGTGCGTCGATCGGCCCGCGGGAGCGGGTGGTCACGGTGGAAGAGATCTTCGAGCTCAAGGTGGCGTTGCGCGACGTCGTCGCCATGCAGTGTCGGCAGGCCAATCTGGAGGGTGCCGGCGAGATCCCGCTGAGGCGGCTCGTGAAAGAGGCGCTGCGAATGCGCCCGGACCGCCTGATCGTCGGTGAGGTCCGTGAGGCCGAGAGCCTCGACATGTTGATAGCGCTGAACTCCGGGTTACCAGGGATGTGTTCCCTGCACGCCAACTCCGCGCGCGATGCGGTCACCAAGATCTGCACCCTGCCGCTGTTGGCCGGGGAAAACATCAGTACGGCATTCGTGGTTCCCACGGTGGCTTCCTGCTTCGACATGGTGGTTCATTGCCATCGCAACAACAACGGGCATCGATTTGTGAGTGAGATCCTGGCCGTGGGTAATCGCGTGGAGAACGGCATCATCGAGACGTACCCGCTGTTCCGCCACATCGACGGCGAACTGGTTCCGGTCGCTGCCGAAGTGCCCTCCCCGGACAAGTTCCTGAGGTCCGGGTACCGGCCCTCGGCACTTCTCGACGTGGCGCCCGCCGCCAAGACCGGGGCATCGGATCAGGCGCAACCGAAAAAGTCTCGGGCGAAAACCCCATGAGCGCACTGGTTGGCATCCTCATGGGGACCGGAGTCTTTCTTGTGTGGTGGTCCTTCTGGAACCAGCCGACCCACAAGAGGACTCGGCACTCGCGGACCGGTCGCGTGAAGACACTGTTGCTGCGTGCGGATCTGCCCCACGTTGCGCCCTCGGCGTTGATCGCGGCATGCATCACGTGTGCCCTGGTCACGGGCTTGTCCGTGACTGCATTGACAGCCGCGCCGTCTTTTGGTCTGTGTGCGCTGTTGGTGGCCGGCTACATTCCGTGGTGGTTCGTCAAACGGCGTGGTGGCAAGCGCTCGGCGGTATTACGTGAGGTGTGGCCCGATGTAGTTGACCATTTGCGTTCCGCCATTCGTGCCGGCATGGGATTGCCGGAAGCGCTCATGCAGTTGCAGTACCGCGGCCCCGAAATTCTGCGTCCGGCCTTCGGTCAGTTCGCCGCGGATTATCGGGCCAGTGGTCAGTTACACGGGTCGCTGACTCTGCTCAAGAATCGGTTGGCGGACCCGGTCGCGGACAATATCGTGGAGGCCCTCCGGGTGACCCGAGAGGTGGGTGGCACGGATCTGGGCAAACTCCTCGGCACGTTGTCGTCGTTCCTGCGTGAGAACGAGCGGACTCGCAGTGAGTTGGAAGCACGGCAGTCCTGGACGGTGAACGCGGCCCGCCTCTCCGTTGCGGCACCGTGGCTCGTCCTGGCGTTGATGTCCACCCAGCCCGCGGCCATTGAGGCCTACAACACCGCCACCGGGGCGTTCGTATTGCTGGGTGGGCTGGCGATCTCCGTAGCCGCGTACCGGTTGATGTTGCGGCTCGGAGCGCTGCCCACCGAGCGGAGGGTCCTGCGATGAACACGTGGACCACGGGAATTCTCATTGCCCTGGTACTGGCCGGAGGAATGTGGTTGATGCTCAGCGCGGCTCGAGCCGTGGGAGCACCCAGTTTCGCCGATCGGATTGCTCCGCAGCTACGTATGGTGCACGTCAGTTCGGCACTGAACCGACGTGGGCAAGTGAGAGCCAGTAGATCCGGCGGCAACGATCCCATTGGGCCCCTACTTCAACAGGCACTGGCCTGGGCCACGGACAAGATTGTGCCCTTCGCCGGCAGTGCTTCCGTCCTGGAACGTCGACTCATCCGCGCTGGTCTCGACAAACCGGTGGTCGACTATCGCGCCGAACAAGTTGTCTTCGCGGTGCTCGGCGTTCTGCTCGGCAGCGTGTTCAGCATTGGCCTTATTCTGCAAGGAAACGTCAGTGTCGCGATCGTCATGGTCGGAGCGGTCCTGGGCGCATTTTGCGGAGTGTGGTTCAGGGATCTCCTCCTAAAACAACGCATTGCCAAGCGAGAAAAGCTCATGCTCGCTGAGTTTCCCGCGGTGGCCGAGCTCATGGCCTTGTCCGTCGGCGCGGGAGAAAGCGCCGTCGGCGCCCTGGAACGAGTGTGCCGCGTTGCGGAAGGCGAGCTCGTCGACGAATTTCGGCAGGTGCTGGCCCAGACCCGCGCCGGTTCCGGACTGGTGACGGCCCTCCAGGATTTTTCCTCGCGGACGGATGTGATCCCCCTAGGCCGGTTCGTGGACGGAATCATCGTGGCCATCGAACGAGGAACTCCACTGGCCGAGGTGCTGCGCGCTCAGGCGCAGGACGTCCGTGATCACGACAAGCGAGTCCTGATGGAAATCGCGGGCAAGAAAGAAATTGCCATGTTGATTCCGGTTGTATTTTTCGTCCTCCCACTCAGCGTTGTCTTTGCCGTTTTCCCCGGCCTGGCCGTGCTGGACATGGGGTTCTGAGAATTTCGCCGCACTGAAAAAGAGTTAGTGAATATCGAAGGAGATTGACATGAAAAGATACCTATTCTTTACCGCACCGATGCTCGCCGTGCTGACCTCGATCAATGCACTGCGCTCGCGATTGACGGACGATGACCGCGATCGGGGAGACGTGCCCGGCTGGGTCATGCTCACACTGATGTCGGCAGTACTCGTCGCCGGATTGCTGCTCATCGCCCGCCCCGCACTCGAAGGCTTGTTCCAGGATGCGATCAACCGAGTCTCCGGTTTCTGAAGACCTCAAGGACGCGGGTAGCGCCGTTGCCGAATACGTCATGGTCCTGGCGCTCGCGGTGATTATTTTCGCGGGGATCCTGCAGTTGGGTTTTGCTTTACACGTGCGCAACACCCTGATCGACGCCGCCGCGGCCGGCGCGCGGTACGCCAGTCTGGCGGACCGCACCGACGACGACGGCGTGGCTCGCGCTCGCGGCATCATCGCTAATTCGGTGGGTGAGAGCTACGCCCACAACGTCAGCATCTCGCGAACTCAGGTGGGATCATTGCCAGCCGTGGAGGTGACCGTGGTCGCGCCGCTGCCCGTCGTGGCAATGTTCGGGCCCCCGGAAGCATCGAATGTGAGCGGTCATGCAGTGGTCATGGACTAGACGCGCTGCACTGGGGCGGAAGGCGGCGTCACCGGTTGGTGACCCTGACCATGCGGATCGGGGCAGTGCCATCGTCGAATTCGTCGCGTTGGGTTTGTTGCTGCTCATTCCGGTGATCTACCTGGTCGTGACGGTGTCCCGGGTTCAAGCCGGCTCGTTCGCCGTGGTGGCCGCGTCGGAGCAGGCCGGTCAGGCCATTTCGGTCATGGAAGCGGGTAGCTTCAATCAGGCTGCCATCCATGACATCGCGGCGGTGGCTGCGCTGGATCACGGTTTCGATGCGCAGGACCTCGCCCTCGAGGTGAGTTGCTCGGACGGCTCGTGCACCTCACCCGGTGCCGTCGCGACGGTTCATGCCCAGCTCAACGTGAGCCTCCCGGCTGTTCCCGGCTTCGTGACGGCCAACGTGGCCACCCTCACTTCGGACGTCACGGTCGTGTCCGGGAGATACTCGTGAGGACTCTGCGCGGAATCGAACGTTCGTCGCGCGGCACAGGCATCGTGGCGGGGCTCTGGGGCCGGTTTCACGGGGACCCTGGAGAACGAGACGACGGGCAAACCACCATTGTCCTGTTGGGTTTCACCCTGGTCACGCTGCTGCTCACGATCACCGTCATGGCCATCACGAGCGTTTACATAGGGGAGCGCAAACTTCAGTCCCTGGCCGATCGGGCGTCCAGCGCCGCGGCGGACACGTTCACCGACCTGGATCGATCGGAGGGCGCGGCGCCGTCGCCGATCCTGACGCACGACGGCGTGGCGGGCGCGGCATCGAGCTACCTGGGAACCGTGGGGGCCTTCGACGAGGTCGAGCAGCTGTCGCTCGGCGCACCCACGGGAACCCCCGACGGGCTCACGGCCCAAGTCACTCTGGAGGCCGTGGTCCACCCTCCGGTGGTGAACTTCATCATCCCTGCGGGCGTCCCGATCACTGCCACCGGTGACGCTCGAGCTGTGATGGGGCGCTAGTAAGAAGTGGAGGGGACACGTTGCAGACCGATATCGTTCGTGCCGTGAATGCTTGGCGCAAGGGTTGTGATGACACGAAACATGGCGCCAAACCTTCATCTATTCGTGTTCAGGCCGAGGATGGCATTGACGATCCCGCTCTGTACATCGATGCGAATCAGCGCAACGAGTGCGGTGCCCGTGCGGTCCGCAGTACCTCCACGACGCCGAATGGTTCATCTTCCCTGTGACGGCTCATCAACTAGGTAACTACCGACTGAGCATTCGCCACTCCTCGGATACTGACTCCGGAGGCACGGTGTCGGTGGACGCCAGCGACGGATTTGGGAAGCTGATTGCTCTAATTAACACCAGTCACAATCGAGCGTTCCAGGTGACCGACCCAAGCAAGTTCAATCTCGACCGGGATCAGCCAGTCGATGTTGGACTCATGAAGTCGTCGGTCAGGGCTGAAGGGACGGAGATGATCCAAATCGACTCCGCCCCTCCACCACGTGGCAGTAAATTACCCGCCGAGATACTCTCCTGTCACTGCGTCAACAGTGCCTGTCTGAATGCCCTCGCATTGAGATACGCCACCGTCCGTCGTGGGGATGTAGTTCTCGCAGAAAGCTTCGAAGTACGGCATGCCGTTTTCCCACGCAGCGTAGGCCTCATCGTAGGTGAATTTGTCGCCTCCACTCCCGCCAGAGACGGAAGGTACACCCGGGGTTTGCTGGGCTGAACCGGGTGTCTTTGGGGCTGCAGCGGGAGCGGGAATTTCATAGATCGCCTGTCCCAATCCCAAGACTTCGGGCGAGAAGATGAGCTCCCACAGCTTATGATCTGGATTCACCGTGTAGGCGATTTCACCTCGCATAGAACGACCTGGTCCAAGCTCTCCGTCCAGATTGCCGCGCTCGTCACCCGTCATGGCCACGTCGGCACTACGGTTCTCTGGATCATTCAGGGCCCACATCATGAGTGAAGAGATGGCTTGAGAATTAGACGAATTATTGGTGACTTCAACGTCTAATACGAGCCATTCTGTCCCGGACTCGGGAGACGTTATTTCGTCGCCCGCGGAGTATCGAACAGCATGCACCGTATGTTCTAGATCGCCCATCGTGACCGTGTCGCCGACTTGATGCATCTCGGCATCTGAATCAGCCTCCGGTGTCGTTGCGGCTGAGGGCTGGGAGCTAGAAGAAGTTGCTTGACCATCTGTCGATTGGCCAGAGTCACCGGTGCCCGGAGTGCTACACCCGGTTGCCAATGACAGACAAAGCAGCGCCGCGCCTGCCTGGGCCAAAACTTTCCACGGTGGTCCAATTGAGAAATTTTGTGACATGGGATCGAGCCCTTTTCAAGGATGAGTCAGTAGTCGGTGTAAATCGCGGCGGACCTCGGAAGGACCGCATCCGAATGCTCCAGTGCACTCGGGATTGTCACGTTCACAACGCTGGGGGTAGTAGTCGGATTCTCTCCCACAGACTCGATCCAGGTGACTGGAATGCACTTTATTTCCTGATGCAGATGAAGATGGAACGGTCTGCGCGGTGGCTCGCAAAGGGCAGCTTTCGTCAAAGCTGCCTTTTTTTAACTAACAACCTCGCTGTTTAGGCCCTGGCTACTATCAGTGCCATCTTGGAAGAATCTTAGAGCAGATCGCTGGTCTTTTGGATCGGCCTGGGGCAATTCGCGGGCTCATTAGAAACTCATGTCGCTTCCTCAAGGGCGCCATGTGTCACTTACATATGCTCGATTGTCTGCGTCTTGTATTCGTGTTTGTCGCCTTGGCGGCAGGTTGTTGGTGGCGGTGGCGTTCATTCTTGGATCCGTCATCGTGGCCGTGTTTGCAGTCCGTTAAATCCGGAACCTCATAGTCGAACCTCAGTAGTTCTCCGGGTCCCGAGGTAACTCCGCCGAGTGGTCGAACTCGTCCCGCTGGCTGACCGTGCCCCCACGGTCGATCAGTGTGATCGCCTGGGACGACCCGCGCCGAGTGCCACCGGTGATCTCCGCCCCGGAATCTGCCACCACGTTGATCAGCTCCACCGTGGAGCCCACGTGCACGTTGTCCAACAGCACGCTGTTGCGGACCACCGCACCGGCCTCGATCACACAGTTCTGGCCGATCACCGAGTGCTCCACCGTGCCGGCCACGCGTGCGCCGGGAGCGACGTAGGAGTTGGTGACCGCGGCGCCGTCGTTGACGAAACCGGGCAGGAGCGGAACCTGGCCGGTCCAAATGGGCCAGTTCGGATCATCAAGGGTGGCGCCGTTGCCGTCGATCAGCTGCATCTGTGCGGTCCAGTAGGACTGGATCGTGCCCAGGTCCATCCAGTAGCCCAGGTGGCGGTGTTCGAACACCGCGTGGTGGTCCATGAAGTACGGGATCAGGTCCTCGCCGTAGTCGGCGAGCTGACCGAGTTCGTCCTGCAGAGTGTGCAGGGCGGCGAGCAACTTGTCGGTATTGAAGAGAAACATCTCACCGGCAACGATCTGGCTGGACGGGTCCTCGGGCTTATACGCGAACGAGGTCACCGCACCGGACTCTTCCGGGGTGACCACGCTGTACCGGGAGGTGTCCTCGTGTACGTGGGTGGTGACCATCGTCAGATCCGCGCGTTTGGTCAGATGGGTGTTGATCACGTCGCGGAAATCGACGGTATACAGATGGTCGGCCGAGAGCACGAGCACCAGATCCGGATCTGCCTCACGGATCAGCTCGGCCTGACGATAGATCGAATCCGAATTGCCGGAGGCGAAGCCCTCACCGTGGGAGCCCTCGTACGGCGGCAGGATCTGCAGCCCGCCGTGCGAGCGGTCCAGATCCCATGGGCGGCCGTTGGCGAGGTACTTGTTCAGGCTGTAGGGGAGGTACTGCTGCACCATCCACACGTCGGAAATATGAGAGTGCGCCAGGTTGGACAGGGAGATGTCGATCAATCGATAGGTGCCGCCCACGGGCAGGGCGGGTTTGACCACGTGATCGGTGAGCGCCCCCAGCCGCGATCCTTTACCGCCGGCAAGAATAAGTGCGAGAACCGTGGGACGCTCCATAGTCACCCTCCTGATCGATTGTGGCTGACCACCAGAATAGCGGCACTGAAGGACCCGAACGGATGCCGTAAAGTGGTGTCCCATGGCCTCTATTGATTTTGCAGCTGAAATTCGCGATCTGCGCTCCACCTATGCGTCCGTGGAGGCCGTCACAGACGTTGCGGCGCTCGAACGGGAAATCGCCGAGCTCTCGCAGGAGGCCACGGCCCCGGATCTCTGGAACGACCAGGACCGCGCGCAAAAGGTCACGTCGCGGCTGTCCCACAAGCAGTCCAAGATGGACCGACTCAAGAAGCTCAACGAGCGCATCGATGACCTGGAGGTCATGGTGGAGTTGGCCGAGGAAGAAGACGACCAGGACACCCGTGACAGCACGGTGGACGAGCTCGAATCCATCCGCAAGGCTCTGGGCCAACTCGAGATCCAGACCCTGCTGGCGGGCGAATACGATGAGCGCGAGGCCGTGGTCACCATCCGCTCCGGCGCCGGCGGTGTGGATGCCGCCGACTTCGCGGAAATCCTCATGCGCATGTACCTGCGGTGGGCGGAGCGTCACGGTTACCCCACCACGGTGCTCGACACCTCCTACGCGGAAGAGGCGGGCTTGAAGTCCGCCACGTTCGAGGTCAAGGCCCCGTACGCGTTCGGTACGCTCTCGGTCGAGGCCGGCACGCACCGCCTGGTGCGCATTTCGCCCTTCGACAACCAGGGTCGCCGCCAGACCTCGTTTGCCGCGGTGGAGGTGATTCCGCTGATTGAATCCGATGACACCGTGGAAATTCCTGAGGCCGAGCTCAAGGTGGATGTGTTCCGCTCCTCGGGCCCCGGTGGTCAGTCCGTGAACACCACGGACTCCGCGGTGCGCATGACCCACATTCCCACGGGCATCGTGGTGTCCATGCAGAACGAGAAGTCGCAGATCCAGAACCGTGCCGCTGCGCTGCGTGTGCTGCAGTCCCGACTGCTGTTGCAGCGCCAGGAAGAAGCGGACGCCAAGAAGAAGGAAATGGCCGGGGACGTCAAGGCATCCTGGGGCGATCAAATGCGCTCCTACGTGCTCAACCCGTACCAGATGGTCAAGGACCTGCGCACCAACTATGAAGAGGGCAATCCCTCCAACGTGTTCGACGGTGGCATCGACAAGTTCATCGACGAAGGCATCCGTTGGCGCGCGGGCGCGCGCAACCACGACGAAGACTAAGGAGCTCTTTTCTCACGACGACGACGACGCCGCCCCGCCCGGCAGGTGCCCTCGGGCACCCGGGGAGTGCAGCGGCGTCGTCCGGGGGAGAGACCCGCTGAAGGAAGTAACGGCCCATGGCCAAGAAGAAGAAGAACGACGACGGCCGCCAGATCGTGGCCAACAACAAGAAAGCCCGGCACGACTACAACATCTACGACACCTACGAGGCCGGCCTGGCGCTCATGGGCACCGAGGTGAAGTCGCTGCGCATGGGGCGCGCGTCCCTGGTGGATGCGTTCTGCCAGTTCGACCGCAGCGGTGAACTGTGGTTGGAACACGCGCACATCCCGGAGTACCTGCAGGGCTCGTGGACCAACCACTCGGCACGGCGGCGCCGCAAACTACTCCTGCACCGCACCGAGCTGGACAAGATCGCGGGCAAGACCCGCGAGGCCGGCTACACCATCATCCCGTTGTCCCTATATTTCGTGGACAACAAGCGCGTGAAGGTGGAGATCGCCGTGGCCCGCGGTAAGCGAGAGTACGACAAGCGCCAGACCCTGCGCGAAAAGCAGGACAACCGTGAGGCCCAGCGCGCCATGCGCTACCGCAACATGGGGGTGTGAACGACTCGTCCGGCCGACTCAGCCGGACGGTTCTTCTCCTAGCGGTTCGTGTATCCGCCATCGATGGGCAGGGACACGCCGCTGATCATGGCGGCTTCATCGCTGAGTAGAAAGACGATGGGTGCCGCGATGTCCTCAACGGTGGCCCAGCGACCCAGGGGCATCTGTTCGAGGTAGGGCCCCTCGACATCTGGCCGTCCCCAATACCACGCTGACATGGGGGTCATCACCACCGTGGGGTTCACGCTGTTGGCCCGGATCCCGTACTGACCGAGCTCCAGCGAGCTCACGCGAGTGATGTTGTCCATGGCGGCCTTGGAAGACCCGTAGGCAATGTGTCCCTTGAGCCCCACCAGGCTGGCCTGACTGGACACGTTGACAATGGCGCCTCCTTTGCCCACCCGAATCATTTCCCGGGAGGCGTATTTGGTGACCAGCAGGGTGCTCCGTGCATTGATCGCCATGACCTGGTCGAAGACCTCCACATCCGCGTCTTGCGGGGTTTCGATGGCACCACCCCACCCACCGCAGTTCACCACGCCGTAGAGGTCCTTGCCCTCGAGAGCTGCCTTGACGCTGTCCTCGTCGGTGAGTTCGAAGGGGAGGGCGGTTGCGCCGGTCTCGCCGGAGAGCCGCTCAAGAGCTTCGACGTTGCGACCGGCAGCCAGGACTGTGGCGCCCCTGTCACGGAGCATGCGCACCGTGGCCCCTCCAATCCCGCCACTTGCCCCCGTCACGAGGATCGTCCGCGCCTTGAAGTCGTCCATGGTGTCTCCCATCGCAAGCCCGAGCGCGACTCCGGCTGTGGCCGGCCGCACATGATGACGTGGTCAGTGAAACACACGATGTCACGGGTGTCATGCCCCTCCATGTCCGTTGACATCCACGTCAGGCCCTCATTAGTGTTCCGTATCACGTCAGCCAGTCATCCTCGGAGGAACAGACATGATGCCAGGTCCGTCGGTTCCCGGGGGATCATCGCGATTCTCGGATGATGGTGGGTGCATGGCTGATCTGGACCGCCTGGTCGAATTGGCCGCGGACTTGGTGTCCGATGGGCGACGGCGTGTCCTAGGTGTCACCGGATCTCCGGGAGCAGGGAAGACCACGGTCAGTGAAGGTCTCGTGGCTGCGTTGGGGAGCCGGGCGGCTCTGGTGCAAATGGACGGGTTCCATCTCGCCGGAGAAGAATTGCGCAGGCTCGGCCGGTCTGAGCGGAAGGGTGCGCCGGATACTTTCGACGTTGCCGGCTACGCCTCGCTGCTGGAGCGCATCAGGTTCGGTCAGGACCAGTTGGTCTACGCACCACGATTCGATCGAGACATGGAAGAACCAATTGGTAGCGCCGTGCCCGTTCCGCCGGAGGCTCCACTCGTCATCACGGAGGGAAATTACCTCTTGCACGATTCCCACGGTTGGGAGCGCATCGGAAGGCTCCTGGACGAGTGTTGGTATCTGGAAGTGGACGATGACCTGCGGGAAACTCGGCTCATCGACCGACGCGTATCCCACGGAGATTCCCTGCAACATTCGCGCACATGGGTCCGAGAAGTGGACGGCGTTAATGCACGAATCGTGTCGCGCACCCGAGATCGTGCCAATCGACGGTTCCGAGTCCTACCATGAAGCACCCGGGCCGATGAGTGCACCAGAACCCATTGCCAAACCGTTACTGACAGGGGACACTGATGTCTTCAGGAACGAATTCACCGACAACACCGAGCCCCGCGCCCGCTGAGAACCGCCTCAATGGTCTGGTCCTGCGTAGCGCGGTCGTGGCAGCCCTGGGCGGGTTGCTCTTCGGATTCGATACGGCCGTGATCTCTGGAACCACCGAGTCACTCACGAGGGTTTTCGACCTGTCTGGGTTCGGGTTGGGGTTCACGGTGGCCACGGCGCTGATCGGCACCATCATCGGTGCGCTGTGCGCTGGGTATCCCTCGAACAAGTTCGGACGTAAGAAAGTCCTCCTGACCATCGGGGTTCTGTACTTCATCTCGGCCATCGGCAGCGCGGTGGTCTCGGACTGGTATCTCTTCATGGTCTTCCGATTCATCGGAGGTATTGGCGTAGGCGCAGCGAGCGTGGTGGCGCCCATCTACACCACCGAGATCTCACCGGCTCGAAACCGCGGACGCCTGGTGGGGCTGGTTCAGTTCAACGTGGTGTTGGGAATCTTGCTCGCCTACGTGTCCAACTGGGTGATCGCCAAGTTCGTGGGCGAAGAGGTTGCCTGGCGCTGGATGTTCGGGGTGGAAGCGGCCCCGGCACTCGTCTTCTTCCTACTGGTGTTTACCGTTCCGGAGAGCCCTCGTTGGCTCTACACGCAGGGTCACATGGACACCTCGCACGGGATTCTTGCTCGACTGACATCGTCACGGTCCGAGCTCGAGACCGAATTCGCTGAGCTGGAGAAGAGCGCTCGGCGCGATCGAGAACAGGACTCCACCAAACTGTTTACGGGACCGCACAAGAAGGTCATTCTCCTTGCGATTGCGATCGCGGCGTTCAATCAGCTGTCGGGTATCAACGCCATTTTGTACTACGCGCCGGACATTTTCCGGATGGCGGGCGCCAGCGGAGACGTAGCTCTCCTGCAGTCCATCGTGGTGGGCCTGGTCAACTTGTTGGCCACCATGGCGGCACTCACCGTCATCGACAAGTTCGGGCGCCGCCGCCTCATGCTCGTGGGCAGCATCGGCTATCTGGTGTCACTGGGATGCATCTCCCTGGTCTTCCTGACGCGTGGCGAGGGCGGTTTTGGCGCGGGCAGCGCTCTCATCGTATTGCTCTCCCTCGTGGTGTTCATTGCGGCCCACGCATTCGGCCAGGGCGCTGTGATCTGGGTCTTCATCGCCGAAATCTTTCCCAACAAGGTGCGCGCGCAAGGACAGGCACTGGGTAGTTTCGTGCACTGGTTCTTCGCGGCCGTGACATCCTGGACCTTCCCGGGGATCGTCGCGAGCTTCGGTGGTGGGGTCGCCTTCTTGGCATTCTTCATCTTCATGGTGCTTCAGCTCGTGTGGGTTCTGAAGGTCATGCCCGAGACTAAGCAGGTTCCGCTCGAGGAGATGGCCGATACGCTCAGCCTGCCGAAGACTGAGCTGCGGAAGTAACCGCGGGCAGGATCAGTGTTGACGGGCAGCCTTGCGCGGGCGTATGCTGATGTGTCCGCGACCGAGAGGGAGCGGATTGGTAACTGCATACGGGGATGATCGGTTTCGACGATGTGAGTTGAGACAGGGGAAGCGGGTCGAGGACGCAGAGTTATCTCGTAAACGCTCTCTGTAAAACAATAAGTGCCAAATCCAAGCGCACTGACTTCGCTCTCGCTGCGTAAGTAGCGACAGCAGTCTGGCAGCCCAGGTTCACCTTCGACCTGGATCCTGCCATCAGCTAGAAGGTCACTGCTGCGAACGCAGGTTACGGGCGTTCGTGGGACTCTTACGTAACTGAGTTCGGCGGCCACCTGTGTGCGGGATGGCCGGAACTGAGAAACCTATCAGCACACTGCACCCGGAGAAGCCCTGACAATACTGCATCGGACGGGGGTTCAATTCCCCCCATCTCCACAAATTTCCCGTATTGGGAGAAAGCCTCGTGTGATACGCGGGGCTTTTTTCATGCCCGGCAGCTGAAACACGCTGAGAGAAAAAGAGCGTATGTAACCCCCGGACCCGTCGGCGCCCTGTGGAAGACTTGGGTGCAGAACCCACGAACAGCCACTCGACAGACAGGTAGGTGCATCCCATGAGCGATCGTCCCAACGAGCCGCAGTCCGGTTCTTCCTCCGCGTCCGGACACACCTCGGGCAACAACCAGCCCGAGTACGGTCAGCGCGTGGAGGGCAACGACCAGACCTTCGGTCACAACGCCTACGACCGGCCGCAGCAGAACTACGGTTCGCAGCAGCCCGACTACGGCCAATACGGCGGCAACCAGGGCTACGGCAACCAGCCGCAGTACGGTGATCAGCAGTACGGCAATGACCAGTACGGCAACCAGGGCCAGCAGGGCTACGGCAACCAGGGTTACGGTAACGACCAGTACGGCAACCAGGCGTACGGCCCGGGCGGGGCCAACAACCCCACGTACTACCAGAACGACTACAACCAGCAGCCCTACGGCAACCAGAATTATTACGGCAACGGCAAGCCCGCCGGACACGGCCTGGGCATCGCCTCGCTCGTGTTGGGCATCATCGGCATCCTGACCTTCTGGTTCTTGGGCATCGGCGGCCTGATTGGTCTGGTCGGTCTGATCCTCGGAATTGTTGGACTGTCCAAGCTCAAGAAGACCCCGGGAGCCTCCAAGGCGCTGCCGATCGTCGGTATCGTGCTCTCGATCCTGGCAATCATCGGCGGCATCATCATGGCGGTCCTGTTCTTCTGGGCCTTCGACATGGTCAGCGATTGCCTGCCGCTGATCGACTCCGGTTCCCAGACCGCGTACGAGCAGTGCGTTCAGGACGCCGTCAACCAGAACATGGGTATCAACAGCTAACGCGCCTCCCACGGCATCGTGCCCCGGCACGGTCGACGACGCCGCTCCACGCGGGCGTCTCGGCCGCCCGGGGCACGAGGTGGTTAAGGGTAGGTGCCAGTGGGTTCCGGCCCTAGGACGTTTCGCGTGTGCCCAGAATGTCCAGAGCGGCGTCGTGAAGCACCCCGTTGCTGGCGATCGCGTTGGCGCCGAACGGGCCGTCCTGGCCCTTGAGTGAGGTGAAGCGGCCGCCGGCCTCGGTGACGATGGGCACCAGGGCAGCCATGTCGTAGAGGCTGAGCTCGGGCTCGCATGCAATGTCCACGGCACCCTCGGCCACCAGGCAGTAGGACCAGAAGTCACCGTAGGCGCGCGTGCGCCACACGGAGTCGGTCAGCTCAATGAACTGATCACGCACCCCCAGATCCCGCCAGCCGGTCAGGGACGAGTAGGATAGCGAAGCATCAGAGAGCTGGTTGACCGATGACACGGACAACCGCGTGGCCTGCGACAACGAGCGACCCGTGAAGGCGCCCGAACCCAGGGCGGCCCACCAGCGGCGATTCAGGGCAGGTGCGGAGACCACACCGGCCACCACTTGGTCGTCCTCGATCAGCCCGATGAGCGTGGCCCACACGGGCACACCGCGCACAAAGTTCTTGGTGCCGTCGATCGGGTCGATCACCCATTTCCGGGAACCGGATCCGCTGGTGCCGAACTCTTCGCCGATCACGGCATCGCGATTACGCACCCGGCCCAGTTGTGAACGGATCACCGATTCGGCCTCGCGGTCCGCGTCCGTGACGGGGGTGAGATCGGGTTTGGTCTCCACGTGGAGGTCCTGGGCCTTGAACCGACGCATGGTCAGCCCGTCCACAGAATCGGCCAGAATGTGCGCGAGACGGAGATCATCCGTGTAACTGCTGGGTGGTCGCATGATCTCTACGTTATCGCCTGTCCCAGGTGCTTTTCGTCGGCGCCCGCCTGTGTTTCCCCTCGCGAGGCAGCGAGCAGCCTGCGCAGCGACTCCAATCTCAGGGGTGCGGCCGGAGAGGCCTCGGGCCGCCGCACCCACTCGTCCAGCGCGCAACCGGGGGAGTCCTGGGTGTGCAGACAGCCACGCGGGCAGTCCGCGGTGGCGGGGACGAGGTCCGTGAACGAGTTGATGAGTTCCTCCTCGCTCACGTGGGCCAGACCGAGCGAGCGAATACCGGGGGTGTCGATGACCCACGTTCCGGGGGAGGTGTCCGGCATGCGGAGGGCCCGGGCGGAGGAGGACGTGTGGCGGCCGCGACCGGTCACGTCATTGACACCGCCGGTGGCCCGTTGCGAGCCCGTGAGCGCGTTGACCAGCGTTGATTTCCCCACGCCGGAGGGGCCCAGGAACACGCTGATGTGCCCGTCCAAGATGGTGCGGAGCCGGCCGACGGATTCCTCCGAGATGGCCAGGGATTCCTCGTGGACGCCCGCGGCCGGGCGGCCACCGAGGGCATCCGAGGGCTCGGTCGACACGGTCCGGACGTCCAGCGCCGCCACGTAGCTGAGGAACCCGGCCGGGTCCTTGAGGTCGGTTTTGGTCATGCAGATCACGGGGGTGATGCCGGCGTCCGACGCCGCCGCGAGACCACGGTCCACAAAGCCGGTGCGCGGCGTGGGGGACTCCGTGGCCAGGACCAGCACCAGCCGGTCCGCATTGGCCACAATGACGCGCTCCACGGGGTCGGTGTCGTCCGCGCTGCGGCGCAGGACGGTGGCGCGGGGTTCAATGCGCACGATCCGGGCGAGCGTGTCCGGGGCACCGCTGGCATCGCCCACGACTCCCACTTGGTCACCGGGGACGATGGGGTTGCGGCGCAACTCCTTGGCGCGGATGCACACCACGGTGCGTTGATCACGGCTGTGCTCATTGACCACGCACGTGTAGCGGCCACGATCCACGGCGATCACCCGGGCCACCACCGCATCCTCGTGGGTGGGGCGCTGTTTGGTGCGGGGGCGTGAGCCTTTCTTGTTGGCTCGCACTCGGACATCGGACTCGTCCCACTGTCGGTGGGCGCTGGAATTACGCGCCATGGTTGACCAGGGTGGTCCACATCCGGGAGAAATCGGGCAGCGTCTTGGCGGTGGTGCCAATGTTCTCCAGGCTCACGTCCGCCACGCGAAGACCGATGATGGCGCCCGCGGTGGCCATGCGGTGGTCGTCGTAGCTGTGGAACAGTCCGCCGTGCAGGGGCGCGGGATCAATGATGAGCCCGTCCGCCGTCTCCGCCACGTTGCCACCCAGCTGGTTGATCTCGGTGCGCAGGGCCGCGAGGCGGTCGGTTTCGTGGCCGCGCAGATGAGCAATGCCTCGTAGTTGCGATGGGCCGGTGGCCAGCGCACACATGGCGGCCACGGTGGGGGCGAGCTCGCCGGCCTCGGACAGGTCCAGGTCCACGCCGCTGAGCTGGGCCGGACCGGTTGCGGTCAGGACACCGCCCGCGAGGTCAACGGTGCCGCCGAACTGCGGCAGGATCGAGCGCCAGTGATCGCCGCCCTGGGTGGTGTGGGAGGGCCAATCCGGGATGCTCACGGTGCCGCCGGTGACCATGGCCGCGGCCAGGAACGGGCCGGCGTTGGAGAGGTCCGGTTCCACGGTGACGTCCAGCCCGGGCATCCGAGTGGGTTCGACCCGCCATTCGGTGTCACTGATGCGCGTGGCGTTCACACCGGCCTCGCGCAGCACCTCCACGGTCATGGCCACGTGGGGCAGGGACGGGACCCCGGCGCCGTCGGACTCGTGTTTGAGCACCAAAGGGCCATCGAAGCGCACGGCAGCCAGCATGAGGGCGGAGACGAACTGTGAGGAGCCGCTCGCGTCGATGCGCACGGTGCCGCCACGGACGCTACCGGTTCCCGAGACGGTGAGTGGCAGGGTGCCGCTGCCCTCGTCATGAACCGTGACGCCCAGATCGCGCAGGCCGTGGATCACGGGACCCATGGGGCGCACTCGGGCGTGGGGATCGCCGTCGAACGTGGTGTCCGCGTTGAGAAGGGCCGCGACCGGCGGCACGAAACGCATGACCGTGCCCGCCAACCCACAATCGATGTGGCACAGCTCGGGGCGGCGTGCATCAGCGGCGGGGCCCTCGGGGATGGGGGTAATGCTGAGATCCGCGCCGAAGGGACCGGGCGCGCCGATCGGTTCGATGACCGCACCCAACTGCCGGAGGGCAGCGATCATGAGTTGGCTGTCACGTGAATACAACGGCTTGCGCACCACCGATGCCTCGGAGGCCAGGGCCGCCAGGACCAGGTACCGGTTGGTGAGCGATTTGGAACCGGGAATGGCCACGGATCCGCTCACCGGGCGATCGCCGGTAAAGGGTGCGGCCCAATGGGGTTCGGTGTGCGACAAGCCGTTGTGCGTATTCACTGTGTTGACCGGGCCTTAGTGGCTGACCGCGCCCTGGACGGCCTTCTCGGCCTGGGCGAACTTCTTCTTGGTGTCCTTGGACACCTTGGCGGCGTTCTTACGAACGTCATCCGCCAGGTGGCTTGCTCGCCAGACGAGCGAGGGATTGCCGGCGGTGTCCACGGAGGCAATCATCACGGCGCCGACCAACGAGAGGTTCTTGAACACGTTGCTGCGGCGCTGGGACGTGCCCTCCTTGGTGGAGGTATCCGCGGACTGGTACTGCACGAACCCGTTGATTGCGGTGGTGCCGAGCAGCACCGATGCGGACAGGCGGGGGAACTTGCTCAGCGCAAGGGCGGAAGCGGCCAATACTTGGGCCGCCGCAATGCCCTGGGCCACCTGGGCGCGGTTTGCGGTCACGGGACGGACCTGCGGCAGTACCTGCTCCACCTGCTTCAGGACCGGGTCCAGCTTCTCGGCGGCGGCCGAGGAGTCACGGAATGCTTCAACGCCGCCGGCAATGTAACCGGTGGCGAGCAGGGGACGGGCGAGACGACGAACGATGCTCATGGTTCCTCCTTTTGGTCCCGGCATTTCCGGGAGGGCACGTCTTTCATCCTAACGGGGCGCCACTGACCAACGCACGGGAATAGTGCGGCGGGTCCGCCGTGTTATTCACCAGTAGACAGCAAGCGCCACACAGCGGGTCCTCAACCCGGATCGACCACGCGGCCCACGGAAGGCAGGTAGAGCATGATCGTCACCGCCCCGACCGTAGACTGGACCGTGATGAAAGATCATGAAGAGCTTGAGCCGCGGGTACAGGACACTGCCGAGCCGGTGGACGTCAGCCAGGAAACCACACAGCAGCGCCGCGAACGTTTTGAACGAGACGCCATGCAGTACGTGGACCAGTTGTACGCTGCCGCGTTGCGCATGGCCCGTAACCCCGCCGATGCCGAGGACCTGGTCCAGGAGGCCTACACCAAGGCCTTCTCCGCGTTCCATCAGTACAAGCCCGGGACCAATCTCAAGGCGTGGCTGTACCGGATCCTGACCAACACCTACATCAACCTGTACCGCAAACGGCAGCGCGAACCGCGCCAGGCCAACACGGACACGGTGGAGGATTGGCAGCTGCACCGGGCCGAATCCCACACGTCCAAGGGGCTGCGATCGGCAGAGGCCGAGGCCCTGGACCACCTACCGGATTCTGATGTGAAGCGGGCGCTGCAAGAACTTCCCGAAGAGTTCCGACTCGCCGTGTATTTCTCCGATGTCGAAGGCTTTGCCTACAAGGAGATCTCCGAGATCATGGACACGCCCATCGGCACCGTGATGTCTCGACTGCACCGAGGCCGCAAGCTACTTCGGGAGAAACTGGCCGACTACGCCACCGAGCGAGGTTTCGACACCTCTAAGGGGACCAAGAAGTCCAAGGGCGAGACAACATCGAAGGACCGAGGCTGAACCAATGGCTGACAACGACTGCCAGAACGGCTGCACCGATGAGCGCATCCGTCGCATTTACGAATACCTTGACGGTGCCCTGACCAAGGAGGATCTCGAGGAGATCCACGCGCACCTCACCGACTGCCCCGAATGCGAGCGCGAGTACAACTTGGAGTGCGTGATCCGCACCGTGATCAAGCGATCCTGCACGGAGACTGCCCCCGCGCAGCTCAAACAATCGATCCTCACGCGCATTGACGCGCACTGCAGCGATCACCCGGCGGCCTAGCTCTCACCGCTCCGCGCCACCGCTCTCACGGCAGAGCAACGACCACCGCGCAACAACCACCGCAGGCCCGTAACAGCGGCCCGCATTGCGGTTTGAAGAAATGACAACGCCCGCAACCGTTACGGTTGCGGGCGTTGGTCGTACTGCACAGAACTCAGGCGTTGGGCCGCTTTCCGCGGTTCGCAGAGTTCTTGCGGCGGTCCTTGCGCTTACGTCCACGCTTGCTCATGGTGTACCTCCTGCGTTGATTCGTCTGGGCACCGTCCGCCAGTATCTCACAACCTGGCGTTTACTCCGAGTTGACCGGCCGGTGAAGGCCCACGGTGCTCGCGCTCTATCGGGGTTCGGGCAGGTTCAGCCAATTGTACCAACCGCGGTGGAGCACCAGCCAGGCCATCAAACCGTAGCCGGCCTGCCCGGGATGACCGTGGTTGGCGGCCAGGTCCTTGCGCCACTGCTCGTGGTGCTGCAGCGGGTTGAACGTGTCCACGTACACGTGCTGGCGGCGGGTGGTCACGTCACCGAAGGCCGCGGAGAGATCGGCGATCCTGCGGTTGCGTTCCGGGTCCAGCGTGGGCGGGGGACCCACCACCAGCACCTTGATGTTGTTCTGGGTCGCCTGATCCACGATATTGGCCATGTTCAACCGCGAACGGGCCGAGGTGATGTCCAGCTCCACGTCCATGGCCGAGGGCGCGATCACCAAACGGTTGTCGCACGTGGAATCGAAACGGCGGGAGGCTTCGTCGAACCAGCGCTCGTTGAGGGACTCACTGCCCTCACCGGGCGCAGCCAGGTTGTAAGCGTCCACGGGCGCGATGTCCCGCGGGGTACGCGCCAGCACTCGACCGAACCAGCCCAGGGCACGGGGGTCTTCCACACCGGCTAGCAGTTCGTCACCGACGGCCACAATGCGGATCCTGCGTTGGTCCACTATTCCTCTTCCTTTGCTCATAACGTGTCTCGGTGGCCACCGTAAACCACGATGGCCACCGAGGGGAAAACGTGTCCGCTGCGGCCCCGATCCCGCGGGGCCGCAGCGCAGTGCTGATTACTCGCCGCGGTCGAAGGCCTGCTGCACCAGGGTCTCCAGCTCCTTCGCGTGACGCTTGGCGGAACCGTTGGCCGGGGAAGCGGAAGCCGGGCGCGAGGCCAGCTGAATCGGGCGGTCCACTTCAGGCACCAGGTTCACGGCCATGAAAGGCCACGCACCCTGGTTGGCTGGCTCGTCCTGGGCCCACATGATGCGAGCCTGCGGGTAGCGTGCCAGTTCCTTCTTGATCTCGTTCAGGGGCAGCGGGTAGAGCTGCTCGACACGAATGATCGCCGTGGAGTGGTCCCCTGACTCCTCCCGCTGAGTGACGAGATCGTAGTAGAGGCGACCGGAGACCAGGATCACGTCCGTGACCTTGGAATCGTCCAGGTTCGAGACATTTGGGATGACCTGCTGGAACGTGCCCTGCGTGAAGTCCTCAATGGGGGAGGCGGCCGCCTTGAGACGCAGCAACTGCTTGGGCGTGGCCACGATCAACGGGCGCCGCGGGCGCGAGTAGGCCTGCCGGCGCAACAGGTGGAAGTGGTTGGCCGGGGTGGACGGGTTGACCACGGTCATGTTCCGCTCGGCGCACAGGGTCAGGAACCGCTCGATACGTGCCGAGGAGTGGTCCGGGCCCTGGCCCTCGAAGCCGTGGGGAAGGAGCAGGACCAGCGAGGAACGCTGACCCCACTTCTGCTCGGCCGAGGAAATGAACTCGTCCACGATGGTCTGGGCACCGTTGGTGAAGTCACCGAACTGCGCCTCCCACACGGTCAAGGCCTCGGGGCGTTCCACGGAGTAGCCGTATTCGAAACCCAGCACACCGTACTCGGAGAGCAGCGAGTTGTAGATGGACAGCTTGGCCTGATCCCCGGAGAGGTTGTTCAACGGTTCCCACTCGGAGCCGTTCTCGGCATCGAAGAACACCGCGTGACGCTGTGTGAAGGTACCGCGGCGCACGTCCTGACCGGAGAACCGGATCGGCACACCCTCCATAAGCAGTGAACCGAAGGCCATGAGCTCGCCCATGCCCCAGTCCACGCCGCCCTTCTGGGTCATTTCGTTGCGGCGCTCCAACAGCTTCTGCAGCTTGCGGTGGGTGGTGAAACCCTCCGGGGTGTCCACGTGAGCCTCACCGATGCGGCGGGCAACCTCTTCGGTGATGGCCGTGGACTTGGGGATCGAGACTCCCGAGTCCGCCTGCTGGGCGGAGGGGCGCTCGATGTTGGCGATCGCGGCGGCGTCGCCGGTGACCAGCGGAACCGTGGAGGTCTGAGCCTCGTGGGATTCCGCGAAGACCCGTTCCAGACGCTCCTGGTAGTCCTTGAGCGCGCGGTCGGCTTCTTCCTGGGTGATGTCACCGCGGCCCACGAGGTTCTCGGTGTAGACCTTGCGGGTGGAGCGCTTACCGTCGATCAGGGAGTACATCAGCGGCTGGGTCATCGAGGGATCATCGCCCTCGTTGTGGCCGCGGCGGCGGTAGCAGACCAGGTCGATCACGACATCCTTGTGGAAGCGCTGGCGGTACTCGAAGGCCAACTGACCCACGCGGGTCACGGCCTCGGGGTCGTCCGCGTTCACGTGGAAGATCGGGGCCTGAATGGTACGGGCCACGTCCGTGCAGTACGTGGAGGTGCGCGCACCGGACGGCGAGGTGGTGAAGCCGATCTGGTTGTTGACGACCACGTGGATGGTGCCACCCACGTGGTAGCCCTCCAGACCGGACATCTGCATGACCTCGTACACGATGCCCTGCCCGGCCATGGCGGCGTCGCCGTGGACCTGGACGGCCAGCACGGGGAACGTGCCGTCCCCCTCGGGCCCGGCGCCCAGAACGTCCGTCTTGGCGCGGGCGATGCCCTCGATCACGGGATTCGCGGCTTCCAGGTGGGACGGGTTGGCTGCCAGGTAGACCTGGGTCTCGTTGCCGTTGTCCGAGGTGAAGACACCCTCCGTGCCCAGGTGGTACTTCACGTCGCCGGAGCCCTCGATGGAGCGGGGATCTTGGCTGCCCTCGAACTCGCGGAAGACCTGTGCGTAGGACTTACCGGCAATGTTGGTGAGCACGTTCAGGCGGCCGCGGTGGGCCATGGCGATACCCACGCCGGCCAGGGACTCGTCAGCGGCGTCGGAAATGATCGCGTCGAGCAGGGGGATCAGGGACTCGCCGCCCTCCAACGAGAAGCGCTTCTGACCCACGTACTTGGTCTGCAGGAAGGTCTCGAAGGCCTCGGCCGCGTTGAGGCGACCCAGGATGCGGAACTGTTCCTCGCGGGCGGGCTTCTGGTAATCGTGCTCCAGTTTGTCCTGGAACCACTCCCGTTCTTCCGGGTTCTGCAGGTGCATGTATTCGACGCCCACGGTGCGGCAGTACGCGTCACGCAGCCGCCCGAGGATCACGCGCAGGGTCAGCAGGTCCTGGCCACCGAAACCGCCGGTGGGCCACTCACGCTCCAGGTCCCACAGGGACAGTCCGTAGCTGCGGATGTCCAGGTCCGGGTGCTTGCGCATCACGTATTCGAGCGGGTTGGTGTCGGCCATGAGGTGACCCCGTACGCGGTACGCGTGGATCAGCTGCTGGATGCGAGCGACCTTGTTGATCTGGGTCTCGGGGTTGACCTGGTTGTCCACGGCCCAGCGAACGGGCTCGTAGGGGATGCGCAGGGCCTCGAAAATGGTGTCGTAGAAGTCGTCCCCGCCCAGTAGGTAGTGCTCCACGAGCTTCAGGAATTCGCCGGAACCCGCGCCCTGGATCACACGGTGATCGTAGGTGGAGGTCAGGGTGATGATCTTGGAAACGCCCAGGCGCGCGGTGGTGCGCGGGGAGGCGCCCTTGTACTCGGCGGGGTAGTCCAGTGCGCCCACGCCCACGATGCAGGCCTGGCCCTTGGACAACCGCGGCACGGAGTGCACGGTGCCGATACCACCCGGGTTGGTCAGGGACACCGTGGTGCCCTGGTAGTCGTCCATGGTCAGTTCGCCGGACCGGCCACGCTTGACCACGTCTTCGTACGCGGTCCAGAACTGCATGAAGGTCATGTCCTCGGCGCCCTTGATGTTGGGCACCACCAGGTTGCGCGAACCGTCCTTGTTGGGGATGTCGATCGCGATGCCGAAGTTCACATGGGCCGGCTGGATCGCGGCGGGCTTGCCGTCCACTTCTGCGTACACAACGTTCTGCGACGGGTAGTTGGCCAGCGCGCGGATCACGGCGTAGCCGATCAGGTGGGTGAAGGACACCTTGCCACCGCGGTTGCGCGACAAGTGGCTGTTGATCACCAGGCGGTTGTCGATCAGAAGCTTTGCGGGCACGGCGCGCACGGTCGTGGCGGTCGGAACCGTGAGGGAGGCGTCCATGTTCGCCGCAACGGCCTTGGCCGGGCCGCGCAGCTTGGTGACCTTGTCCTCAGCCTCGGTCTTGGGTTCCTGCTCCTTGGCCTTCGCTTTGGCGTTGACCTCGGGCTGGGCGCGAATGGGGCGCTTGGTGGCCGAGCCCTCGCCGCCGTTGGATTCCTGGTCCACGCCCTCGGGTCGGCCCTTGGCCTTGGAGCCTCCGGTGGTCGATGACGGCGCCGCGGCGCGCTTGGGTGCGCCGGCGGTGGACTTGGCCGCCGGGGCGGGCTTTTCCTGGGTCACCTTGGGCTTGTTCTCCTGGGTGGAAGCAGAGGCGGGCGCCTTGGACGGGGCGGCTGGCTTTGTGGCAGCGTTGTTGGATGTCGAGGGAGATGCAGTGTCGGAGTCAGAGCCCTTGCTCATTTCCTCGAAAATGGGCCACCACTTCTTGTCCACGGAGTTCTTGTCGTCCTGGTATTTCTCGAACAGCTCGTCGACGAGCCATTCGTTACCGGCGAATTCTTCGGGGATCAGGTGGTGCGGCTGCTCTGGCACGGGAGATACGCCTCTTCCATATGACGGTGTGCTCCGGTGGTTGCTCGGTAGACCACCACCGGTCGGTGGTGCCAGCGGTATGTGTCTCCGCGGGCGGACGTGGTGGCCTTAATTCTCATAAGGCCGTACTAAGCCAACAGTCTAATGAGGCGAACACCGCCTGGCCAGTTCATCCTGACCCTTCGGTAAGTCTCGCCGTTCGTCCGTGAGGGACCCCTGATGAGCTGCCTGACGGGGCACCTGAGAGGCCCGTAGTATGGGGTCTCGTGCGATTCCTCACCACTCCCAGTACCGACCTCACCTACAACGACGTTTTCCTGGTGCCCTCCAGCTCCCGGGTGACGTCCCGCTTTGACGTGGATCTGTCCCCGGGCGACGGCACCGGCTCCACCATTCCGTTGGTGGCGGCCAATATGACGGCGGTGACCGGCCGGCGCATGGTCGAAACCATGGCGCGCCGCGGCGGCCTGGGCATCCTGCCGCAGGACATCCCGCTGGACGTCATCGCCCAGGTGACCGACTGGGTCAAGAGCCGCTCACCCCAGTACGAGACCCCGGTGACGCTGCACGAGACGGACACGGTTCATGACGCGCTCGGGGTCATGCACAAACGCCCTCACGGGGCCGTGCTCGTCACGGATGCGAAGGGTAACTACCGCGGCCTGGTGCTCGCCGCCGATTGCCAGGACGTGGACCGCTTCACCCGGTTGACGGACGTCATGCGTACGGACGGCCCGGTGTTCCAGGCCGAGGACTTCGCCGGCCAGGATCACGATGCCGCGATGCGCTCCGCCTATGACAAGCTGGCGGCCTCGCGGCTCAGTGTCGCCCCCGTTCTGCGGGAGCGCGCGATCGAGGGAGTCCTCACCCAGAAGGGCGCGGTGCGCTCCACCATCTACCAACCCGCCCTCGGCACACAGGGCCGGTTACAGGTGGGCGCAGCCGTGGGAATCAACGGTGACGTGGCCGCGAAGGCCGCAGCGCTGCTCGACACCGGCATCGACGTGCTCGTGGTCGACACCGCCCACGGCCACCAGATCAAGGCCATGCAGGCAGTGGAGGCCGTGCGCGCCCTGGACCTGCGGGTCCCCGTCGTCGCCGGGAACGTGGTCTCCGCCGACGGCGTGCGCGACCTCATCGGCGCCGGCGCGGATATCGTGAAGGTCGGTGTGGGCCCCGGGGCCATGTGCACCACCCGCATGATGACCGCCGTGGGCCGACCCCAGTTCTCCGCCGTGGTCGAATGCGCGGATGCCGCGGCCGACCTCGGGAAACACGTCTGGGCCGACGGCGGCGTGAAGCACCCGCGTGACGTGGCCCTCGCGCTTGCCGCCGGAGCGCGTCAGGTCATGGTCGGGTCCTGGTTCGCCGGCACCCACGAGGGCCCCGGCGATCTCAACATCGATGCGAACGGTCGCGCTTACAAGGAAAGCTTCGGAATGGCTTCCGCACGGGCCGTGCGTCACCGCACCCGCGGGGAGGACGAGTTCGCTCGCGCCCGCAAGGCATTGTTCGAAGAAGGTATCTCCAACTCCAAGATGTACCTGGATCCGCAGCGTCCGGGGGTTGAGGACCTGATTGATCACATCACCTCCGGTGTGCGCAGCTCCATGACGTACGCGGGGGCCACCTCGCTCGCGCAGTTCAGCAACCGCGCAGTGGTGGGAATCCAGTCGCAGTCCGGTTACGACGAGGGTCGCCCGCGCTCGGAATCCTGGAGCTGACGGCCCCTTGCGGCGGCGGTTTTCGCTCCTGGGCTTATTGAGAATGGTTAGTGGTATGCTCTCCGCAGACCACATGCAATTCATTCTCAATAAGCGCGAACTGTTGAGAATGGCCCCGAGGAGATGATTCCGTGTCCGCACACGTTCCCGCCCGCACCAGCCGCACCGTCGTGCGTTCCGTCGTTGCCGTATCCGCCTTGAGTGCCCTGGTGCTCACCGGCTGTTCGGCCAACTCGGGGGATGCCCAACAGGGCGACGCGGCGGCGTCGGACGGGGATGCGATCACGGTGGTGACCTCGACCAACGTGTACTCGGACCTGGTGGAACAGGTCGCCGGCGACCACGTGGACGTCACGCCCGTCATTGACTCCGCCGCCCAGGATCCCCACTCCTACGAGGCGTCCCCGCAGGATCGACTGACCATTGAGAAGGCGGACGTGGTCATCCTCAACGGCGGTGGCTACGACGCGTTCATGGAGGACATGGCCACGGATTCGCAAACGGTCGTCAATGCGGTGGACGTGTCCGATCTGGAGGGCAAGGAGCAGGTGGCCGAGGAGCACGATCACGCGCATGATGAAGAGGGCCCCGAAGGCCACAGTCACGCTCCCGGCGGATTCAATGAGCACGTCTGGTACGACCTGGACACCATGCAGACGTTGACCGAACGCATTGCCGAACAACTGGGGGAGATCAACACGAACGATTCCCAGGAGTTCACGGACAACGCGGCATCGCTCAACGACCAGCTGTCCGGAATGAAGAGCGAACTCGAATCGTTGAACGCTTCGGGTGGCTACGTGGCCACCGAGCCGATGCCCGGATATCTCTTGCAGGACGCGGGACTGCATGATGACACTCCCGCGGAATTCACGACCGCCATCGACTCGGAATCGGACGTGGCCCCCGCCGTCCTGAAGGAAACCACGGACCTGGTCACGAGCGGTCACATCGACCTGTTGGCGTTCAACCAGCAAACCTCAACGGGCCAGACCCAGAAGCTGCGCGAGGATGCCGAGAACTCGGGGGTGAGCGTGGTGGAATTCTCCGAGACCCTTCCCGAGGGCAAGAATTACCAACAATGGATGCAGGACAATATCGACCAGGTCTCCCAGGCTGTGAAGTAACGGCCCGGATGACCCTTCCCACCAAGGTGGCACACACCATTCACACTCCAGCGGCCCAACCCGCCACACGCACCACCGCGAGCAGCCGGTCCGACACCCAACGGGAACCGGGCCGGGCAGTGGTCGAACTCAAGAACGCGGAACTCGCCTTTGGCGAGCGCGTGCTGTGGCGCGAGCTCAACCTGACCATTCGCGAAGGTGAGTACTTTGCCGTGCTCGGTTCCAACGGGACCGGCAAGACCAGTTTTCTCAAGGTGTTGCTCGGACTGCTCCCGCTGACGCGCGGCACGGTCTCCGTGACGGGCGAACGCCCCGGTGCGGCATCGCGTCATGTGGGTTACGTCCCGCAGCAGCGCGGTTTCGCACCGCGTACACCGTTGCGCGCCCGTGACCTGGTGGCCCAGGGGATCGACGGGCACAAGTGGGGGATCAGACTCCCCCGCCGCGCCGTCAACCACCGTGTGGACGAGCTGCTCGAGAAGGTCGGGGCGGGCGAGTACGCCAATGCCCCGGTCGGTCTGCTCTCCGGCGGTGAACAACAGCGGCTGCGCATTGCCCAGGCCCTGGCCACCGACCCTGAACTTCTGTTGTGCGACGAGGCCCTGCTGTCCCTGGACCTCAATCATCAGTACATCGTGAGCGAGCTGGTCAATGCGCAGCGCGTGCATTCCGGTAGCGCCGTGGTGTTCGTGACCCACGACATCAACCCCATCATCGATCACGTGGATCGCATCCTGTACTTGGCCGGGGGCTCCTTCAAGATCGGCACGCCCAATGAGGTCATGCGTTCCGAGGTGCTGTCGGAGCTGTACGGCGCGGACATCGAGGTGTTGCGCAGCAATGGCCGGATCATCGTGACCGGCCGACCCGACAACACCCACCACATCTCGTCCCAGGAAGGTCTCATTCCGTGATCCCCGCAGCCGTCGACTGGGACTCGATCGTCAGTTCCGTGTTCGTCTTCGACAATTACGGCGAACTGCTGGCGCTGTTGAGCAACTCCCTGTGGGCCGGTGCCCTGCTCGGTCTGGTCGGTGGGCTGGTGGGCACGTTCGTGATGATGCGCGACCTGGCCTTCTCCGTCCACGGCATTGCGGAGCTCTCCTTCGCGGGGGCGGCCGCGGCCCTGCTGATCGGCTCGGACATCGTGACCGGTTCCCTGCTGGGCTCGGTGCTGGCCGCGCTGATCATTGGTTTCATGGGTCTGCGCGCCCGGGACAGCAACTCGTTCGTGGGCGTGCTCATGCCGTTCGGGCTGGGCCTGGGCATCCTGTTCCTGTCGCTCTACGAGGGCCGCTCATCCAATAAGTTCTCCCTGCTGACCGGTCAAATCGTGTCCGTCTCCCCGGTTCAGCTGACGTCGATGATTGTGCTGTCGATCGTGGTGGTGGCCGGGTTGCTGATCGTGTGGCGTCCGCTCACGTTCGCCAGCACCGACCCCGTGGTCGCCGAGGCCCGCGGATTGCCCGTGCGCACCCTGTCGATCGTGTTCATGGTGCTGCTGGGTGTCTCCGTGGCCATGTCGGTCCAGATCGTGGGCGCCCTGCTGGTGCTCGCCCTGCTGATCACTCCCGCCGCCGCGGCCATGAACCTGACGGTGGCCCCGGCGCGGACCGTGGTGCTGTCGGTGGTCTTCGCCGAGCTGTCCATGGTCGGCGGTATCTTGCTGGCCCTGGGTGGCAGTATCCCGATCAGCCCCTACGTGACCACCATTTCCTTTGCGATCTGGTTGCTGACCCGCGTGATCCGTGGAATCCGCGAGCGTGGTTCCTCGTACCGCCGCGGCGGATCAGAAAAGCACCCGCACGGCGGCGGGCAGGATCCGCACGCGCACGGGCAGGGGGCCCAGGGGCTCCCCATCCCCGTGAGCGACGTGCGGCGGTAACTTCTCGGTCCGGGTTTCGGGGTCCGACGTCGATCGGGTCACCGTCCCGTGGGCCACTGTGGGACCGGATGATGTCCCGTGGGGCACCACGGTGACGGAGGTGACCGGTTCGAGCGCGATCTCGGCAAGGTTCTCGTGGGTCTTCAGCAGCAGCCGCGGCAACAGGAACAAAAGGCGCAACGGGCGGGCGTCGGACACCGCGAACAACTCGGCCCGGCCGTCCCGGTGATCGGCACGCGGCACGATCGTGAGGCCGCCGCCGTAGGACGATGTGTTGGCCACCGACAGGAACGTGGCCCTGCGATCCGCCACGCGCCGAGCGCCGTCGGGGCGCGTGTAGTCGATCGTGTAGTCACGTGAGGTGAGCCGCATGATTTCCCAGACGAGGGCCACGGCGTACTTGGCGGGCACCCGAATCTGGGTCCAGCGATTGGCGCGCGCGTTGACGCGGGCGTCCAGACCGAGGCACACGGTGGTGGCGCACACGTGCGAGGAGCCGTCCGCGCAGTCCACGGCCAACAGGTCCATGTGCTGCGAGGGGGTTTCCAGGCCGCGCAGCACGCGGCCGGCCGCGCGTTCGGTATCACGGGTGGGAATCCCGCAGAACCTGGCCAGATCGTTGCCCGAACCCGCCGGGATGAGCCCGAACGCCACGTCCACGCCCTGTTGCCCCACCTCATGCAGGACTTGAAGGACCAGATGGGCCATGCCGTCCCCGCCGACCGCCACCACGGCGGCCACGTGCGCAGCTCGAGATCGCACGGTGTCGGTCAGGGCCTCGGACAGCTCGGTCGCCGACGGCGCGTCCAGGAACACGGCGTTGTAACCCCCGGCGTGAAAAATCCCGCGGGCACGGTCGCAGGCTTGGCGGGCCAGCGGGGAATCCCCGTTGCGCACCAGAAGGATGTCGCGGGGACGTTGAGCCGCCACCGTCAGCGCGACTCGCGCGCGCAGTTGCCGCAGATGCCGGTGATCTCCACCGTGTGATCCACGTTCGTGAACCCGTGCTCGCTGGCGGTGTCATCCGCCCACCGCTCGATCGCGGGGGCCTCGAGCTCCACCGCGGCGCCGCACGAGCGGCACACCAAGTGGTGGTGATGGTGTTCGGCCTCGCAGCGGCGGTAAATGGCCTCGCCCTCCGCATTGCGCAGCACGTCCACCTGGCCGGTGTCCGCCATGGACTGCAGGATCCGATAGGTGGTGGCCAGGGACACGGACTGGCCCTCGTCATGGAGGCGACGGTGCAGATTTTGAGTGGAAATGAAATCATCGAGGCTTCGCAGGGCCCCGGCAACGGCCCGACGCTGCTTGGTGTTGCGCACCTCGGGTTGCCCGGTGGTTTGTGTGCTCACGCCCGTCCCTTCCATGTGCATGCTTCTTCAACCATGCTAACGGTTCGCATCTGCGGGCTGTTCCCGGGCTAGGCTGACGTCATGTTGCTGACCAAGTTCACACACTCGTGCGTCCGGCTGGAGAAGGACGGCACATCATTGGTGATCGACCCGGGATCCTTCTCCGAGGTCGAAGAAGCCCTGGAAGGCACCAACCTGGTGCTCATCACCCACGTGCACCCGGACCACTACGATGCCAAAAGACTGACCGCCGCGCTCGCGGGAAACCCCGAGCTGACCATTTACGCGCCGCGCTCCGTCATCGACGAACTCACGGAGGCCTCGGGAGAGGCCGCGGATCGTCTGCACACCGTCACCGCGGATGCCACGCTGTCGCTGGGTCCGTTCGAGGTCAGGACCTTCGGCGGCCAGCACGCTCTGATCCACCCGCTGATTCCCACGGTGGACAATGTGGGGTTCGTGATCGACGACACCGTGTTCCACCCCGGCGATTCCTTCACCGTTCCGCACGGGCTCACCGTGCCCACCGTGTTGGTTCCCCTGCACGCACCCTGGTCCAAGATGTCCGAGGTCATCGACTTCATCATCGCTACCCGCGCCACCCACGCGTACCAGATCCACGACGCCCTGCTCTCGGACATCGGCTTCGGCGTGGTCGAGAAGCAGGTGGCCAGGTTCGCCACGATGTACGGCACCGAATACCGCCACCTGGACCCCCGCGAGTCCGTGTCGGTTTAGCCTGCTCGACCGACCCAGCCAATCGAGAAGAACGATCGAAAGGACATCACCGTGAGCTCCGTTTTCACCAAGATCATCGAGGGCGAACTGCCCGGCCGCTTCGTGTGGTCGGATGAGCAGTGCGCCGGATTCCTGTCCATTGCACCGCTCTCGCAGGGCCATGTCCTGGTGGTGCCTCGCGAGGAGATCGACGCCTGGTTGGACCTCCCTGACGAACTGGCCAGCCACTTGATGACCGTGTGCAAGACAATCGGCCAAGCCATTGACGAGGTCTTCTCACCCAGGCGCGTGGGGCTCATGATCCAGGGGTTCGAGGTGCCGCACGCCCACCTGCATGTGTGGCCCACCAATACGATCGAGGAATTTGATTTCGCTCAGGTGGACCAGGACCCGGACGCCGAGGTCATGGACGAGACAGCCCGCTCGATCCGCGCCGCACTGGTTGCCGCGGGTCACGAGGCACACGTGCCTCAGCAGTAGCCACACCGGAGGACCCCGGGGCGGGCCCGGTCAGCGCTGCATCACATCGCGCAGCGCCTTGCGGACCCGCTTTTCCGATACCGTCCGCGCCGTACCGAGTTCCTGCGCGAACAATGACACGCGCAGTTCTTCCAGGTCCCACCGCACACGCGTGAGGGCCTCGGGTACGGGCGCGGTCGAGGGAATGGCCGCCCGGGCGCCCCGGTAGTCCTGCTCGATGTCCTGAACCAGCACCATGTTCACGCTGTCGCGCTGGATGTGCCCCGAGAGCTTGTCGAGGCGCGCATTGATCGCCTTCACGTAGCGCGGCAGGTGCTGCAGCGCGTGCCAGCCGGTCTCGGCCACGAACCCCGGATACATCAACCGGTCGATCTGCTCGGACATGTCCTTGAACGCCGGCACCGCGGCCAGTGAGCCCGGCTTCCTGAGCCGCTTGCGCAGGGTGGTGGCCTCCGCGAGTGTCTCGGTGACCAGGGCGGTCACCGCAAACACCGTGTCGATGAGTTCGGCGCGCACGTGCACGGCCAACGCGTCGAATTCCGCCCTGGTGAACGGCGGGTCCTCCGGCACCAGGCGATCAATAGCGGCCACGGTGCAGTCTCGAATGAGCGCGTCCACGGAGCCGTGCGGGTTCTGTGTGAAGATCAACCGCTCCCGCTGGCTCAGATGGTCCACCACGTAGCGGTGCACCGAGGGCAAAGTGCGTTCCAACAACGCAATAACGCCGTGACGCTGAGCCGACCGCTGCTCGTCCTGCCGGGTGAGGACCCGCAGGTCCACGGTGGGCTCCTGCGGCGAGCCCTTTCCGGCCTTGGTCGCGCGGGGATCCTCGCGCCGGACCATGAGCGTGGGGTAACCGGTAATGGTCTGCCCGGCCACCTGCGTCTGCACCGAGCGCGGCGGGTCCTTGTCGGGCCAGGACGTCAGTCCCGTGCGTTCCAGGCTTTGCGCGGAAGACGCCGCTCCACCCTTCGCGCCGCGCCCATCGTGTCCCCTCGCCCCCGGACGCGGTGCCCCGCGCGCGCCGGATTGCTGCGCGCCGGACGTACCCGCGGCGGCGTCGGCGTGCGCGAAATCCGCGAGCTGGGAGGCCGCGCTTCCCAGCGACTCGGCCAGCGCGCGGCGGATCTGCGGCCGCAGCCGCTCCTTGAGCTCGGTGAGCTCCTCACCGGCGCCGAGTACCGCGTTGTGGGCGTCGCGCACCTCGAAGTTCATGCGCAGATGAGCCGGGAGAACGCCCGGCTGGAAGTCGGTGGCGTGCACCTGGTGACCGCGCAGTCGGCGCAGCACGGTGGCCAGGGATTCCAGCAGCGAGTCGGATTCGGGGGAGAACTCCGCCGAAAGCACCTCCACCGCGGTGGCCGCCATGTCCGGGGCGGGCACGAAATTGCGCCGCACGGCCTTGGGCAGTGATTTGATGAGCGCGGTGACCAGCTCGGTGCGCAGGCCGGGGATGTGCCATTCGAATGGTTCGGGGGCCAGCCGGTCCAGGAACAGCACGGGAACACGCACGGTCACGCCGTCCGCGGTCTCCGAACCGGGGGCGAACTCGTAGTCGAGATCCAAGGAAAGGATGCCGTCCGCTGAGGCCACGTTCCAGGTGCGCGGATAGGCTTGCGTGTCCAGCTCGGCGACCTCCGGGGAGACCAACGCGTCCGGGTCCAGGTCCAACAGGTGCTCGTTGCGGCCGCGGGCCTTCTTCCACCACGCGTCGAAGTGCCGTTGTGAGACCACGTCCGCGGGAATGCGGGCGTCGTAAAAATCGAAGAGCACCTGGTCATCCACGCGCAGGTCCTTGCGGCGCATGCGATTCTCGAGTTCCTCCACGCGTTCCAGCCGCTGCTGATTGCGCGTGTAGAACCGGTGCCGGGTCTGCCAGTCGCCCTCGACCAGGGCGTGGCGGATGAACAGTTCCCGGGAGAGCTGCGGGTCCACCGTGGAAAACTGCACGGGCCGCTCGCTCACCAGCGGCAGGCCGTAGAGGGTGACCTTCTCGTAGGCCATCACGGCCCCGCGCGAACGAGACCAGTGCGGTTCCGAGTAGTTGCGCTTCACCAGATCCGGGGCCAGCTCCTCGACCCATTCCGGGTTGATGCTCGCGTTGGTGCGCGCCCACAGTCGGGAGGTTTCCACGAGCTCGGCGGAGACCACCCAGTCCGGGGAGGTTTTGAACAGGGCGGAGCCGGGGAAGATCGCGAACTTGGTGCCGCGTGCACCGCGGTAATCGCGGGTGCGTTCATCGCGCACACCGATATGGCTCAGCAGACCGGACAGCAGGCTCTGGTGGATGACATCCTGCTTGCCGGCCACGTCCAGCTCGCGCGACTTCCCGGCATCGATGTCCACTTCGCGTCCGATCTGACGCAGCTGCGCGTAGAGGTCCTGCCATTCCCGGATGCGCAGAAAGTTCAAGAACTCGCGTTTGCATAGTTTGCGGAACTGCGAGGACGAGAGTTCGTGCTGCTGTTGCTGGATGTACTGCCACAGCATGGCGTAGGACAGGAAGTCGGACGTCTTGTCCTTGAACCGCTTGTGGAACTCGTCCGCGGCCTGCCGGTGCTCAAGGGGCCGTTCGCGCGGATCCTGCACGGTCAGGGCCGCAGCGAGCACCATGACCTCGCGCGTGCAATCGCGGCGCTTGGCCTCCACGATCATGCGACCCAGCCGCGGGTCCACCGGCAGGGCCGCCAGGACACGACCGGTCTGGGTGAGCGGCGAATTCTGCTTGCCGCGGCGGCGTCGTCCACGGGACCGCTCGCGAGCCCCCGACGACGCCGCCCGCTCGCGTTGCTCGCCCCGCCCACCGGAGCGCAGGGCACCCAACTCGCGCAACAGCACCACGCCGTCCGTGACGGCGCGGGAATCCGGCTTCTGCACGAACGGGAAATCGGAGATGTCCGAGGGCTCTCGCACCACGCCCACCGAAATCATTTGAAGTATGACCGCAGCCAGGTTGGTGCGCAGGATCTCAGGGTCCGTGAATTCGGGGCGGGACTCGAAGTCCTCCTCGGAGTACAACCGAAGGCAGATGCCGTCCGACACGCGACCGCACCGCCCGGCGCGCTGACGTGCCGACGCCTGGGAGATCCGTTCGATCGGCAGCCGCTGCACCTTGGTGCGCGAGGAGTACCGCGAAATCCTGGCGGTGCCCGGATCGATCACGTACTTGATTCCAGGGACGGTCAGGGACGTCTCCGCCACGTTGGTCGCAAGCACGATCCGGCGTTTGGATGACGGTGCGAACACCCGGTTCTGCTCGGCCATTGACAGCCGGCCGAACAGCGGAAGCAGCTCGGTTCCGGCCAGCGAGCGGTGCCGGTCGATGACCTTGGCCAGTGCGTCCTGGGCATCACGGATCTCGCGTTCACCCGCGAAGAAGATGAGGATGTCGCCGGAGGGTTCGGCGGCGAGTTCCACCACGGCATCGCACACGGCGTCAATGGGATCGCGGTCCTCGTCCTCGAGACCGTCACCGGTGTCCGCCTCGTCATCGCCGCCGTCTCCGGTGCGGGGCTGGGCGAGTGGACGGTAGCGGACCTCCACCGGATACGTGCGCCCGGAGACCTCGATGATCGGCGCAGGCTCCTGCTCATCCCCGTCGGGGTCCGGCCGGGCGAAGTGTTGCGCGAACCGTTCGGGGTCGATGGTCGCGGACGTGATGATCAATTTGAGGTCCGGGCGGCGCGGGAGCAGCCGCTTCAGGTACCCCAGCAGGAAGTCGATGTTGAGGGAGCGCTCGTGGGCTTCGTCAATGATGATCGCGTTGTAGCGGCGCAGCATCGGATCGTGGCTGATTTCGGCCAGCAGAATGCCGTCCGTCATGAGTTTGACCCGGGAGTCCTTGCCCACCTCGGACGTGAACCGCACCTGGTAGCCGACCGTCTGCCCGACCTGCTCACCCAGCTCATGGGCGATACGTTCGGCCACCGAGCGCGCGGCGATGCGGCGCGGCTGGGTATGGCCGATCAGCCCGTTCTCGCCCAGACCCAGTTCCAGGCACATCTTGGGTATCTGGGTGGTCTTGCCGGAGCCTGTCTCACCGGCGACCACTACTACCTGGTGATCGCGAATGGCAGCGCTGATGTCATCACGGCGCGCGCTGACCGGAAGGTTCTGGGGGTACACGATGCGGGGCGTGGTGCTGGACTCAGTCATGTCAACGCCCCAGTCTACGGGCCCCGGACGGCACACGGCTCATCGCGTCCGGGCCCGTCAGAACACGATCCGGTGTCGAATGTGTGCCACGTCTCATTTTTTGACCGAACGGCAGGTAATATCCAGGCACCATCATTTGTCTTGAAAGGACGCCCACCATCATGAAGCGCACTTTTTCGCTTTCCGCCGCGGTCGCCGCTTCCGCCCTGGTCCTGACCGCTTGCGGTTCGGGCGGCGGGGACAGCCAGTCCGAGGAACCCCAGAAAATCTCCGTGGGGATCGCTCAGTTCGTGGAACACCCCTCACTCGACGCCGCCCGCGAGGGTTTCGTCTCCGCGCTGGAAGAGGGCGGCTACACCGAGGGGGACAACCTGACCCTGGACGTGCAGAACGCCTCCGGCGACCAGGCCACCGCGACCAACATTGCGTCCAACTTCGCTTCGTCCGATAACGACTTGATCCTCGGTATCGCGACACCCACCGCTCAGTCCTTGGCTCAAGCCGTGACCGACAAGCCCGTCCTGTTCACCGCCGTCACCGATCCCGTGGACGCCGGACTCGTGGACTCCATGGACAATCCCGGAGCCAATATCACCGGAACGACCGACATGAACCCGGTTGCGGACCAGATCAAACTCATCAAGCAGTTCGCGCCGGACGCCAAGTCCGTGGGCATCATTTACAGCTCCGGTGAGACCAACTCGCAGATTCAGGTGGAAGAGGCCAAGAAGGCCGCCCAAGCCGAAGGCCTGACGGTGGAGGAGAAGACCGTGACGACCACCGCGGAGGTCGCCCAGGCTGCCGAGTCCTTCGACACCGATTCCATTTATGTGCCCACCGACAACAAGGTGGTGGCCGGTCTCGAAGCAGTGGTCGGCGCCGCTGAGTCCAAGAAGATCCCGTTGATCGTGGGTGAGGGCGATTCCGTGGAGCGCGGTGGCCTGGCCACCCAGGGCATCAGCTACGAGCAGCTCGGAAAGCAGACCGGTGAGATGGCGCTGCGTATCCTCGACGAGGACGCCGATCCCGCCGAGATGGCCGTGGAGTCCCAGAAGGAGACTCAGCTGATCATCAACGCCAAGGCCGCCAAGGCCATGGGGATCGAGATCCCGCAGGACCTGCGGGATTCCGCCGACGGGATAATCGAGTAACCATTCATGATTGCTGGAATCGAGCTCGGCCTGATTTACGCCGTGATGGCCCTGGGCGTCTACCTCACGTTCCGTGTGTTGGACTTCCCGGACCTCACAGTGGATCAGTCCTTCACCACTGGGGCCGCCACCGCGGCCATGATCATCCTGGGTGGTGGCAGCCCCTGGCTGGGCACCATCGCGGGATTCTTCGCCGGCGCGCTCGCGGGCCTCATCACGGGTCTGCTGCACACCAAAGCCCACATCAACGGCTTGCTGGCGGGTATTTTGACCATGACCGGCTTGTACTCCATCAATCTCAGGGTGATGGACAGTAAAGCCAACCTCGCGTTGCTGCGCGAGGACACCGTGTTCACCCCGCTCCGTGAGGCGGGCTTGCAGGGTTCCTTCGTGGGTGTCTTGTTGTTGCTCGCCGGTGTGCTGCTGGTCAAGGTTCTCCTCGACTGGTTCCTCTACACGGATGCCGGCCTGGCCATGCAGGCCACCGGCGACAACCCGGACATGATCCGTTCCTTCGGAGTGAACACGGACAACCAGAAAATTCTGGGTCTGTGTCTGTCCAACGGAATGGTCGGGTTGTCCGGTGCTCTCGTGGCCCAGTACCAGGGTTTCGCGGACATCGGCATGGGTATCGGCCTGATCGTGGTGGGCCTGGCCTCCGTGATCCTGGGTCAGGGCATCTTCGGGACGCGCACGGTCATCATTGCCACCGCGGCCGTGATCTTCGGATCCGTGCTGTATCGACTGGTGATCACCGTGGCCCTGCAACTGGGTCTGAACCCGTCCGACATGAAGCTGATTTCCGCCGTGCTGGTGGTCATTGCACTGGTGCTCCCGCAGCTGACGTTCTTCAAACGGTGGAACACGCGCCGCAAGGACCGCGAAGCACGCAAGGTCCAGGCCGGCGTCGAACCCGGTGTCGGGACACCCGCGAGCGTGGGCGGTCGAACCGGGGAGGGGAGATAAACCATGTTGACCATCAATGATGTGCGCAAAACGTTCTTCGCCGGCACCGTCAACGAACGTGTCGCCCTGGACGGGGTGAGCCTGACCGTGGAACCGGGGGATTTCGTCACCGTGATCGGTTCCAACGGCGCGGGAAAGTCCACCATGCTGAACACCGTGTCCGGGACCATCATTCCGGACTCGGGCAGCATTCAGGTCTCGGGAGAACCGGTCACCAAGCTCAGGGAACACCAGAAGGCCCACTGGATATCCCGCGTGTTCCAAGACCCCATGAAGGGATCCTCGCCCAATCTAACCATTGAGCAGAACATGGCCATTGCGTCTCGTCGCGGCAAGTCCCGGGGGCTGTCCATGGGTGTGACCCGCCCGCGCAAACAGCAGTTCCGGGACGAGTTGGCCAAGTTGGAACTCGGGTTGGAAAACCGGTTGGGTGCCAAGGTGGGGTTGCTGTCCGGCGGCCAACGCCAGGCACTGTCCCTGCTCATGGCCACGTTCTCGTCCCCGGAGATCCTGCTTCTGGACGAGCACACGGCCGCGTTGGACCCGCAGCGTGCCAAGCACGTCACGGAACTGACCGAACGCATGGTCGCGGAACAAAAGCTGACCACGATCATGGTCACCCACAACATGGAACAGGCGCTGCGCCTGGGCAACCGGTTGATCATGATGCACGAAGGCAAGATCCTCTTCGAGCTGAACCAGGAGCAGAAGGCTGGATCCTCCGTGGCGGATTTGCTGTCGGAGTTCCAGAAACTGCAAACGGTCAGCGGGGAACCCACACTCGATGACGCTACGCTGCTAGAAACAGTCCGCGTCACCGAAGAAGGAAAACCGTAGTCACCGTGAACACGAACAGGCGCCAGCGCACCACCTCATTGATTTCGATGGCGGGTCTGCTGGCCCTGTTCGTGTGCATCTTCACCCTCCCTCCGGCCCTGGTGCATCTGGGGCGGGCGGCGTCGGAATCCGCATCCGTCCCATTGACCGGCAGTGCCGTGACCACGATCGTGGTGGGTTTCGGCACACTGCTGATGGGCGGTGTGCTGAGCATCATCGGCATGGTCCGGCGGCGCACCTCGGCCCCGGTGCACAACCCCGAGGACGACTACGTGGCCGAACAGTTCGGCGAGGGGGAGATGTACCACGACTACGACCCCATGGACCTGAACCCGCACCTTCGAACGCAGCAACGCCACGGCGACCGGGACTGACCAAGAAACCCCCGAACCAGCGGTTCGGGGGTTTCTTCCTGTCTTGGGGCGGGGGAGCTGCGCGAGGCGGCAACCGGGGTCGTTAAACGAAAAAGTGCCCGCGATAGGAATCGAACCTACGACCTTCTGCTCCGGAGGCAGACGCTCTATCCCCTGAGCTACGCGGGCGGGGGCTGTCTGATGCGGGTCAAATGTCGAACCGCGAACAACTCGATCGATATTAGCAGGTTCGGCACGGCAGGCGAATCGACTCGAATCGGTGGGTGCCGTTCGTCCCGTTACACTGGTCCGGTGACTCCTGAAGAACTTTCCGCTGCCGTATCCGCATGCCTGCACGATGCCGTAGCCGCCGGTGATCTGACCCTGGTCGACGGTGCAGAGCTTCCCGAAGCGAAGGTTGAACGCCCCAAGAATCGTGAGCACGGGGACTGGGCCACCACGGTGGCCATGCAGGCGTCCAAGAAGTTCGCTCGCAAGCCCCGAGAGATCGCCGAGATCCTGGTGGAGCGCCTGGGCGCCGTTCCGGGTGTGGCCGCGGTGGGCATCGCCGGTCCCGGCTTCCTGAACATCACGCTCGACGCTGCCGCGGCGGGCGAGCTCGCGCAGTCGATTGTCGAGCAGGGCGCGTCCTACGGCACCTCCGACACCCTGGGTGGCACCGCCATCAACCTGGAATTCGTGTCCGCCAATCCCACCGGGCCCATCCACCTGGGTGGCACCCGCTGGGCCGCGGTGGGCGACTCACTGGCCCGAATCCTGCAGTCGCAGGGCGCTGCGGTAACCCGCGAGTACTACTTCAACGACCACGGCGCCCAGATCGACCGTTTCGCCCGCTCCCTATTGGCCCGTGCCCGCAATGAGAACGCCCCCGAAGACGGTTACGGCGGGCAGTACATTGCGGACATCGCTCAGCGAGTGCTCGAGCAGCATCCGGATGCGCTCGAATCCGAGGATCCGCAGGAAGTCTTCCGCGCCGCCGGGGTGGAGCTGATGTTCCAGGAAATCAAGTCCTCGCTGCATGAGTTCGGTGTGGACTTCGATGTTTTCTTCCACGAGAACTCCCTGTTCGAAGGTGGGCAGGTCGAGCAGCTGGTGGAACAGCTGAAGGACTCGGACGCCATGTACTTCCAGGACGGCGCCTGGTGGTTGCGGTCCACCGATTACGGTGACGACAAGGATCGGGTGGTCATTAAGTCCGATGGCAACGCCGCCTACATCGCCGGTGACATCGCCTACTTCAAGGACAAGCGCGGCCGCGGAGCGGACCTGTGCATTTACATGCTGGGTGCCGATCACCACGGCTACGTGGCGCGTCTGAAGGCAGTGGCGGCGGCCCTCGGGGATTCACCGGAGCGCGTTGAGGTGCTGATCGGTCAAATGGTCAACCTGGTCCGCGAGGGCGTTGCGGTGCGCATGTCCAAGCGCGCCGGCACCGTGGTGACCATGGAGGACCTCGTGGAGGTCGTGGGTGTGGACGCCGCACGCTACTCCCTGACCCGCTACTCGGTGGACTCCAACATCGACATTGACCTGGACGTGCTGACCAAGCGCTCCAATGAAAACCCGGTCTTCTACGTGCAGTACGCCCACGCCCGGACATGCGCGGTGCAACGCAACGCCCAGGCCGCCGGGGTCCGTCGTTCGAGCGACGACGGCACGAGCACGTTCGACGCCGCCCTGCTGGATCACGCACGCGAGGCGGACCTGCTGGCCGCGCTGGGACAGTACCCCTCCGTGGTGGCCCTGGCAGCGCAGCTGCGTGAGCCGCACCGCGTGGCTCGCCACGTGGAACTACTGGCCGGCACCTACCACCGCTGGTACGACGTGTGCCGCGTGGCACCGCAGGGCGACGGCCCGGTCGAACCGGTACACAACTCTCGCTTATGGCTCAATGACGCGGTGCAGCAGGTCCTGGCCAACGGCCTGACCCTGCTGGGTGTCGGCGCGCCGGAACGGATGTGATCTCGTGAGTTCAACAGACACTGCGCACCCCTTGGCCCCGGGTTGGTTGACCCTGCCCGAGGACAATGCTGCCCTGGATCCCAAGGTCTTCACCGGCCAGTACGCCCGGGACGATCAAGGCTGCATCACCGTGGACGGCGTGTCCGTGGCCGAACTTGCCCAGAAGTACGGTTCACCCAGCTACGTGGTCTCCGAGGACACCTTCCGTTCGCGGGCCCGTGGTTTCCGGGAGGCCTTCGAGAACGCGTTCACACCCATGGGTCTTGATGTCGAGGTCTACTACGCCTCCAAGGCACTTTTGAACACCCACGTGGCGCGGTGGGCGCAGGACGAGGGCCTCAACGTGGACACCGCATCCGGTGGGGAACTCGAGGTGGCCCTGCGCGCCGGAGTGGACCCCGCCAAGATCGCATTGCACGGCAACAACAAATCGGCCGCGGAGATCACCCGCGCGCTGGACACCGGCGTGGGGCGCATCGTGGTGGATTCCCTGCCGGAAATCCAACTGGTCGCCGATCTTGCCCAGAAGCTGGCGGTGCGCGCGCCCATCATGTTGCGCGTGACGCCCGGTGTGCATGCCTCCACCCACGAATTCATTGCCACCGCCCACGAAGACCAGAAGTTTGGGCTGTCGCTGAACCCCTCGGTCGAGGGCCAGGATTCGCCCGCGTTGCAGGCCATCGCCCAGTGCGTGGCCCTGCGCGAACACCTGGACCTGCGCGGTCTGCATTGCCACATCGGTTCCCAGATCTTCGCGGCCGAGGGTTTCGGCCAAGCCGCCGAACGCGTGCTGGCCTTGCGCCAGACCGTGGCCGAGCGCTGGTCCACGGTGCTGCCCGAGCTGGACCTGGGCGGCGGTCACGGCGTGGCCTACACGAGCGCGGACGAACCGCGCACCGCACGGTCCATTGCCGAGGATCTCGCCGAGCACCTGGCCGGCCTGCTGAAGAACTCCGAGTTGCCCCTCCCGCACCTGTCCTTCGAACCCGGACGTTTCATTGCGGGTCCTTCAGGTTGCACCGTCTACACCGTGGGCACCGTGAAGACCGTGACCGTCAGCCCCGGTGTGCAACGGCGATACGTGTCCGTGGACGGCGGCATGAGCGACAACGCCCGCCCCGTGCTCTACGACGCCGATTACACGGCGGTGCTCGCCAATCGCGTCTCCGATGCGGATCCCGTGCTCAGCCGCGTGGTCGGTAAACACTGCGAATCCGGCGACATCGTGGTGCGTGACGTCTACCTCCCCTCGGACGTCACGGCCGGTGACCTGCTGGTAGTGCCCGTGACCGGCGCGTACTGCTGGGCGCTGTCCAGCAACTACAACTGGCTCACCCGACCCGGAATGATCAGTGTGGACGCCCAGGGACAGGTCAAGGAGCTGATCCGAGCCGAAACCGTCAACGACTTGCTGGCCCGGGACACCGGTGCGAGCGCCGAATAAGCCCCCCAAGGAATAACAGGAGCCATGACTACTTCAGCGACAACTCACCAAGCGAGCCCCCACTTGAAGGTTGCCCTGCTGGGAGCCGGAACCGTGGGTTCCCAGGTGGCCCGCGTTCTTCTCGCCGAAAAGGACGAGCTGGCCATGCGCACGGGTGTGATTCTCGACCTCGTGGGCGTGGCCGTACGCGACGTGAGCGCCAAGCGCGACGTGGAGATCCCGAGCGAGCTGCTCACCACGGATGCGGACTCCGTGATCGACGCGGCGGACATCGTGGTGGAGTTGACCGGCGGCATCGAGCCCGCGCGCACCCGGATTCTGCGCGCGCTCAACGCCGGCACCACCGTGGTGACCGGCAACAAGGCGCTGATAGCGGCCCACGGCCGTGAGCTCCACGACGCCGCGGCGGCGTCGGGCTCGCAGCTGTCCTACGAGGCCGCCGTGGCCGGGGCCATCCCTATCGTTCGCCCCATGCGTGATTCGCTCGCCGGGGACCACGTCACCCGTTTCCTGGGCATCATGAACGGCACCACCAACTTCATCCTGGACCAGATGGACACCACGGGTGCCGCGTTCGACGACGCCCTGGCCGAGGCCCAGGAGTTGGGCTACGCCGAGGCCGACCCCACCGCCGATGTGGAGGGTCACGACGCCGCCGCCAAGGCCGCCGTGCTCGCCTCCCTCGCCTTCCATTCGACCTTCACCCTGGATGATGTCCATTGCCAGGGCATCACCTCGGTGACCGCGGAGGACGTCGCCACCGCCGCCGAGGCCGGCTACGTGATCAAGCTGCTGTCCGTGGGCGAACGCACCGAGGAGGGCGTGAACCTGCGGGTGAACCCCGTGATGATTCCCCGCAGCCATGTGCTCGGGGGAGTGCGCGGTGCGTACAACGCCGTGTTCGTCGAAGCCGAGAATGCCGGCTCGCTCATGTTCTACGGGCAGGGCGCAGGAGGCGAGCCCACGGCGTCGGCGGTTCTGGGCGACCTCGTCTCGGCCGCACGCGCGATCGCCCGCGGGGCCGAGGGTATCCCGCTGAGCGACCACGCCAAGCTGCCCGCCGTGTCCATGGACAACGTGAGCACCCGCATGGCCATCACCGTGACCGTCAAGGACCGCCTGGGTGTGCTGGCACAGATCGCCCAGGTCTTCGCGGACCACGGGGTGTCGATCTCCACCATGCATCAGACCGAAGACCCCAACGACCAGGCCATTTCGGTGCTGCACCTGGTCACCCACACCGGGCGCCACCGTGATCTCATGGACACCGTGGCCGCATTGCGCGAATTGCCCGTGGTGGCCGGGGTGCTGTCGGTGATCCCCGTGGAGACCGGCGAATAAGCCCACCGCCCCGCGGGGCGGTCAAGAACACCCATGGGTGGGTAAACCACACCCACCGTCACACAGCGTCGAGGAGAACCGGTATGGCACACGTCTGGCAGGGCGTCATCAACGAGTACAAGGACCGCTTGCCGGTCACCGAGACCACCGAGGTCATCACCATGGGTGAGGGTGGCACTCCGCTGATTCAGGCTCGTGCCCTGTCCGAACTGACCGGCAGCTCGGTGTGGCTCAAGTTCGAGGGCATGAACCCCACCGGTTCCTTCAAGGACCGCGGCATGACCATGGCCATCACCAAGGCCAAGGAAGAGGGCGCGGAGGCTGTGGTGTGCGCCTCGACCGGTAACACGTCCGCCGCCGCCGCTGCCTACGCCAAGCAAGCGGGCATGCGCTGCGCCGTGCTCGTTCCCGATGGCAAGATCTCCCTGGGCAAGATGTCCCAGGCCGTGGCGCACGGAGCCGACATCATCCAGATCGACGGCAACTTCGACAACTGCCTGGAAGTGGCTCGCAAACTCTCCGAGTCCTACCCCGTGTTCCTGGTGAACTCGGTCAATCCCTATCGCATCGAGGGCCAGAAAACGGCGGCGTTCGAGGTGGTGGACACCCTGGGGGACGCCCCGGACATCCACGTTCTGCCGGTGGGTAACGCGGGCAACATCACGGCGTACTGGAAGGGGTACAAGGAGTACGCCGCCGAGACCCCGGCGACCACCGGCCAGACGTTGGCGCCCGTGTCCACGCACACGCCCACCATGTGGGGTTTCCAGGCCGCCGGTGCCGCGCCGCTCGTGCTGGGCCACCCGGTCACCGAGCCCGAGACGATTGCCACCGCCATCCGGATCGGCAACCCCGCCTCCTGGGACACCGCCATTGCCGCGCGTGATGAATCCGGTGGCCTGATCGACTCCGTGACCGACGAGCAAATCATCGAAGCCCACCGGTGGCTGTCCTCACGCGAGGGCGTGTTCGTGGAGCCCGGCTCTGCCTCGGGGGTCGCCGGTGTGCTCAAGAAGCAGCGCGCGGGCGAAGTGCCCAGCGGCAAGACCATTGTGATCACCGTGACCGGCCACGGACTGAAAGACCCGCAATGGGCCATCAAGGGTGCCGAGGCCGAGGATGCCGGCGCCGTGGAACCCAAGCGCGTGCCCTTCGACGTGGTCCCCGTGGCCGCAGCGCTGGGGTTGGAGTGACCGACGTCGTGAACGAACAGGCCGTAGCCGCGCCGGGCACGAGTGTTTCGGTGCGGGTCCCCGGATCCACGGGCAACGTGGGGCCCGGTTTCGACACCCTCGGGTTGGCTCTGGGTTACTACGACGAGCTCACGGTCACCCGCATCGATTCCGGTCTCGAATTCGAGCTCTCGGGCGAGGGATCGGAACACGTTCCCCACACCGCAGATCATTTGGTGGTCCGCGCGATGCAAGCGGTTTTCGACGCCGCCGGCGCCGGCTCCCTGCCGGGCCTGCGGTTGGAGGCCCACAACCGGATCCCGCACGGGCGCGGCATGGGCTCATCGGCGTCCGCCGTGGTGGCCGGCGTACTGGCCGCCAACGCATTGCTCGCCAAGGACCTGCGGTTGGATCCGAACGCCGTACTGCAGGTGTGCTCGCACTTGGAAGGGCACCCGGACAACGTGGCACCCACTCTGTACGGGGGTCTCACCGTCTCTTTCGAACAGGACGGAACATACGTCAGTGTCCCCGTGCGCGTGCACCGCGACATCATCCCGGTCGTCGCCATCCCGGACTTCGAGGTGGCCACCTCTCTCGCCCGCGGCCTACTGCCCGATACGGTGGCCCACCGCACCGCCGCGGTGACCGCCGGGCGCGCGGCGTTGCTGGTCGAGGCCATGAGCAACCGCCCCGAGTACCTGCTCCCGGCCACGTTCGATTTGCTGCACCAGCCATTCCGGGCCCAGGCCATGGGACCGAGTTTCGAGCTCATGACACAGTTGCGCGACCTCGGATTCGCCGCGGTGATCTCCGGCGCCGGGCCCACGGTCCTCACCCTGGCCAACGGCGCCGACGCCGCCGAGCGGGCGGTTGCCGCGATCGAGCGCATCACCGCGGATCCGGACTCCGCGGCGCACACCCACAACAGCGAGGACGTGTCGTGGCGTGTTATGTCGCTACGCGTACCGGCCGAGGGTGCTAAAGTGGGCGTATCCACGCAATAGGCCCTGGGTTCGCCCACGCGGTTCAAGCGGAGTCCCGCATTCGAATCGACAATCGTGACCGAGCGTCACAGTTGTTTCAATGCGTCACCTCAGTGCGATCCCTTTTCATGATGACCAGGTCACCCCTGTGATGTGACCGCGGCCGGTGGATCACAGGGATCAGAGGACCTCATTGCTGATTTTCTGGCGCGCACTCTGCGCGCATTCAACGTGGCCCGCAGTTGGTGGCCCACAAAATAACGTCGGGTCAGTGCGCGATGTCATCGCCACGGCCCCCATCGAGTCAGAAGGAACCTTCGTGACAGAAACCACCGCCCCCGAACAGGGAACGGAAAATTCCAAGCCCCAGAACACTGGTTTGTCCGGGCTGAAACTTGCTCAGCTGCAGGCGCTCGCCTCGCAGCTCGGCATCACCGGCGCGCGTCGCATGCGCAAATCACTGCTCGTTGAGGCCATTGAGGCCCACCAGCGCGGCGGTGCCGTTGCCGAACGCGACAAGGCCGTGGAGGAGAAGATCTCGGAAACCGCACGCAAGGCGTCCACGCGCCGCGCGTCGTCGTCGGATTCCGCACCGTCCAAGGACGCATCCCAGGACAGCGCAGCCTCGGACCAGGGCGAGAAGCCCGCCGACGCCGCCTCGGGTTCCGCGAACCAGGGCGAGGACCAGAAGAACGAGTCCCAGGGGGAGAGCCGTCCCAGCCAGCACGAACGCCAGTCCGGCTCCCGCCGTTCTCGCCGTGCCTCCGACTCCGGACGCGGGGACCGGTCCCGCAACCAGGATGCGGAACAGCAGGACAAGCAGGATCAGCAGTCCAAGGACTCCGGCCAGGAGAACCAGGGCGAGCAAACCGATAACGCTCAGAACGAGCAGGGCGAGGATTCCAAGGAGTCCGCCAACCGCGGCAACCGCAACCAGCGTTCGCGCGCCAACCGCAACGATCGTGCTGAGCGCAAGGACGGCAACGCTTCACGCAACGAGAAGTCCGGGTCCACCGACCAGGACAACGGCTCCCGCGAGGACAAGCAGGATTCCCCCCGCAAGGAGTCCTCGCAGGACGGTCAGAACCGCCAGGACGGCAACGACCGTAACGAGCGCGGCAACCGCAACCGCAATGAGCGCACCAACGACGGCAACGATCGTGACGGCAACTCGCGCCGTAACCGCCGCAACCGCAATCGCAACGACCGCAATGACCGCAATGATCGCAACGAACGTCGTAACCGCCGTAGCCGCAGCAACGGCCCTGACGTGGACGACATCGAGATCACCGAGGACGACGTCCTGCTGCCCGTCGCGGGCATCTTGGACGTGCTGGACAACTACGCGTTCGTGCGCACTTCGGGATACCTCCCGGGCCCGTCGGACGTGTACGTGAGCTTGTCCCAGGTCAAGAAGAACAACCTGCGCAAGGGCGACGCCATTGTGGGTGCCATCCGCGCACCCCGCGACGGCGAACAGCACAACAGCTCGCGTCAGAAGTTCTCGGCGCTCGTGCAGTTGACCTCGGTCAACGGACGTAAGCCGGAAGAGAACAAGGACCGCGTGGAGTTCTCCAAGCTGGTTCCGCTGTACCCGCAGGAACGCCTGCGACTGGAGACCGAGGCCAAGAAGATCGGCCCCCGAGTGGTCGACCTCGTGGCTCCGATCGGTAAGGGCCAGCGAGGCCTGATCGTGTCCCCGCCCAAGGCCGGTAAGACCCTCATGTTGCAGGCGATTGCCAACGCGATCACCACCAACAACCCGGAGGTCCACCTCATGATGGTGCTTGTGGACGAGCGCCCCGAAGAGGTCACGGACATGCAGCGCACGGTCAAGGGTGAGGTCATTGCCTCGACCTTCGACCGTCCCGCGGACGATCACACGACCGTGGCCGAACTGGCCATCGAGCGTGCCAAGCGTCTGGTGGAAATGGGTATGGACGTGGTGGTCCTGCTGGATTCCATGACCCGCCTGGGCCGTGCCTACAACCTGTCCGCACCCGCGTCCGGACGCATCCTGTCCGGTGGTGTGGACTCGGCCGCGCTGTACCCGCCCAAGAAGTTCTTCGGTGCCGCACGCAATATTGAGAACGGTGGCTCACTCACCATCCTGGCCACCGCTCTCGTGGAGACCGGCTCCAAGATGGACGAGGTCATCTTCGAAGAGTTCAAGGGCACCGGCAACATGGAACTGCGCCTGTCCCGCCAGCTCGCGGACCGCCGGATCTTCCCGGCCGTGGACGTCAACTCTTCCGGCACCCGCCGCGAGGAGAACTTGCTGTCCGCGGACGAGATCAAGATCATGTGGAAGCTGCGCCGTGTGCTGTCCGGTCTGGAACAGCAGCAGGCCCTGGAACTGCTCACCAACAAGTTGCGTGACACGCAGTCCAACACGGAGTTCCTGCTGCAGGTCCAGAAGACCACGCTGGCCAACGGAAAGGACTAGCGAGAAGCCCTCGCTGTCCCGTTCCACCCGTCGATAGGAGACCCTTCAATGTCCGATCCCGTTCAACCGCTGCTGGATGAGCACGCTCAGCTGCAGCGCGAACTGGCGGATCCCGCCGTGCACGCAGACGCGGGTAAGGCCCGCAAGCTGGGCCGGCGGTACTCCGAACTCAACGGCATTGTGGAAGCCCATCGACGGGTGGAACAACTTTCCGAGGATCTGGAGGCGACCCGCGAGCTCGGCAGCATGGATCCCGAACTCGCGGCGGAAATCGAACCGCTCGAGGCCGCATTGGAATCCGCGCAGGAAGCGCTGCGCCGCAAACTGATCCCCAGAGACCCGGATGACGGGCGCAACGTGATCCTGGAGATCAAGGCCGGCGAAGGCGGGGACGAGTCCGCATTGTTCGCCGGGGATCTGCTGCGCATGTACATGCGCTACGCGGAGTCACTCAAGTTCAAGACCGAGGTGCTCTCCTCCACGCCCACCGAGTTGGGCGGTTACAAGGATGTCCAGCTCGCGGTGAAATCCAGCTCCAACGATCCCGCACACGGGGCCTGGGCGCGGCTGAAATATGAAGGCGGCGTGCATCGCGTGCAGCGCGTGCCCGCCACGGAATCCCAGGGCCGCGTGCACACCTCCGCCGCCGGCGTGTTGGTGTTCCCGGAGGTCGACGAGCCGGACGAGATCGAGATCAGCCAGAACGACCTGAAGATCGATGTCTACCGGTCCTCCGGTCCCGGTGGCCAGTCCGTGAACACCACGGACTCCGCTGTGCGCATCACTCACCTTCCCACGGGCATCGTGGTGGCCATGCAGAACGAGAAGTCTCAACTGCAGAACCGCGAAGCGGCAATGCGCGTGCTGCGGGCACGTATCCTCGCGCATCAGCAAGAGCAGATCGATGCCGATAATGCGGCCGTGCGGAAGTCCCAGGTGCGCACCGTGGACCGTTCCGAACGCATCCGCACCTACAACTACCCCGAGAACCGGATTGCGGATCACCGCACGGGGTACAAGTCCTACAACCTGGACCAGGTTCTGGACGGCGCCCTCGAACCGGTCGTGAACTCCGCGATCGAGCTCGACGAGAAGACCCGGCTGGAACAGCTCGGTCAAGACCCGGCCGGAAAGCGAGACTGACCTCCGGTGGGAGCTACCCTGGCTCAGGCACTGCGCTGGGCGCGCGGTGAGCTTGCGGAGGCGGGCGTTGCCTCGCCCGACACGGACGCCGTGCTACTGGCAGCACACCTCATGGGGCTGAGCAGGGGAGAGGTCGAGGCCAAAGCCATTCTGGGGGCCGCCGAACCTGCCGGTTACCGTGACCTGGTGGCCCGGCGGGCCACGCGCATTCCCCTGCAGCATTTGACGGGCAAGGCCCCGTTCCGGCAGCTCGAACTGTCGGTGGGGCCGGGAGTTTTCGTTCCCCGCCCGGAAACCGAATTACTGGTCCAGCTGAGTCTGGACGAGGCCCGGTTGTGGCGCGAGGCCGGTGTGCCCCACCCGCGCATCGTGGATCTGGGAACGGGCACCGGCGCCATCGCGCTGGCCATAGCCACCGAGGATCCCACCACGCGCGTGTCCGCGGTCGAGAAGGAGGACCAAGCATTCGCCTGGGCGCAGCAGAACCTCCGCGGTTCCAAGGTCACCCTCACGCAAGCCGACTTCCGTGACTACTCTCCTGAGAATGCCGGGACGTTCTGCGTGGTGGTGACCAACCCGCCCTACGTCCCTCCCGAGGAGATCCCCGCCGCACCGGAAGTCCGGGACTTCGATCCCCCCACCGCTCTGTACGGGGGAGCGGGCCACGGGATGGCATTGCCGTGCGCGGCCATGGACACAGCCGTTCGGCTGCTCCGGCCCGGAGGCGCAGTGTTCATGGAACACGCGGAGTCCCAGGTGCAGGCCATGGAGCGTGAACTTGCGGCCCGCGGTTTCATGGAGATCCATTTGCATCGTGATCTCGCGGGCAAGCCCCGCGCCACGGGAGCGCGCCGCCCCGCGGTGGCCGCCGATGACCCCACAGATCCGCACCGGACATTGAGCTAAGGAGCTGCTCGTGAGTGCAACGTACAAGTGCGCAGACCAGGACGGCATGAGCGCCGCGATCGATCACGCGGCGCGTGTCTTGGCGGACGGTGAATGCATCGTCATGCCCACGGACACCGTGTACGGCATTGGGTGTGACGCGTTTTCCCCCATCGGTGTCCAAACCCTCCTGGGCGCCAAGGGCCGCACCCGTCAGATGCCACCACCCGTACTGATAGCGAACCCCGGTGTCATGGCCGGTCTCGCCGACCAGATTTCCGGCGCCGCCCGGACCCTCGCCGAAACCTTCTGGCCCGGCGCGCTCACCCTCGTGTGCTGGGCCCAGCCGACCCTGGGGTGGGATCTGGGCGAAACGCACGGCACGGTGGCGCTGCGGGTGCCCGACGACCGCGTGGCTCGCCAGTTGCTCGAACGCGTGGGGCCCATGGCGGTGTCTTCGGCGAACCTCACCGGGATGTCGGCGGCACTCACGGCCCAGGATGCCCAAGAGATGCTCCGGGACCGTGTGGCGCTCTACCTCGACGACGGCGCCCGGCCCACGGCCGAGCACGAGGCGGACAATCCCAGCGGGCTTCCCTCGACCATTGTCGACTGCACCGGTGAGGTGCCCGTTGTGCTGCGCCTGGGCGCCATCGGACTCGCCGAACTGCGAGCCGTCGTACCCGGCGTGGACGCCGGGGACTTCGCACCGACCAACCAGACCGGCGACCACAACGCACACGAGGACGAGCAGAGCGCGGGAGCGACACGTCCCGCGGGGGCGACCGACGCGGGCTCGTCACCCGCGGAGCCGGAGGAGGCCCCGGCGGAACGCACCGTCGACCGCTCGCGGCCACACAACGACGTCGGCGGCCGGTCGACACGCCGCTCAACGGCCGAGCCGCTGGTCGAGCCGGGGGCTTCCGAGGCCGAGGTGGCCAGGGCACTCGTGCAGCATGCGGCTGCGGGGCCCGGCGCGCGCGTGGACCAGAATCGGCACCGCCCGAACGCATCCCAGCCGGGCTGGGGTGGCACCGCGGCATTGAGCATGGACGAAGCCAGCCGGCTCGTCAACGGCGGTTGATGTCGGGCAGCCAAACGGGGTGAGACGGGGCGGGGGCCGCAACCAGGACGGTTGCGGCCCCCGCCCCGTGCGGACCAGGCGCTATTTACCCAGGGACAAATGCGCCTGACGCAGAACTTCTTGCACGTTGGGCTCGGGTATCACACCGTTCTCGTGCGCCCAACCCGGTACCTGACGTTGACCGAACCACGTGACCTCAAGGCGTCGGATGGCCCCGTTGAAGCGATTATTGGCCAACCCCGACACCCAGTTACCGGCGTCGATCACGGCGCGGCACAGTAACGGCGGCAATTGCAGCGGATGGCGCCTCCCGGCATCGCGCAGGACGGAACCGTTCGTGGCACCCTCCCAGGGCTGGAGGATCACGGCGGGCAGGGGCTCGGGATACTCACCCACGGCCACCGCGAACTGCGCGAGTGCCTTGACGGAGGTGACCGGTGTGGGGGCCGTGCCGTCCCCGGCCACCGAGGAAAAGACCGAGGACGCGAACTTGGCGAGCAAACGCGTGGTGCGTCGCCCACTGCCCATGACCGAGGTGGCGCGCAGCACCGTGAGCTGCGGGGCGTTTGATTCCGATTCCCACTGCGACCGCAACCGGTACAGCGCGGACTCGCCCAGAGCCTTGGACAATGAGTAGGCGGAGAAGGGTGCGGTGCGGATGGATTCGTCCAGCACGGGGGCGTTCGCCTGCACCGATGCCGAGCTGATGTGAATGACCCGGCGGACACCCGTGCGGTGCGCGGCCAGGGCCACCAGGACGGGTAGCAGCGCATTCGCACCGGTCAAGGACTGCTGATGGGTTTGATCGGGGGCCGCCAACCCCGCGGCATTGACCACGATGTCCGCGCCGGCAAACGAATCCGCCAGGTAATCGATCACCGACTCCAACCGATGAGCGTGCTCGATCACGTGGTGCACGGTGGTGGCCGGGGAGGCCAACCGGGGCGTGGACACGGGGGTCACGGCAATGTTCTTGGTCTGCAGGGCAGTGGTGATGGCCGACCCCACAAAACCTGTGGCTCCGAGTACTCGCCAGCTACTAGCTGTCACGGTGAATCTCCTCCCGACATTGGTTTCCTCATCGTACGACAGCAATCCCGCGCTCACCGTGTCTGGGGGATTGTCAGCTGCGCGTTGATAGAATCCGTGAGTCCAGCGGGGCCCGAGTTTGTAGGTCCCACACAGAACTTTCCGCGGGAGCAACCATGACTCGAGCCAGTTCCGACCCGGCGCGGAGCCGGCGCGTCAGCGTTGCATGCGTAACGCAAGACCGCCCCCGCGACGTTGCGGAGTTGATTGCGGGGCTCAGGCGCCAGTCGGATCCGATCCACAGCCTGTGCCTGGTGGACGCGGGCAGGACTGCCCTGGACCGCACTCATCTCCTCGATCTGATCGACGGGACATTCGAACTCCGATACATGCGCTCGGAGGCCAATCTGGGCGGCGCGGGTGGTTTCTCCCTGGCCATCCTCACAGCTCTGTCCGCCGGCGCGGACCAGGTGTGGCTCATGGATGACGACGCCCATCCGGAGGATGAGCACTGCCTTCGGACCTTGCGCCGCGCCGCCGCGGAACGCGACCTGGCGGTGGTCTCACCCCTGATTGTGGCACCTCAGGACCACGGCTCGTTGTCCTTTCCGTTCCGCCTCGAAGGAGTCATCACGCATTCTCGAGATGACGTTGAACCTTTAGGGTTCATTCCCTCGTACGCGGCCTTTTTCAATGGTGCGCTCATGGCCGAATCGGTGTTCTTCACCGTGGGGCTGCCGGATCTCAAACTCTTCCTGCGCGGTGACGAAGTGGACTTTCTGGTGCGGCTGCGCAAGTCCGGGTTGCCCTTCGGCACCGTGACCACCACCGCCGTGGCCCACCCCCCGGGGTGGGACGAGGAGCACGTGGTGATTCCCGGCAAACTCCAGGTGCTGATTCCCCCGGGGCAGTTCAAGCAGCAGCACTTCTTCCGTAACCGCGGCTACGTCTCGTGGCACTACAAACGCGTGGTGCAACTGGCTGCTGACGCGATCGGCTATCCGGCGTACTACCTGCAGCGCGGAGACCTCAAGGGGCTGCGCACATGGGCCACCCGATACGTCAATGGAATGCGGGGACGTGGTTTCGGTGGCCCTCGCTGAGCCCATGGGTGCCGCAGAACTCCCCGCCGACTTCTCGCTGTTGATGCCCGTGTACCGGGGGGACTCCGCGTCCCGGGTGCGCCGGGCCGTCGAGTCGAACACGGCGGAGCAAACACGGCCTCCCGCCCAGGTCGTGATTGTCCGCGATGGGCCGGTGCCCCAGGAAATCACCGATGAACTCGACCGGATCAGCGCGGCGTCGTCCGTGCCCGTGGTGCGCGTGGATCTGGAACGTAACGCGGGCCTGACCGATGCCCTGAACACGGGCCTGCTGTGGTGTGATCACGACATCGTGGCCCGCGCGGACGCGGACGATATTTCCTATCCGGACCGGTTCGAACGGCAACTGCCACTCATCGAGGACGGCGCGGATCTGGTGGGCGCCTCCATGCATGAAATCGGCGACGACGAATCGGATCCGGTGGCGCTGCGCCGGGCACCCGTGGGGTATGCGGAGATCGCGCGGGTGGGTAAACGTCGGAACCCGATCTCCCACCCGTCCGTGGTTTTCCGCCGCAGCGCCGTGGAGGCGGTGGGTGGGTACCAGCACGTACCCATGGCCGAGGACTACTGGCTGTGGGCCCGCATGCTCCGCGCCGGGGCGGACGTGCGCAACATTCCCGAACCGCTGGTCGGCTACCGAGTCTCCGCCGGTTCGTACGAGAGGCGCGGGGGACCCCGCGTGTTTCGGGCGGAATTGGCGTTGCAATGGAAATTGCGCCGTTTAGGGTACATCGGGTTCATACAATGGGCCACGAACGTGATCGTGCGGGGCGGCTACAGATTTGTACCGCTCAGGGTGCGGGAAACGGCCTACCGGTTCATGGTGGGCCACCGCAGTAACTGATTCGCGTGCTCGAAAGGACATCAACACGCATGGGGAACCCCCAGACGAACACCCCCTCGGCGGAGAAGCCGGTCGCGTGGTTATGGATCCAGATGATTCTGGATTCCGCCGCGTGGATCGTCGCCATGTGCGTGGCGGTGCTGCTGCGTTACGAAATGAACGTGCAGTTCGTGTCCACGGGCGGGCTGATCATCACGTGCGCCGTGGCGGTCGCGTGTCAGATGGTGGTGGGTTTCTCGTTCGCCCTTTACAAGGGGCGGTATTCGTTCGGCAGTTTCGAAGAAGCCAAGCTCCTGGTCGTGGTGACGGTGATCGTCATCGCCATTGTGGAGGTCGTGCTCCTGGTCTTCGGTGTGGCCATGGGAATTCCGCGTTCCATCGGGTTCATTGCGTTCCCGTTCGCGTGCTTGTTCATGGCCGCGTTCCGCTACCTCAAGCGCATGTACCAGGAGTCCACGGCCAAACCCGGGGCCGGAGCGCAACACGTGGTGGTGTTCGGGGCGGGATATCTGGGCACCTTCCTGGTGCACCGCATGATGCAGGACCCCTCCTCGGAGTACCTGCCGGTCGCTCTCATCGACGACGATCCGGCCAAGAAACACCTGCGCATCTCATCCGTCCCGGTGATGGGAACCCTGCACGACGTCGCTCAGGTCCTGGAGACCACACGCTCGGCCGTTCTGATTGTGGCCATTTCCGACGTCGAACCGCGCCTGATGCGCCGCGTCTCCGACGCCGTGGCGGGCACCAATACGCGCGTGATGACGGTTCCGCCGATCACCGACATGTTGACCGCCAACCAGCAGAGCGTGGATCTGCGCGATATTGCCATGGAAGATCTCATCGGGCGGCGTCCCGTGGACATCCATGTGGATGCGATCGCCGGTTACATCACCGGAAAGAGAGTGCTTGTCACGGGCGCGGGGGGATCGATCGGCTCCGAGCTGTGCCGTCAGCTCGTCGGGTTCGAACCCGACGAGCTGATCATGCTGGATCGTGACGAAACCGGCCTGCAATCCACCCAGATCTCGATCACCGGCCGCGGACTCCTGGACGGCAACGACACCGTGCTCGCGGATATCCGGGACACCGAATCGTTGGAGCACATTTTCGAACAGAGACAACCGGAAGTTGTCTTCCATGCGGCCGCGCTCAAGCACGTCTCGCTGCTCGAGCAGTTCCCGGATGAGGCGTGGAAGACCAACGTGATGGGCACCCTCAATGTGCTCAATGCCGCGGCCAACGTGGGCGTGGAGGTGTTCGTCAACGTCTCCACCGACAAGGCCGCCAACCCCACCACCGCCCTGGGGCACTCCAAACGTGTGGCGGAAAAACTCACGGCGTGGATGGCCGGTGAGACCGACAACCGGTACGCGTCCGTCCGTTTCGGCAATGTGTTCGGCTCACGGGGTTCCATGCTCCCGTTGTTCGCCGAACAAATTCGGCAGGGCGGGCCCATCACGGTGACCCACACGGAGGCCACCCGGTACTTCATGACCATTCCCGAGGCCTGCCAACTGGTGATTCAGGCCGGTGCCATCGCCAGCGGGGGAGAGGTCCTCATTCTTGACATGGGCGAACCGGTGCGGATCCTGGACATCGCTGAACGATTGCGCGCCATGTCGGGCCGTGAGGACGTGGAGATCGTGATCACCGGTCTGCGTCACGGTGAAAAGCTGCACGAGGATCTGATCGGTGCGGGCGAGAGCGACGAACGGCCACTGCACCCCAAGATCTCCCACGCCAAGGCGGAGCGATTGGATCCGGCGCACCTGGACCGGCACGTGTGGAAGGTGCGCGGGGGTATGTTGTTCACCGGCTCGATTCCCGTGGTGACCGCCAGCACCCAACCCCGCATCACCGATTTCCATGTTCCCCGGGCCAGGGAACACCGCGAGTCATCCCCCCCTGCAGACCGCCACGGGGGAGAGCAATCATGACGGGGCCCATCATCACCACCACGGCAACAGTGTTGTCCCGCGACGCCGGCCCGGGCGCCATTCCGCAGGCCGAGACGCTCCAAGAGCTAACGACCCTGGCCCTCTGGCTGGGCGGGGGAGCTCTCCTTCTTTCCGTCCTCCTGCCGTTCGTCATTAAACCGCTACTGCAGCGGTGGGGCGTCATCGACATCCCTTCCGACAGGTCCTCCCACGACCGCCCGGTCGTCCGCGGCATGGGACTGGCCGTGGCGATCGCCATTGCGGTGATGTATTCCATCGCCATGCTCGCGGGCGTGGTCGAGGTGGACCGCTCCGTCTCGCTCATCGTGCTGGCCATGACCGTGGCCGGTGCCGCGCTGGGCTGGTTCGAGGATTACCGTGGTGCGTCCGTGGGAGCTCGGCTCGGAGGGCAGGTGCTCATCGGTGCACTGGGCACCGGCGCCCTGATCCTCACGCTGGGGATCGCCGTGTGGTGGTGGCCGGTGGGAGTGATTGCCACGGTCGCCTACATCAACATCGCCAACTTCATGGACGGCATCAACGGGATCTCCGGAATGCACGGAACCGTGGTGGGGCTCCTCTACGCCTGGGCCGGTGCCGCCAACAACATGACCTGGATGATGTGCGCCGGCCTAGTGGTGGCCGGTGCCTTCGCGGGATTCCTGCCCTGGAACCTGAGCCGGGGCACGGTCTTCCTGGGCGACGTCGGCTCGTACGTCCTGGGCGGAAGCCTGGTGGCCATCGCCATCGGGGCGTTCCTGTCCGGTGTCTACGTGGAGTATCTACTGCCGCCCCTGCTGATTTACGTGGCCGACACCACCGTGACGCTCGTCAAGCGCGTTCAGCGCGGTGAAATCTGGTACAAACCCCACCGGGAGCACGTCTACCAGCGACTCACGGACGCGGGGTTGTCACATGTCCAGTCCTCGCTGGTCGTCACTCTCGCCACGGTCCTGGTCAGCCTCATCTCGCTGTGGGGACTACGCGCCGACGGCGCAGGTTCGGTTCTCGCCGGATTGGCCGCCGTCGCCGTGGTGGTGCTGTACCTGTGCCTGCCTCGCTTCCTCCGCCCGCTCGCGCGTCGACGCCGGAGCGAGGCGTCATGACCCCGGCGCAGCCCGCGGACCATGCGAGGCACCCGGTCCAGAACCGGGCCGCCGGGGATACCCGTGATGTTTACGGCCGCCCGGTACTCGTTCTCGGCGTCACATCCAGTTTGCTGGCTGTGATTCTCATCACGTGCGCTGTCGCGATCGAGTTCGACCCGCTGTGGCGATCCATCGTGGCGGGGGCCGGACTGGTGGTTCTGAGCACGGGGCTCACCGTGTTCGTCTCGACCCTCATGTATCGCATTGCACCGGCAGCCACGGCTCCTGCGCTCGCTGTGCTCTACCTGATGAAAGTCGTGGTCATGGGGTGGTACCTGCTTTTCGTGGGAGCACCCGCATGGCTGCACTCCTTGGGGTTCGCCATCACCGTTGCCGTCGGTCTCACGCTGTCCTGGCTGGCCCTGGCACCCTTGGCGATGCGAGCCAGCGCGGTTTTGGCCAGGGAATACGCAGCGGTGGTGCGCGCCAGGCAAGAGCAAGCCACCGCCGAAGCAGAGTCGGCACCTATCCTGGACGGACACGTGTCCGAACCGACCGATGGGGCAGAGCATGGCCGAGCATGAACCCGATTTTGCCAACTCGACGCACCATGAGCGCAGGCGTGGCCAAGCTGCGCACAGTGCGGCCGAATCCGAGGACACGCTCAGCACCGCGGGCGAGCTCGTACAGCGAGGGGGACTGGCCGGAGGGCTGACCTTGTTGCTGTACATCGTGGTCGGTGGGGGCTTCTGGAGTTTGGTAGGCTGGGGCGCGGATCACCTGCTGGGAACAGGGTGGTTGGTGATCGTGGGAGCCGTCATAGGTGCGGCTGCCGGGATCTATCTTGGCTACCTCCACATGCGGGAGGGCCTGAACTCCAGTTCGACCCAGATGGAGTACCCGACAAAGACATCGTCGTCTGATCAGGGCCCCTCGCCCCGAGTGTGACCGGTCTGGATACCGCAGAAAGGACCCGTATTGAACCCCGCCTTGAGGATTCCGGCCGAATTCGTGGCCCCGTCAGTTGAGGACGCGCACCTGCCTCCCCTCTTCACCGTGGGCACATTTGAAGTCGGCAAGCATTCTTTGTTGATCCTGTTGTCGGTGGTTCTCATCGCTGGGTTCTTCATGTACGTCGTTCGCCGCCGCGCCCTGGTCCCCTCCAAGGGTCAGTACCTGGGCGAAATGGGTTACGGCTTTGTGCGTAACCACTTGGGCCGCGACATCATCGGTGAGAAAGAATTCCGCCCGTACATTCCGCTGCTGTTCACCTTCTTCTTCTTCATCCTGGTGAACAACCTGTTCGGTTCCATCCCGGTCTTGCAACTTCCGACCTTCTCCCACCCCGGCACCGCGTACGTCTTCGCGGCCATCGCCTACTTCGTGTGGGTTTTCGTAGGCATCAAGCGCCACGGTTTCGGCGGCTTCTTCGTCAAAATGACCATGCCGCCGGACGTTCCCAAGGTCCTGTACATCGTGTTGATCCCCCTCGAGTTCCTCTCGAACATGATCATTCGCCCCGTCACGCACGCACTGCGTGTGTTCGCCACGATGTTTGCCGGCCACATGGCCATCATGGTGGCCGCGGGCTTCACCGCGTACCTCGCCACCGGTGTGGGTGGTGCGCTCGGGATCGGCGGATCCGTCTTCGGCGTGATCCTGGGCCTCTTCATTTACTTCCTGGAGGTTCTGATTCAGATCCTGCAGGCCTACATCTTCACCCTGCTGTTTGCCGTGTATGTACAGGGCTCACTGCAGGAGGGGCACTGACCCCACGAAGCAGCGGTCCGACCGGGCTGCTGATGTGACCATCGTCCATTTACGATTCCAGTAATGGCATCACTGCCCGACACGGGCACCCAGAAAGGAAATATCCATAATGGAAGGTTCGCTTAGCGTCATTGGCTACGGTCTCGCTGCCATCGGTGGTGGCATCGGTGTGGGTTTGATCTTCGCTGCGTACATGCAGGCAGTTGCTCGCCAGCCCGAGTCCCAGCGCGTGATCCAGCCCATGCTGTTCATGGGCTTCGCCGTGGTCGAGGCTCTGGCCATCCTGGGCTTCGTGCTCGCACTCCTCTAAGAGCGGCTCGTCCGCACTTAGTCCTTAACTAGAGAACAGGAATCGCGCACATGACCGCAATGTTGTTGGCAGCAGAAGAAGGGGCCAGCCCCCTCCTCCCCAATGTCTGGGAAATGCTGATCACCGCCATTGGGTTCGTGATTCTGCTTTTCATCGCGATCAAGTTCATCGTTCCGGCATTCGAGAAGGTCTACCGTGACCGCACCGAGGCCATTGAAGGTGGACTTGCCAAGGCAAAGGCCGCTCAGGCAGAGGCCAAGGCAGCTCGCGACGAGTACAACCAGCAGCTTGAGAGCGCCCGCCTCGAAGCCCAGAAGATTCGTGAGGAAGCCCGCAATGAGGGCGAGAAGATCCTCGCGGACTTCAAGGACCGCGCCAACGTGGAATCCGCCCGGATCACCGAGAACGCACACAAGGCCATTGAGGCCGAGCGTGCAGCCGCAGTGGTTTCCTTGCGCGACGAGGTCGGTACCTTGGCTACGCAGCTCGCTTCAAAGATCGTCGGGGAATCCCTGAACGACGACGCTCGTGCAAACCGCGTTGTCGATCGCTTCCTTGAAGATCTTGAGACCGAGCAGGGTCGCACAGGAGCTGCACGGTAATGGCAGAAGCATCGAACGAACCCTACCGTCCCCTCACAGTGGACATTGATCGCTGGGCTTCGGAAGCACACGTCGAAACGGCCAAACAGCTGTTCGGCATGCTCGACGTCATCGACGGCAACGGCGCTCTGCGCCGAGCGCTGACGGATCCGTCACGCGCCGCCGACGATCGCGTGAAACTCGTACGCAAGCTCTTCGGGGAGCGGACCCACAAGTCCGACACCGTTGAGGCTGTGTCCGGTTTCGTGCACCGACTGTTGGGCAACGAGGAACACGATCCCGCTATCGAGATCGTGTCCGAGCTTGTGAAGCAGCGCTCCGCCAATGAGCGGCAACTCGGTGACGGCATTGAACGAGCCGCAGTGACAATGGCAGCAGCGTCTGCCGAGCACCGCGGTGGACTCGACGCCATGGAATCCCTGGTGGACGAACTGATTCAGTTCAAGAACACCGTGGATCATTCCGAGGAGATCCAGGGTGCCTTCGCCGATTCGCGTGCCAGCGCGGACGCCAAGGCGCGGCTCGCTTCCCGATTGATGCCCAATGCATCTGAGGAGGGCGCCCTGTTGACCCAGCGCGCCGTCAGCGAGCCCCGTGGAGCGTTGCCCGGTCGGTTGATCGAGCGCTTCGCAGAAGTTGTTGCAGATCGCCAGCAGCGTTGGATCGCCCGCATCGTGACATCCCGTCCCCTGAACCACGAGCAACTGGAGAAACTGCGTCAGAGCTTGAACTCTCTGTACACGCGGGATCTCAAGCTTGCCGTGGAGGTGGACCCGTCATTGATCGGCGGCTTGCGAGTCCAGGTCGGTGAGGAAGTCATCGACGGGTCCGTGACCCATCGTTTGGGCCAGTTGCGGCAGCGAATCGGAGCCTGATCCCCTGGTGGAGCGGGGATCGCGGGGAGTCGGTCGATGCCGGCATCTCGTCGCGTTGCCTCCACCGGCCGTTGACACGGTCAGCAGGCGATGGGGCAACGCATCGCGACAAAAAGAAGTGAGGTCATTGCGCGGGCGATGATCACGAAACGTAGAGAGCAGGGACAGCAGATGGCCGATGTGACCATCAATGCCGACGAAGTCCGTAGTGCGCTGAACGAGTTCGCGGCGTCCTACGAACCCGGCAATGCAGAACGAGTAGAAGTCGGACGTGTCGCCAGCGCCGCTGACGGTATCGCCCGTGTCGAGGGTCTTCCCTCGGTCATGGCCAACGAGCTCCTGAAGTTCGAGAACGGTGTTCTCGGCCTGGCCTTGAACCTGGACACTCGCGACATCGGTGTCGTGGTGTTGGGTGACTTCCAGGGCATCGAAGAGGGCCAGGAAGTTCACCGTACCGGTGAGGTTCTGTCCGTACCCGTCGGCGAGGGATACCTCGGCCGCGTGGTGGACCCGTTGGGCGAGCCGCTGGACGATCTGGGACCGGTGGCAACGGACGGTCGACGCGAGCTGGAGCTACAAGCTCCTGGCGTGACCATGCGTAAGTCGGTTCACGAACCCTTGCAGACCGGCATGAAGGCCATCGACGCCATGATTCCGATCGGCCGTGGCCAGCGCCAGCTGATCATTGGTGACCGTCAGACCGGTAAGACCGCTATTGCGGTGGACGCCATCCTGAACCAGCGCTCCAACTGGGAGTCCGGCGACGTCGACAAGCAGGTGCGTTGCATTTACGTGGCCATCGGCCAGAAGGCATCCACCATTGCGTCCGTGCGTCAGACCCTCGAGGACAACGGGGCTCTGGAGTACACCACCATCGTGGCCGCCCCGGCGTCCGAGTCCGCCGGTCTGAAGTACCTGGCTCCGTACGCGGGCTCCGCGATCGGTCAGCACTGGATGTACAACGGCAAGCACGTTCTGATCGTGTTCGACGATCTGTCCAAGCAGGCCGAGGCCTACCGTGCCGTGTCCCTGCTGCTGCGCCGCCCGCCGGGACGTGAAGCGTACCCGGGTGACGTGTTCTACCTGCACTCCCGTCTGCTGGAGCGCTGCGCCAAGCTCTCGGACGAGCTCGGTGCCGGTTCGATGACCGGACTGCCGATCATCGAGACCAAGGCGAACGACGTCTCCGCGTTCATCCCGACCAACGTGATTTCGATTACCGACGGTCAGATCTTCCTGCAGTCGGACCTGTTCAACGCGAACCAGCGCCCCGCAGTGGACGTGGGTATCTCCGTGTCCCGCGTGGGTGGTGCCGCTCAGGTGAAGGCCATGAAGAAGGTCTCCGGTACCTTGAAGCTTGATCTGGCCTCCTACCGGTCGATGCAGGCCTTCGCGATGTTCGCATCCGACCTGGATGCGGCGTCCCGTCAGCAGCTCACCCGCGGTGAGCGTCTGATGGAGCTTCTCAAGCAGCCTCAGTACACGCCGTACCCGGTTGCGGATCAGGTCGTTTCCATCTGGGCGGGCACCACCGGCCAGCTGGACGACGTCGAGGTCGCCAACGTGATCGATTTCGAGCAGGCCCTGATCGAACAGGTCCGCCGAACCACCAACGTGATGGACTCGATTGAGTCCACGGGCAAGCTCGAGGACGACGCCGTCGAGGCGCTAAAAACGGCTGTGGCCGAGGTCAAGCGCGACTTCCGCGGTTCCAAGCACGGGATTGAGCCCGGGCACGAGGAACACGGATCCCTGGAGACCCAGGACGTCAACCAGGAAAAGATCGTCAGGAAGTAACCGAGTCAGCGGTGTGCCGGTAACGGCACACCGCTACGGTGCCGAAAGGAAGTTTCATGGGAGCGCAGATTCGGGTCTACCGACAGAAGATCACGTCCACCTCGTCAATGAAGAAGATCTTCAAGGCGATGGAGATGATCGCGACTTCGCGCATCAACAAATCCCGTCAGAGCCTCGAAGCGGCGTACCCGTACGCCAACGCGCTGACCCGTGCGGTTTCACAGATCGCGTCTCAGCACAATATTACCCACCCGCTGACCTCCACTGCAGACGACGTTCGTCGTTCCGCAGTCGTGATTTTCACGTCCGATCGTGGTCTGGCCGGTTCCTACTCCTCGAACGTGCTCAAGCGCGCCGAGGAACTGTTGGGGATGCTGGACTCGGAGGGCAAGGAAGTCCGGGTCTACCTGGTGGGTCGTAAAGCTAAGGCGTACTTCGATTTTCGTCACCGCGATTACGACGAGTTCTGGACCGGCGATACCGACAACGCAAACCCCAAGCGAGCCGAGGAATTGACCGAGCGCCTGCTCGGTGACATCAGCGAAAGCTACGAAAACGGTGGCGTGGACGAGATCCACCTGGTCTACACGGCCTTCAAGTCCATGGTGACCCAGGAGCCGCGTGTGCTGCGCCTGCTTCCCCTCGAGGTGGTTGACGCCAACAACCTCGGCGATGAAGTGGCCGAGAACTACCAGGATCTCGAGGAAACGCAGAACAACTTCGAGTTCGAACCGAACCCGGAGGAGTTCCTCAACGAGGTGCTGCCGCGTTACATCAAGTCTCGTATCTACTCGAGCCTGTGTCATGCCGCGTCGAGCGAGCTGGCCTCGCGTCAGCGCGCCATGAAGGCCGCCGGCGACAACGCGGACGAGCTCATCAAGAAGTACACCCGCTTGATGAACAATGCCCGTCAGGCCGAGATCACCACCGAGCTGACCGAAATCGTCAGTGGCGCAGAAGCCCTCTAACCGGGGCTCCGCCACTACCCACCGCCGAAATGAAGTGAGAGAAATGACTGCCACCATCAATGAACAGGCCGCTCAGCCGGTCTCGGGCGGCGCGACCGGCCGTGTCGCCCGAGTGATCGGCCCTGTGGTCGACGTCGAGTTCCCTGAGAACCAGGTGCCCGCCGTCTACAACGCTTTGACCGCCGATTACGAGTTCAACGGTGAACCGCGCAAGATCACCTTCGAGGTCGCACAGCACCTGGGCGACAACATGGTGCGCGCCATCTCGCTGCAGCAGACCGACGGTCTGGTGCGCGGCACCCAGGTCAAGGACTCCGGTGCTCCGATCTCCGTGCCCGTGGGTGACGTGGTCAAGGGCCACATTTTCAACGTGCTCGGTGATTCGCTGGACCTGCCCATTGCGGAGCTGGACGTTCGGGAACGCTGGCCCATCCACCGCAAGGCTCCGTCCTTCGCGGAGCTCGAGGGCTCCACCGAAATGATGGAAACCGGCATCAAGTCCATTGACCTCCTGACCCCCTACATCAAGGGCGGTAAGATCGGTCTGTTCGGCGGCGCCGGCGTGGGCAAGACCGTGCTGATCCAGGAAATGATCACCCGTGTGGCCCGTAACTTCGGCGGTACCTCCGTGTTCGCCGGTGTGGGTGAGCGTACCCGTGAAGGTAACGACCTGTGGGTCGAGATGGAAGAAGCCGGCGTGCTCAAGGACACCGCCTTGGTGTTCGGCCAGATGGATGAGCCGCCCGGAACGCGTTTGCGCGTGGCCCTGTCGGGCCTGACCATGGCGGAGTACTTCCGCGATGTTCAGAACCAGGACGTGTTGTTGTTCATCGACAACATCTTCCGCTTCACACAGGCCGGTTCCGAGGTCTCGACCCTGCTGGGTCGTATCCCCTCTGCCGTGGGCTATCAGCCGACCCTGTCGGACGAGATGGGTGTGCTCCAGGAGCGCATCACCTCGACCCGCGGTCACTCGATTACGTCGATGCAGGCCATTTACGTGCCCGCGGACGACTACACCGACCCGGCCCCGGCCACGACCTTCGCGCACTTGGACGCCACCACCGAGCTGTCTCGTGACATCGCGTCGCGTGGTCTGTACCCGGCCATTGATCCGCTGTCCTCCACCTCCCGCATCCTCGACCCGCAGTACGTGGGTCAGGCGCACTACGACGTGGCAACCCGCGTCAAGGGCATCTTGCAAGAGAACAAGGAACTGCAGGACATCATCGCGATTCTGGGTGTCGAGGAGCTCTCCGAGGAGCAGAAGGTCGTGGTCTCCCGCGCCCGCCGCATCGAGCAGTTCCTGTCGCAGAACACCTACACGGCAAAGCAGTTCACCGGTGTCGAGGGTTCCACGGTTCCGCTCACGGAAACCGTTGAGGCCTTCGCCAAGATCTGCGACGGCGAGCTGGACCACGTTCCGGAACAGGCGTTCTACAACGTGGGTGGCCTGGACGATGTCATGCAGCGCTGGGACGAAATCAAGTCCCAGACTGGCGAGAAGTAATCATGGCTGAGCTCATTGTTGAGGTTGTTGCCCTGGACCGTAAGATCTGGGCAGGTACCGCCAAAATGGTTCGTGTTCGCACCACCGAGGGTGACATCGGCATCCTCCCCGGACACGAGTCGGTTGCCGGGCTGCTCAAGCCGGGCGAGTTCGCCGTCGAGCGTGTGGACGGCGGCCGTCTGAGCGGTCATATTGACTCGGGATTCATCTCGGTCGACAGTAACCGCGTGACGGTCGTTGCCGACGAGGTCGATTTCGACGGACAGTCCGAGTAAGTAATTCGCAGCTAGAATCGCGCATCGTGGCCCCCGTACCGTCTGGTACGGGGGCCCGTGCAGTCTGCGGGTGCGGCGAAGCCACGTGATCTGGAGGACCCATGGAAGAAAAGATCGAAGTTCACGGACCCACCAAGGTGTCCGGGGTGCTTCCCGTGTCGGGGGCCAAGAACAGTGTGCTCAAGTTGATGGCGGCAGCGTTGTTGGCGGCGGGGGAGTCGACCATCACCAACGTCCCTGAGATTCAGGACGTCACCATCATGGCGGAGCTGTTGCGCCGGCTGGGGTGCACGGTGCGCTACGACCCTGCGCAGCAGACCGTGGATATCGATGTGCCCGAGGTGCTGGGACACCAGGCTGACTACGATCTGGTGCGGGCGATGCGCGCATCCATCTCCGTGCTGGGTCCGCTGGTCGCCCGCTGTCACCGCGCGGAGGTTGCCCTGCCCGGTGGCGATGCGATTGGCTCCCGGGGACTGGACATGCATCGTGCGGGTCTCGAAGCAATGGGTGCGGAGCTGAGTATTGAGAAGGGGTTCTTGAGGGCCTCCGTGGCGGGGAACTTGCGTGGCACCACCTATCACCTGGACTACCCGTCCGTGGGTGCCACCGAGAACCTCATGATGGCCGCCGCACTGGCCAACGGGACCACGGTGCTGGAGAACGCCGCACGGGAACCCGAAATCGTGGATATCGGCCGCATGATACAGGCCATGGGCGCCCACATCGATGGCCTGGGGACCAGCACGATCACCGTGGAGGGGGCTCGAAAGCTGCACCCCGTGACCCATCGAACCGTTCCCGATCGGATTGTGGCCGGCACGTGGGCCTTTGCCGCCGCCGTCACGGGCGGCCGGGTGGAGATTCAGGGGGCGGAACCCGCGCACCTGACCATGGTCCTTGAAAAGCTCCGCGCCGCCGGCTGCACCATTGACACCTCCCGTGGCCGGTTCATCGTTGAAGGCCCGGAGCGACCTCACGCGATCAATGTCTCGACGTTGCCCTACCCCGGTTTCCCCACGGATCTGCAACCGTTCGTGGTGGCATTGAACGCCGTGGCGCAGGGGTCGGGCATGGTCACGGAGAACGTGTTCGAGGCTCGCTGGGGTTTCACCGCGGAACTGGAGCGACTGGGTGCCCGCGTCCGACTGGACGGTCATCACGCACGCGTGGACGGTCTTCCCGCGCACCAGTTGTCGGGGGCGCCGGTCGAGGCCAAGGACATTCGCGCGGGTGCCGCCCTGGCCATCGTGGGTATGGCGGCCACCGGTGTGACGGAAGTATCCGGGGTGGCGCACATCGACCGCGGCTATGAGCATTTCGTGGAGCGACTCTCCGCTGCCGGCGCCAGCGTTGAACGACGCATTGTGGGCGGTTTGTTCTAAGCCGTGCTGGGCCGCATCCACCCGGGTTCGCACTGACGCCGGGGACCTGCCCACCTCCGTATTCGTTACGGAGATGAACAAAACCCCGCAGCCACCTGGCTGCGGGGTTTTGTGTGGGGTGAAACTATCAGATGACAGTCACGCCGGTTGCCTGGGGGCCCTTCTGGCCCTGACCGATTTCGAACTCGACGCGCTGGTTCTCTTCGAGAGTGCGGAATCCACCGGTCTGGATTTCACTGTAGTGAACGAAAACGTCACCCTCAGCGTCGTCCGGGGTGATGAAGCCGAAGCCTTTTTCTGCGTTGAACCACTTAACGGTGCCCTGAGCCATAATGGGGCGCTCCTTCTGGAGTAAATAAATGCGTGTACTTGTTTTCGTACACCTGAACAGGTACCGCGAGAAGGCTGTGGATGCGGCTCACTAAATGTTGCGCCACAGCGCCAGTCAGAACTTCACGCTCGCTACCATTCCTGCGAGCATGTAAAACATGAAGCGAAGAACGGTACTAGCTTCACACATTGCAAGTCCAAGGTCAACAGCTATCAGCCTACTGATGAGAAAGTCGCCGTGCGTTCACGTGACGTTCGTCTCAGAGCGGCTCCGGCGCTTCTAGAACAGCCGTGACTGGGTGTCCACATTGCCCCGCATTTCCTCATAATCCAGGGTCACGCATTCAATGCCGCGGTCGTGGGCCAGGGTTCGGGCTTGCGGCTTGATCTGCTGGGCCGCAAAGACACCTCGAACGGGCCGCAATAGGGGATCGCGGTTGAGGAGTTCGAGATAGCGGGTCAGCTGCTCCACACCGTCGATGTCGCCGCGGCGCTTCAGTTCCACCGCCACACTGGCACCGGATCCGTCACGGGCCAGGATGTCCACCGGGCCGATGGCCGTGGGGTACTCCCGGCGCACCAGGGAGAAGTCGTTCCCGAGCAGCGTGATTTGTTCGGCCAGCAAACGCTGCAGGTCCGCTTCCACACCGTCTTTGACTAGACCCGGGTCAACACCCAGGTCGTGGCCGATGTCGTCGTGGATCTCGTAAATATCGATCAACAGTCGATCATCGGTCTTGGCGGCCTGGACCACCCAGGCCTCCCGTACGCCTTCGCCGACCTGCTCGGCACTCGGCTCAGCCACGTGGAGTTTGGCCGGAGGGCTCATCCAGTTCAGGGGTTTGTACGACCCGCCGTCGGAATGCACCAGCACGGACCCGTCCGCCTTGAGCATGAGCAGGCGTCGGGCCAGGGGCAGGAAGGCATTGAGGCGGCCTTCGTAACGCACGGAACAGTCAGCTATTACCAATCGCACCGGGCAAGCCTATCGCCCCGTCGACGACGGCGCGCACCCGGCCGTCAGCGCATGGCTGCGGCACCTCGCGGACCGGACCGAGCGTCGTCGGCGGCGGTCAGCGAGCATCCTGACGGGGCACAAAGACCTCCCGCACCAGGAGGAGACCGGCGGCGGCCGTGGGAATGGCAATCACTGCGCCGAGGATTCCCCACAGCGCACCGCCCGCTGCCACGGCGATCACGGCCACCGCGCCGGGCACGGCCACCGCGCGTTTCATGATGCGGGGTGACACGAAGTACGCCTCGACCTGGAGGTAGGCGAAATAGCACACGGCGAAGGGCACGACCGAGTCCCAGCCACCGAGAATGGCGAACAACGTCATGAGGATGCCCGCCAGGACACCGCCGACCAGAGGAATGAACGCGAGCACCGCCACGAACAGGACGAGCAGGGTCGCGTACGGGACACCGGTGATGTTCATCAGGACGAACGCCACGGAGGCGTTAATGAGTGCGACGCAGGCCTGGCCGACCACGTAGTTACCCACCCCGTTGACCATTTGGTCGCCGAGCTTCTGAACCCCGGCGCGTCGACTGGCCGGAGCCAGGCGGTATCCCCAGGCCTTGGCCATGGGAAGGGAGAACAAGAAGTACAACGTGAGTGCCATGACAATGATGGTGCCCGTGACCGCATTGATCACCACCCCACCCACGCTCACCACGGAACCGAACATTCCACCCAGCACATCCTGATTGGTGGCCAATTGGGTTTGCCATGACCCCACGGTTCGTTCGAAGGTGGCCGCAATGTCGAATCGGTCGTCCATGGCCAGGAAGAACGAGGAGCCCATGAAATCGTTGACGAGTTCGGGAATGGTGCCCATGAACTGTTGGGCCTGACTCATGATCCGCGGAACAACCAGCACGATGAAGGCCGTGACCGCCAGGGCCAGGGCCAGGATCACCACGGCCACCGCCAGGGGCCTCGGCAACCCGCGCGCTTCGAGCCACCGCACAATGGGGTCCAACCCCAGGGCAATGAACGCGGCGGTGACCACCCAGCCGGCCAAACTTCCCACGTTGGTCAGCACGTAAAAACCGAGCAGGGCAATGCCGACACCGACGGTCAGGAAGAATCCAGTCTGCACCGGATGACCACCGGCGAACATCCCTTTGTCCCACGGCGCACGACGGGGTGGGGAGGCGGCACCGGGACTGGCTCCGGGCTCCGGGGGCACATCGAAGCGATGGCGCGACGGGCGGAATCTCGGTGCAGACTTCTCCGGCGGCTGGGGCGATGTGGTCACGCCGGAAGCGTACAACGCACGGCCGCGTTGAAGTGGGCGTGGCGCGCATGGCGATAATGGTCAGAGAGCACAATGCATTGCATCCGGCGCTGACCACGAGCGCGATGTGGCGCCCGGAGGCATGAGGATGCGGCGACAAAGGAGACCGAGCATGAGTGAATTTCCCCAGCAGAACGACCAGCACCGGACGAACCCCGGTTCACATGAGCAAGCGGTGCCGGCGTCGGTGCGCGGAGCAGTGGATCTCGGAGCCATGCACTCCCCGGAAGCGGATACCTCCGGGGCGGCGGCGCCGTCGGCGGGCACGAACCACGGTGCAAGCTATCGCGTGAGCATCACCGTCCAGGACTTCCAGAAGTACGCGGAACAGTCGACCACCGTTCCGGTGGTGGTTGCCCTGCATGCACCGCAGAGCCCCGAGTCCGAGACCTTTGTGGAGACCCTCGCGGAACTGGTGGACAGCTACCGGGGCAAGCTCCTGCTGGGCACCGTGGACGCGTCCAAAGAACAGCAGATCGCCCAGGTGTTCCAGGCCCAGAGCGTTCCCACCGTCGTGGCCATGGTGGGCGGTCAGGCCGTGCCGCTCGTGAATTCGACCGTGCCCGCGGACCAGATGCGTCAGCTCCTGGACGAACTCCTCACGCTGGCAGCTGAGAACGGTGTGACCGGCACGGCCGAACCCACCGCGCAGGCGGCCCCCAAACAACTGCCCCCGCTGCACCAGGAAGCGCTCGACAAGCTCGAAGCGGGTGATTTGCACGGCGCGGAGGCCAGTTACAACAAGGCGCTCGCAGAGAACCCGGGCGACAAGGATGCCAAGCTCGCGCTCGCCCAGGTGCACCTGCTGCAGCGCGTGAGTGAAATGGACGCGAATGCTGTGCGTCAAACTGCTGCGGATGATCCCCAGGACATCCGGGCCGCGCTGGACGTGGCCGATCTGGATGTTTCGGGCGGCCACGTGGAGGACGCGTTCCGGCGCTTGCTGCAGCTTGTTCGGACCACCACCGGTGAGGAGAAGGACACCGTGCGCGAGCGCCTGGTGGAACTTTTCGACGTGGTGGGTTCCGAGGATCCTCGTGTCACCACGGCTCGCGGCCAATTGATGCGGGCGTTGTTCTAGACCGCGGCGCGGGCTCCGGTCGTGGGCCGTCATCCGTGACTCAGGTGTGAGCCTCGCTCACGCCAGGGGATGACCTGGCCGCTTCGGAATTCACACCGGCGGGGGATGTGTGTCACACGGCCCTGTTCATAGGCTGGGGTCATGAGCATCCAGGCAGACAGTTCCAGGCCCGCGGAGCGGCCTCCGCAACCACACGCTCCGAACCCAGCACTGCTGATCCAGGACCTGACCAAGGTCTACGGCCACCCCGGACCGGGGGCTCGCCCGGCCGCGGATCGTGTCAACCTCGCGGTACCCCGCGGGTCGTTCTACGGACTGGTGGGGCGCAACGGCGCGGGTAAGACCACCACGTTGTCCATGGCCACAGGCCTCTTGCGACCCACCGCGGGCACGGTCTGGGTGGGTGGCGGTAGCCAGGGCCGGCCCGTGGACGTGTGGGCCGATTCGGTGACCGCCAAACGACGCATGGGTGTGCTGCCGGACGGAACCCACTTGTTCGACCGGCTGACCGGCCGGCAGCTGGTGACGTATTCGGGTCTGCTGCGCGGCATGGACCGGGAGCTGGTCAAGGAGCGCACCGAGGACCTCATTCACGCAATGGACCTCCAGGATGCCGCTGGCAAACAGGTCCAGGACTACTCCGCGGGTATGACCAAGAAGATCGCCCTGGCCGCGGCCATGATCCACGCACCGGCGCTGCTGGTGCTCGACGAGCCGTTCGAGTCGGTGGACCCGGTGTCCGCCGCCAATATCCGGGCCATCCTGCATCAGTACACGCAGGCGGGCGGCACGGTGGTGGTCTCAAGCCACGTGATGGACCTGGTCCAGCGCATGTGCGACCACGTGGCGGTCATGGACAACGGTCGGGTCCTGGCGCAGGGCACGGTCGAGCAGGTGCGCGGTGAGATGTCCCTCGAGGATCGTTTCGTGACTCTCGTGGGCGGCCGCACGGACGCGGGGGAGGGTTTGTCGTGGCTTCGACCCGAATGAATTCAACCGAGCGGAGCGTAACCTCCGGCGCGCCCGGCACTGACACCTCTGCGCAGGGCACGGTGGACGTGGCCCCCGAAACGCTGCGACCCACCGGGCCCGCGGGTCCCTCCACCCACGCGCGTGCCGTGGGGCCGCTGACCGAGGGCCTGCGCATGGCAGCGCTGAAGTGGCGGTTGTTGATCAACACCCTCACGCGCAGCACGTGGATCCTTGTAGGAACCATTCTGGGCGGGTTGTACGTCCTGTTCCTGGTGGGCTCGTTCGGTGTTGCGCTGTTCCTGTTGGGCAACGAGTCCCTCGAGACCGTCCGCACCGTGGCCGTGTTCTTCGGCACCCTGCTGCTCGCGGGCTGGTGGCTCGTGCCGGTCGTCAGTTCCAAGGCGGATTCCAGTTTGGACCCGTCCCGATTGGCCTTGTTTCCCTTACGGATCCCCGGCATTCAGATCGGCCAGATCCTGGGCGCCGTCATCGGCATTCCGGGTATCGCGACCGTGCTGATCACGGCGGCGTGGATTTCGTCATGGCGTGCTTGGGGCAGTGCCCTGGTGCTCGCCATCCTGTGCGCCCTGCTGGGATTGCTCCTCGCGTTCGTCGGTTCTCGGGCGGTCACGGCTCTGTCCGCGAATTTCAACAAACGGCGCCGCGCCGGGGAAATCATCTCGATCGTCTTGTTGGGTCTGGTGGTCCTGCTCGGCCCGCTGTTCGCATTGATCGGTCGCGGTGTCGGACAGGTGTGGGAGCAGCTGCCGACCTGGGCCGGTTATCTCGCGTGGTCACCCTTGGGCGCCACGTGGGCCATTCCCGCCGACGTCGCTCGGGGCCAGTGGGGTGCGGCGCTCGGACGTCTGGCGATCACCGTGGCCACTCTGGCCGTGTTGGTGGTGGTGTGGCGTGCCGCTTTACGCGGGGCTCTGGCCGATGCCACCGGCGACGCCGCTCGCTCCGGTTCCAGGTCCATGTCCGGGGTGGGCCTGTTCGGCCGGTTGCCCGCGACGGGCTGGGGAGCCGTGATGGCGCGCTGCCTCACGTACTGGCTCAAGGACCCCCGGTATTCGGCCACGCTGCTGATCATCCCGGCCATGGCGGCCGCTTTCTGGTTCATCAGCGAAGACGGCACCGGCCCCATTTGGGTTCTTCCCTGCTTTGTTGCGCTGCTGATGGCGTACGCGATCTCCGCTGACGTGGGCTACGACAACACCGCGTTCACGCTGCACATCCTGGCACCGGTCAAGGGAAGCCACGACCGCCTGGGCCGGGCACTGGCCATGCTGTGCATCGGGGTGCCATTCGTGATTGCCATGCTCGCGCTGAGCATGGTCCGTACCGGTGGGTGGAGCTATCTGCCCGGCATGATCGGGATCTGCGCGGCACTGTTGTTGGCCGGTACCGGTGTGGTGTCCGTGATGTCCGCCCGCTACACCTATCCCGTGCCGCCCCCGGGAGCGTCTCCCCTCAAGACCCCGCAGGGGTACACGCTGCTGAACGTGATCATCCAGTTCGTGATCCTGGGTGCCGTGGCGCTCATGGCGTTGCCGCCGGTGATCCTGCTCGTCACGCAGGTGGTCACCGGGCAGGCACTGTGGGGCTGGCTGGCCCTGGCAGTGGGCATCGTGGAAGGCCTGGGTGTCTTCTGGGTGGGTATTGTGCTCGGCGGGAAATGGCTGGACCGCCGCGCCCCTGAGCTGCTGCAGGAGGTTGCGCAGTACCGCTAAGCGCTTCGCGGCTCAGCGTCCAGAGTTCTTCCAGAGCCTGGGCGCTGAGTCGTGTCCGGGCCCGGGGGTAGACTGTGGGCCATGGAGAACACCGCAGCATCGATGAGCACTGGTAGCACCGTTGAGCACCGTCACACGGTGACCAATGGTCTGTTCGGCCGCAAGGCGGACACCGTGGGATCCACCTCCACCATTGAGCGTGAGGACACGCGTCAGCTGCAGGAACCCGGCGATCACGAACGATTCTCCCACTACGTGCGCAAAGAAAAGATCATGGAATCTGCGCTGTCCGGTGAACCGGTGATCGCCCTGTGCGGCAAGGTGTGGCTGCCCGGCCGCGATCCGCAGAAGTTCCCCGTCTGCCCCGCATGCAAGGAGATCTATCAGGGACTCCGCCCGGGCAAGGACGATTCGGACAACAACTAAGCATCCATCACAAAATTCGTCACGTGGGCCCCTGGGCCGCGTGACCGGCGGCGCCCGTGCTCGCGGGCGCCTTGTGCTGTGCGGGCCCACACGCCGTCGTACGCGAGGCGGTTCATGCGGCACGTGCGCGGAGAGGACGAGCACTACGTGTCTGAAAGCGATCAGTTAGACCTGTTCGGAGCGGTGGCGGACCTGCCACCGGCATACCCGGATCGCGCGGCGTGGGGCACGGCACCCAAGCTGCGTGCATGGCAGGCGGAGGCCCTCCGGCGCTACGAGGAATCCCAGCCCCGGGATTTCATGGCGGTGGCGACACCGGGTGCCGGTAAAACGACCTTCGCGTTGACCGTGGCCAAGAAGCTCCACGATTCCGGCAAGATCCAGCGCATCACCGTTGTGACCCCCACCGAGCATCTCAAGCGCCAGTGGGCCGATGCCGCCGCGCGCGTGGGACTCGCCCTGGACCCCAATTTCAAGAACGCGGACGGTAGCCACGGCTCGTCCTACATGGGCGCTGCGGTGACCTACGCCCAGGTGGCCAACAAGCCGTTGTTGCACCGGGCGCGGACCGAAGCCGGACGCTCCCTGGTGATCATGGACGAAATCCACCACGCCGGTGACGCCCTGTCCTGGGGAGACGGCCTGCGTGAGGCGTTCGAACCCGCGGCCCGTCGCTTGGCACTCACCGGTACCCCGTTCCGTTCGGATACGTCACCGATTCCATTCGTGACGTATCAGGAGGACCGGGAGGGAATCCGCCGCTCCACCGCCGATTACACCTATGGTTACGGTGACGCACTCAAGGACCACGTGGTGCGCCCGGTGATCTTCATGGCGTATTCCGGCCAGATGCGGTGGCGGACCTCCGCCGGTGAGGAAATGGCTGCCCAATTGGGGGAGGGCTTCACCAAGGACATCACCTCCCAGGCGTGGCGCACCGCGCTGGATCCCAACGGCCACTGGATTCCGTCCGTTCTGCAGGCCGCTGATCAGCGGCTGACCCAGGTCCGCCGCGCGGTGCCCGACGCCGGTGGGTTGGTCATCGCCACCGATCACCAGGATGCCAAGGCGTACGCCGAACAACTCACTGCGATCACCGGACGCCGCCCCACGGTGGTGCTCTCCGACGACAAGGCGGCGTCGAACAAGATCGACGAGTTCTCCGAATCCGATCAGCGCTGGATGGTGGCGGTGCGCATGGTGTCCGAGGGCGTGGACGTTCCTCGCCTCGCGGTGGGCGTGTATGCAACGTCCACGTCCACGCCGTTGTTCTTCGCGCAGGCGGTCGGTCGTTTTGTGCGCGCGCGAAAGCGCGGTGAGACGGCGTCGGTGTTCCTACCCTCGGTGCCCGCACTCATGGGCCTCGCCAACTCCATGGAGGAGGAGCGCGATCACGCGCTCGACAAACCCAAGAACATGCCCGGCGTGGTGGATTTCGATCAACCCATGGAGAGCGGCTGGGACGACGACCTGCTCGAGGAAGCCAATCGCGAAGAGAACGCATCGGGTTCGCTGGCCCAGGGTAACTTCGAGGCCCTTGACTCCGATGCTTCCTTCCACGGTGTGCTCTTCGACGGCGGCGCGTTCGGTGGCGGCGTGGCCGTGGGTTCCGAGGAGGAAGCGGACTTCCTGGGGATTCCCGGGCTGTTGGACGCCGAACAAGTGTCCACCCTGTTGCGGGAACGACAAACCCGGCATGCCCAGCGCCGCTCCGGCGATTCACCGTCGGAACCGGCCGCACCCGCGGTGCCCGATCACCGGCGGCTGAAGGAACTGCGCTCGCAACTGTCCAAGAACGTGTCCGCGTGGTCCGCGCGCACGGGTACCCCGCACGGCATCATCCACAATCAACTGCGGGAGAAATGTGGCGGCCCGGCGGTCGCCCAGGCCAGTGCGGACCAGATCACCGCGCGGTTGGCCCTGTTGCAACGGTGGTTCATCGGGCGGAAATAGCAGGCCGACAGGCAACGACCCGACCATGACAAGGGCTCCGAACAACATTGTTCGGAGCCCTTGTCATGCGGTGGGTACATCTGCCGATCAGCCGAGACACGGTCAGTCGGGCGGGGCCGGTCGAGCGGGGGTCAGTCGAGCGGGGGCCGGCCGAGATCCTCGACCACGGCCACGCCGGCGTCCGCGAGTTCCACGGTGGCGCGCTCGCCGGACTCCTTGGCCACCGGGGCGGTCAGGGGTAACAGGACCCGGGTCTCGTAACCGGCGTCCATCGCGTCCTTGGCGGTGGCCAGAACGCAATAGTCCAGGGCGAGCCCCACGACGTCCACGGCCTCGATCTCATGCTCCTGGAGCCAGTCGTCCAGGCTGGTCCGTTCTTCATCCGCGTCCTCGGGGTCTTCGCCCATGGGGACGTCCACGTCCGGGGCGGACAGGCCCTCGAAACCGGAGTAGGCGGCGTCGTAGGCGCCCTTGCGGAAGAATTCCGTGACGTGGTCGGTATCGAAATGCGGGTGGGTTGCCGCACCGTCGGTCTCAGCCACGCAGTGCACCGGCCAGCTCGACACGAAGTCCGGTTCGTCGCTGAAATGCGACCCGGGATCGATGTGCCAGTCCTGGGTCGCGGCGACCACCCGGTAGTCGGAGTGGTGGTCCTCCAGGTATTCCGCGATCTGCGCGGCCACCGCGGCGCCTCCGGTCACGGCCAGGCTGCCGCCTTCGCAGAAATCGTTTTGTACGTCAACAATGATGAGGGCTGTGCGCACGGGTGCCTCCTTGATCAATGAGCGGTTCCGGGTTCGATGATGGTGGGAATCACGGGCTCGCCCTCGGACAGGCGTCGGGCCGCGCGGGGCAGTTCCGCCACGGACAGGGCGTGGCGTTCGCGGGCGCGGCCCACGGCCTGCGCACCCACGTACCCGTCGCGCAGTTCACCGCCGGTCACGTAGTGGACCAGCAGCTCACGGTCGTCTCCGTCATCGGTCGGTTCATGGGAGACACCCACGATTTCCTGGGTGGCCTCGCCCTGGTCGTTACGACGGCGCAGCGCGAATTTTTCGCCACCCACCGATGCTTTGCCGGACGAGGCCTTGGCCACGGGCTCCATGGTGCCGGAGGCGCCTTCACGTGCCACGAGCTTGTACACCATTGACGAGGTGGGCGCACCGGAACCGGTGACCAGGCGGGTGCCCACGCCGTAAGAATCCACGGGAGCCGCGCGCAGGGCGGCAATGGCGTACTCGTCGAGGTCACTGGTCACCGTGATCGTGCTGTTGGCGTTGCCCAGCTTGTCCAACAAAGAGCGCACCTGAGCCGCCTGGGTGACCAGGTCGCCCGAATCCAAGCGGACCCCGCCCAGATCCGGGCCGGCAATGTCCACGGCCAACCTGACCGCTTTTTCCACGTCATAGGTGTCCACCAGCAGCGTGGTGGAGATCCCCAGGGCATCGATCTGGGCCCGGAAGGCCTCTTCCTCCGAGTCGTGCAGCAACGTGAACGAGTGGGCGGCGGTGCCCACCGTCTTCACGCCGTAGCGATAACCGGCTTCCAGATTGGACGTCGAGGTGAACCCGGCAATCACGGCCGCGCGAGCAGCTGCGACAGCAGCCTCCTCGTGGGCGCGGCGGGAACCCATTTCAATGCACGGGCGCTCACCAGCAGCACCCACCATGCGGGATGCAGCGGAAGCCACGGCGGAGTCGTAATTGAGCACCGAGAGGATGTAGGTCTCCAGGACGCAGGCCTCGGCAAAAGAGGATTCCACGGTCAGCAGGGGCGAGTGGGGGAAGTACACCTCACCCTCGGCGTAGCCGCGGATCTGTCCGGTGAACCGGAAATTCTCGAGGTAGCCGATCGTTTGTTGATCCACCACGTTCGTGTCCCGCAGGAACCGCAATTGAGGCTCCGAGAAGCGGAACTTCTCGAGGCCCTCCAACACGCGACCCACCCCGGCGAACACGCCGTAGCGGCGACCATTGGGCAGGCGGCGGGCGAACACCTCGAATACGCTGCGCCGCGAGGCCGTTCCCGCCCGCAGCGCGGCCTGGAGCATGGTGAGCTCGTAATGGTCCGTCATGAGGGAGGTCGGTTGGGGTTCCCATGGATAGCTGCGCTGATTCACGCCTCCAGCCTAATGGGATCGGCTCACTGCGCACATCCGTGCGTGGCGGATACGATAGGCGCACCATGATTTGCACTCCTTTATCCGCGCGTGCCCGATACGCACCCGTTCTCATGAGCGCGGCTCCGGTCGAGACTCCTGTTCTGACCCAAGACCCCGAAACCCGCACGATGCTCAGCGTTCCGTGGAACGTGGTGGTGTGGGACGACCCCGTCAACCTCATGAGTTACGTGGTGTATGTGTTCCGTTCCTACTTCGGCTATTCGGATTCCAAGGCTCGGACCTTGATGCTCGAGGTGCACCACAACGGGCGCTCCATTGTGGCGTCGGGGACCCTCGAGGAAGCAGAGACCCACGTGAGTGCCCTGCATGGATACGGACTCTGGGCCACGTACGAACGGGCGGACCACAACTAATGGCACAAGGATTCAAGAAGACCCGCAAGGGCATCGTCGGGCGCTTCGAAGCACCCGAAGTTCAGTTACTCCAAAAACTGTTTTCCGACGTCGCCGGGACCCTTGAGCCCCAAGCCCGCCCGGATGAGGATCCCCTGGCGGCCCTGGTCGGTATCGACCAGGACGCGAGCGAACCCACCGACCCGGCCCTGAAGAGACTGCTCCCGGCTGCGTCCATGGACCCCGAGCGAGCGGAAGAATTCCGCCGGCTGACCGACAGGTCACTGCGCGAGGCGAAGGTCGGGGCGCTGAAGGCGTCGTCGTTGGCGTTGGAATCCGATCCCGTGACCCTGACCGTGGAACAGGCGCAGGATTTCGCGCGATCGCTCAACGATATTCGGCTGGTGCTGGCAACGCGGTTGGACATCACCACGTCCGAGGACGCCGAACGGGTCGGTGAGCAGGTCGACTTCGCAGACGTGGGGGACATCCATGACTACATGGCGGTCGTCTACAACTTTGTGTCCTGGCTGCAGGAGTCACTGATGAATGCGTTGCTCAAGACGCTCTGACCGTGCCGAGCACGGCACCGTGGCACTGTGAGATGTCTCGCATGTGCTGCACGTCCTCGCCGTCAGTTACCGAAGCGTCCGATCCTTTGGATGCACATTTTGGGCTGAATTTTCCAGTTTTTCGCCGTTGTGCCGCACCGTCAGGCACGGACTGTTACTTGTAGTGTGTCCGCTCATCGGTGGCTCGGATAGGGAAAATCAGCGCGGAGCGTTACTGTCTTTCGATATGCAGGATGAGCACGTGAACACTTCAGGCCCCAATCCGAATTCGCCCATTGGCGTGTTCGATTCCGGCGTGGGTGGATTGACCGTTGCTCGTTCCATCATTGACCAGTTGCCGCACGAGGAAATCCTGTACGTGGGGGACACCGCGCACGGCCCCTACGGTCCACTGCCCATTGCTCGGGTGCGTTCCCTGGCCATGGACATCATGGACGACCTGGTTGATTCCGGCGTGAAACTCTTGGTCATCGCCTGCAACACGGCGTCCGCTGCCGTGCTGCGCGATGCTCGGGAGCGTTACACCCGGGCCTACAACATTCCCGTGGTCGAGGTGATCCAACCGGCCGTCCGGCGCGCGGTCGCCACCACGCGCAACGGGAAGATCGGCGTGATCGGTACGGAAGCCACCGTGGGTTCCCGTGCCTACGATGACACGTTTGCCGCGGCACCGCATTTGCAGGTCACGTCCGTGGCGTGTCCGGAATTCGTCGACTACGTGGAACGTGGCGTGACCACGGGACCCGAACTCTTGCGCGCCGCCCAGGGTTATCTGGAGCCGCTCAAAGATGCGGGTGTGGACACACTGGTTCTGGGGTGCACCCACTACCCGCTCCTGACCGCGGTGATCTCCTACGTCATGGGGGACAGCGTGAACCTGGTGTCCTCGGCGGAGGAAACGGCGCGCGATGTCTACCGCGCACTGATGGACGACAACCTGGAGCGCGACGTCAACCTCACTCCGCACCACGAATTCTTGGCCACGGGTGATCCCGAAAGTTTTGAAGTTCTTGCCCGCAGATTCCTCGGACCCGAGGTGCTGCGCGTTCGTCATACGTCCTCGGTGGCCGAACAGTACCCCACGGGTTCTTTGGCCATGATCCACCCGGCTCAGCGTTGAGTCGGCACCACGAAAGGCACCCGCAGTCATGATGTTGACCGTTATTGGGAACACCGGTAGCTTCCCGGGCCCCAACTCTCCCGCGTCGTGTTACTTGCTGACCGGTGAGGATCACCAGGGCCGCACCTGGCGCGTGATCCTGGACATGGGAAATGGCTCCCTGGGCGTCCTGCAACGGCAGCTCGCGTTGGAAGACATTGACGCGGTGATGATTTCGCACCTCCACCCGGATCACTGCGTGGACCTGGCCGGTCTCCACGTGGCGGTCAAGTGGGACCCGCGGGGATGGAAGGCCGGACGTATTCCGTTGTACGGACCGTCCGGATTGCATGACTACCTCAACCGCTCCCACGCAATGCCCGACGGCCACAGCATGGAAACCGAGTTCGTGTTCAACGTGTGGCGGGAGCGCCAGCCGGTGACCGTGGGCCCCTTCACCGTGACCCCGTTCGAGGTGGAACACCCGTGCCCCGAGTCCTACGCCCTGCGCATCACGTTCGACGGCCCGATGGGGCCCTCGGTCATGACTTATTCCGGGGACACCGATTACTGCGACGGCCTGGTGGATGCCGCCCGCGACGCTGACCTGTTCCTGTGCGAGGCGGCCTACGAAGAAGGCCGCGAGGATCACTTACGAGGTATCCATCTCACGGGCTACCGCGCCGGCCAGGCCGCAGCCCAGGCCAAGGTGCACCAGCTGCTGTTGACCCACCTGCCGGTGTGGAATTCGCCCACCAGGACCCGGCGGGAAGGCATCGCTGCGTTCGACGGTCCCGTGGGCATTGCGGAGCCGGGGTACACCTACAAGGTGGTCTCGGAGAATGTCACCATTTCAGGTGCGTTGGCAAGGCCAGTAACGGCGGACTAGGCTGGCGCTATGACTTCGCCTACCGATCCGTCACAAAATAATTCCACGTTGGTCGGGGAGCGATCCACCGCTGCTGCGGAGCAGGCGAATATTGTGCGAGCCGATGGCCGCGCCGTCGATGAACTGCGTCCCATCACCATCACTCGCGGCTGGTCCGATCAGGCAGAGGGATCCGCGCTCATTGAATTCGGCGCCACCCGCGTGCTGTGCACCGCATCCCTGACCGAGGGAGTTCCCCGCTGGCTCAAGGGCGAGGGCCGCGGTTGGGTGACCGCTGAATACGCCATGTTGCCGCGCGCCACATCAACGCGTTCGGCCCGCGAGTCCGTCAAGGGCAAAATCGGTGGCCGCACCCACGAAATTTCCCGCCTGATCGGCCGCGCGCTCCGCTCCATCATTGATTTGAAGGCCCTCGGTGAGAACACCGTGGTGCTGGACTGCGATGTGCTCCAGGCGGACGGTGGAACGCGCACGGCAGCGATCACTGGTGCCTACGTGGCGCTGGCGGAGGCGATTTCCTGGGCCCACGCGAACGGCGTGATCAAGGCCAACGTGAAACCGCTGGTGGACACCGTCTCGGCGGTATCGGTGGGCATCATCGACGGCGTTCCCATGCTGGACCTGCCTTACGTGGAGGATGTCCGCGCGGAGACCGACATGAACGTGGTGGTCACGGGGTCGGGGAATTTCGTAGAGGTCCAGGGCACCGCCGAGGGTGCGCCCTTCAACCGGGGTGAGCTCGATGTCCTGCTCGACCTGGCGGTCGCGGGGTGCGCCCAGTTGACCACCATTCAGCAGGAAACGCTGGAGGCGGGTCGTGGACGCTGACCCAGAACCGGCCAGGATCGTCCTGGCCTCCAAGAACCCGGGTAAGGTTCGCGAACTCCAAGCCATGGTGGCCGCGGCCGTGCCGCACCTCGACGACGCCACAACCGTGGTGGATGCGCGCACCGCGGGCCTCAGCGACGTCGTAGAAGACGGCGTGAGCTTTGCCGAGAACGCGCTGCTCAAGGCACGCGCCGCGGCGCGCGAAACAGGAATGATCGCGCTCGCGGATGATTCGGGTCTCGCGGCGGACGTCATGGGTGGGGCTCCGGGAATATTTTCCGCCCGCTGGTCCGGTCGCCATGGCGATGACAGCGCCAATCTGAACTTGTTGCTGGCGCAACTGGGAGACGTCCCCGACGACCACCGGGGCGCCCAATTCGTGTGCGCCGCCGCCGTGGTGACCCCCCTCGGCACGGAACACGTGGTGGTAGAAGAATTCCCGGGGAGGATCCTGCGGGAACCGGCGGGTGAGCATGGTTTCGGGTACGACCCGATCTTCGCCCCGGATGGCTATGACGGTTTGAGTTGTGCGCAGTTGACTCCCGAGGAAAAGAACCGGGTCAGTCACCGAGCGCGGGCCATGAATGCTGTGCTGCCGCATCTTTTGGCGGCATTGGGAGAACAGGACGATCCGGTCGTGGTTGATCCACCACGACCGGGCCCGGGGGACTGAGTCATGAAATTCGCATGCGGGCATCTTCCGTTCGCTGACGCCGTCGACGCGGTGTTGGCGGAAGCGGGAGTGAGCGTGGACCGCTCCGAATGGGAGGTCCACGCGGGCGGCTCCGCACACATCGTGGTGAACGCGGGGCACGTGATGAGCGTGCGCATAGCCAAGAACCCCACATCGGGTGAAAACGTACGACGCCGCGTGCGGGCGCTGTCGCTGCTTCCCGACTTCGATTTCGCGATTCCGCGGCCACTGACCCCGGTGCTCAACGAGGGGCGGTACACGGCCGTGGGCATGACGTGGCTCCCCGGGACCACTCGCGATCCCGGGCCCGTGGACACTACGGTCCTGGCGAGCGTTCTCGATCAGCTGCGTTCGGCCGACGTTTCCCAGGCCGCACCGTGGCTCGACCGGCCGGGCCAGCACTGGGGCGGGCACCGACGCCGCCATGTACTGCTCGACCAGGTCATTCCGCGCCTGATCCCGGGCAACAGATCGCGCGCCCAGGAAGCCATCCAGGACCTGGTGGAACTCGAGATGGTCGAGCCCGAACTGGTGCACGGTGACCTCATGGGCAACAACATGTTGTGGGACAACGATCGTCTGGTGGGAATCATCGACTGGGATCACGCGTGCCTGTCGGACCCCGCCTACGACACCGCCTCCCTGGGCTTGTGGTTCGGCTGGGACAGCGTTCGCCACGCCACCACCCCCGACGACTTCGAGCGGGCACAGCTGCACGCCCGGATCTTCCCGTTGCAGGCCGTGGCCTACGCGATCCATCACGAATTGGACATCGCACAAATCAATCAGGCCGTGGAAAAGGCCGACGACTGGTACGACGCTCACGCATCGGTCCACGCCTGATCGCTCGACCGGTTCCGGTCACGAACGTTCGGGGCGTAACTGCGCGGATCACCCCGGTGCGCGCGCAGCGTGTCTGAGGCCGGCAGTAGCCTGTCACAGTGCCCGTCAGTTTTACAGCCATAGACTTCGAAACAGCCAACCGTAGCTTTGCCTCCGCGTGCGCCGTAGGCGTGGTCCGCGTGGAGGACGGCCACGTGGCTGACACCCAGTACTCGCTCCTGCAACCTCCGCCCGGCCATGACCACTTCGAACCGGGCAATATCAGGGTGCACGGGATTCGGCCGGCGGATGTGGCGGGGGCGCCGCCGTACGCGCAGTACTGGAAGTGGCTGGTGGAACGCCTCGAGGCCGGCGCCCCGGACGGGATCCTGGTGGCCCATAACGCGATTTTCGACACCGGCGTCATCAAGGCAGCCAATGCGGCAGTGGGCCATCCGGCCCGGTCATGGCGCTACGCGTGCACTTTGCGACTGTCGAGGGCCGCCTACCGACTGCGGTCGTACTCGCTGCCGGCGGTCTCACACGCGGTGGGTGTGTCCCTTGAAAATCATCACAACGCATTGGCCGATGCCCAGGCGTGCGCGGGCATCGTCATGGATCTGGCGCATCGCAGCGCGGCCGATTCCATGGAGGAACTGGCCGCCCACTACGGAACCAAGATCTACAACACCCGACTCTGAGCGTCGTGGGCCCGCCCCACTGGTCGGGTGTGCGGACGCCGCTCCCGCGCGCGGATCTAACGCTCAGGGGCGCCAGCGGTCGCTCCACCGGCGGGCGAGCTCGGCCAGTTCCGCGCCCACCGGATCGGTCACCGTCGGGACGACCTGAGTTCCAAACCGTGCTGCGCAGACGGCCGCCGCCACGGAGCGGGCCCCGGGGGAGGCCGCCGGATGCGCCGAGACCACCTCAAGTGCCTGCGTCACGGTCTCGCTGCGCGCCCCATCGGCGGCCTGTGCGGTACCCGCTGCAAACAGTCCCAGGGCCAGCCCCGACGACGCCGCGGTGCCGTCCCCGAGGGCACGGGACAGGGCGCCGTCGGCGGATCCGAGGTCTGCGCGCCCCGTGGTCTGGGTGACCAAGTGCAAAAGAGCGCGTGTTTTCGGCGCCGGGCGAGTCATGCCCTCGCAAACCTCGCTCACGGCGGTGAGGACCTCCCCGAAACCGGCGTCCGTCTCTTGGGCGCGCACGCTCGCGTGAATGGCGAGAGCCGCGCCGACCGCGGCCGTTTGAGCTTCCGCATGACCGTGCGTGATGGCGGCGGCGTCCACGATGATCGGCACGAGCGCCTTCCAGCCCAGATTGGGGACCAACCCGTAGGGGATGCTGCGGGCGAGGACCTCACCGCTTTCGGCCGTGGGGTCGATCGGGCGGGCCACTTCACCGAATTCGCCGGTGGCCAGCGCGGTAAAACTGTCACCCGAGCAAGCGCAAGCGCGGCTGAGCACGGGGAAATCACGGTCGAACTCGCGCGCGGGCGGCACCGGGGAACTGGCGGGCGGCCGAGCACCGGCCGCCCGTGCCCAGCGCAGGTAGGACAGCCACGCACACGCGGTCGGATCGGCCGACAGCCCGGTATTGGCCCACTCCGCCACCTCATTGAGAGCGTCCGCCGAGCGGGCGGCCAGCTGCATGTACGCCTCGGATGCCGGGCTGTCCGTTGCCGCAGCGATCGCCAGGCTGCCGAACACGGCGGTGACGGTGTCCGGGTAGGCGCCCCGGGCGGCGTCGATCCCGTGATCGGGCGAGAGCAAGGGTGCTGGGGAAGAGGCGTGCATGCACCGAGTCTATGTGAGTGGCAGTGCCCCAATGCGTGTCGGTGAAGGTGGATAGATTGTCGAGCATGAGATTTCTCCACACCTCCGACTGGCACCTGGGCCGCACGTTCCACGGCGTGGACGTCCTGGACGTCCAGGCCCGCGCCATGGACGAGATCGTCCAATGGGTTGTCGAGCACCGCATTGACGCGGTGCTGATTTCCGGCGACGTGTACGACCGGGCGCAACCGCGCACCGAGGTGGTGGAACTGCTCAACGCCACCCTCGCGAAGATTCGCCGAGCCGGTGCGTACGTAGTGATGACCAGCGGCAATCATGATTCCGCCGCCCGTTTGGGTTTCGGGGCGCAGATCATGGCGCACGGCGGGGTCTTCATTCGCACCCGCTCGGAGCAGGCGGATCTCCCCGTTCTCTTCTCCGCCCACGCGTCGGGGGTGCGGGTCACGGACACGGCGCTGAGCGGGGCCGACCCGGCAGCACAAACCAGTGCGTCCACGGTGGCCGTGTACGGCATTCCGTACCTCGAGCCGCGGTCGGTGGCACCCCGGTTGGCGTGTTCACCCACCCACCAGGACGTTCTGGACACAATCGCCACATCCACCGCGGCCGATCTCCGATCCCGAGCCCACACCCGGGGCGTGGTCATGGCACACGCATTCGTCACGGGTGCGGCCACCACGGACTCCGAACGCGTCATCGACTCCGGGGGTCTCGGCACCGTCAGCGCGGATGTTTTCGCGGCACACAGCTACGCTGCGCTGGGCCACATCCACAGGCGGCAAACGGTGCGCACCGCCGTGCGGTACAGCGGATCTCCCGTGGCCTACTCGTTCTCGGAAACGGGCCAGACGAAGGGCGCGTGGCTCGTGGAGTTCACGGGCGCGGCTGAACCGCGGGTCGAAGCCCTCGACCACCGGGCCGGGCTGCACCTGGCTCAACTGCGCGGGAACCTGGTGGACCTGCTGCGGGATCCCGGCCACGCAAATGCGGAAAGCGCATGGTGCCAGGTGGTGCTCACGGATCCCGAACGTCCCGCCTCGGCCATGGAGCGCATCCGCACCAGGTTTCCACAGACCGTGGAACTGCGGTGGGAACCCGAGGGCGGCCGTTCGCAACAGCAGATCAGTTACAGCGCCCGGGTCAAAGGCGCCCAGAGCCCGGACTCACTGTGCGCATCGTTCTTCGAACACGTCCGACAGCGGTCGGTATCGGATGCGGAGCAAAGTGATATCGCATCAGCGGTGGCTGCCGCGCGCTCCCGTGGTACGTCGGAAGAGGGAACACCATGAAACTGCATCGTTTGGAGATCACCGCATTCGGTCCCTTCGCGGGACACGAAGTGGTCGAGTTCGACACATTGAATGAGGCCGGCGTGTTCTTGCTCAACGGTGAGACGGGGGCCGGCAAAACCAGCGTGCTGGATGCGATTTGTTTTGCCCTGTATTCCACGGCACCCACAACGGTGGCCATGGGTGGAAGGAAACCGGGGCACAGTGACCATGCGGACCCGGACACTCCACCCCTGGTGGATCTGGAGTTCTCGGCCGGCGGGCGCCGGTGGCACATCAGCCGCTCCCCGGCCTGGAGCAGACCGTCGAAACGGGCGGCGTCGGGGTGGTCCGAACAACACGCCAGGGTGCTGCTGCGAGAGTTCGTGGCGGGTGATTGGGTCGAACGCGGTTATCGACCGGACGAGGTCGGCCAGACCGTAGAACACGTGGTGGGTTTGAACCGGGAACAATTCACGCAGGTGATGATGCTCCCTCAGGGCCGGTTCGCGCAGTTCTTACGGGCGGGTTCCAAGGAACGCGAGAAGCTCCTGGAAACACTGTTCGGTACCGATATCTACCCTCGTATCCAACAGGAACTCAAGGACCTTGCCTCCGCTTGCCAAGCCGAACTCGATGCGCTCAGCCTTGATCAGCAACGAGACCTCGAACGCGTGAGCCAACTGGACGAGCAGCTGGGGGAGGTGCTTGCGCAACTACCGGCGGAAACCGTTTCGCTTTCTGAGTGGCGGGGTTCCCCGAACGACGACAGGCCGGTGGCCGACTCGACGTCGGACGGGGCGGAGGAGTTCCCCGCACCGACAACCCTGGAGGAGCTGTCGGGCCGGCTCGACACCGTGGTGCCCCAGCTCACCAGCGCCCGTGATGCGGTGAGCACTCAACAGACACAAGCTGCGACACGAGCACGAGAGCTTGCCGAGCGGCTCGCCAACATCGAACGCCATGACCGACTGAGCGGTGTCCGCGCGGAGCTGGAGGGGCAAGGGGAGACCGTGAACGCTCGGGACGCTCAGCTGACACGACACCGGTCCGCGCACAAACTGGCCGGCCTGGTCGACGCGGCCGAACACGCGAAGTCGGCGGTTGACCGAGCCCGAACCGCGGCGCAAGCGGCACGGGGGGCGTTTTCGGCGGGGTCCGCGGATCATGAGCGATTTCGGCTCGTCCTGGGCGATCAAGCCACCGTTCTGGAGGGCTGGATAACCGGCGAACGGGATCTGGCGGCCGTTCGCGACGTGGCCGTGAGTGCTCGTCACGGCGCACAGCAGGCGCTCGAGGCGGAGGAATCGCTGCGAACCGTTCAGCTGGCCCTCACCGAAGTGGAACAGCACCTGGCGCGGCACCGTGCTCGAAAAGAAACTGTCGAGAACACCCTGGACCGAGACCTCGAGGAACGAGCGGGAGTGGAGCGCACCGCGGAAGAGCTGCGCGAAGCCACACGGGATGCCGCTGTGATCCGGGACCGTGATGAACGAGCGCGCCATACCTTGGCGGCAACGGAGGAGTTCCAAACCCTCGCTCGGGAACGGGACGCACGCGGAGAGCAATATCGCACCGCGGAAGCCGCCCGCCGTGCCGCGGCTCACCGTGTGGAGGAACTGGAAGCTCAACGCTTCGCCTCGGCCGCCGCGACGCTCGCCTCCGCACTGCGCGCGTCAGAACCATGTCCCGTGTGCGGTTCCACACTCCACCCCGCTCCCGCGGGGCAGGAGCGGGGCAGCGAAGTCACCGAACGAATGCTCGCGGGTTCCCGAACGACCCGTGACCGAGCCCAGGCGGAGTCCGACCGGGCCCACAACGAGTGGCAGACGGCCCAGCAGCACGCCGCTCAGGCACTCGGCGCCGGAGCACAGGAGGACATCATCGCGGTTCGAGCCGCGGCCACGGAATCCGCGCATGCCGTTGCCCGGCTCGAACGCCAACTCGTGCGCGCCCGTGATACTGCGGACACGCTGACAACCCTTGATCGTCGCATCGATGAGTCACGGGTGGGCCTGCGCGACATCGACCTTCGGATCGAACGCGATGCCACGCGGAGGACGTCCCTGACCGCGCAGCTGGAGGAGGCCAGTGAGCGCTTGGACCGGGAATTGTTCGGTTTCGAATCGGCCCGGCAACGGCTGGATGCCGCCCAGGACCTCATCGATGCCGTGTCCGGCATGGAAACCGCCCAGCGCGGCCTCGACCGTGCCACCCAGGATCTCGATTACGCCCAACACGCCCTCACGGGCGAGCTGGAGGACTCACCCTTCGCAACGGCGGAGGAGGTGCGGTCGGCACGTCTGGAGCCCTCCGAGGTCCAGGAGATTGAAATCTGGCTGCAGAATCACCACGACCGGCACGGCAAGGTCACCGCCGAACTGGCCACGGAAGCCATGGTGGCCACTGGTCAGCTCTCGCCGCGGGAACGCGCTGAAACGTCCACGGAATCCGTGGCCCGGGCCGTGCAGCACAGTGAGAGCCTCGCGGCCCGCCGGGACCTGATCACCGCGGCGTCGGGAACCATTACCGCCCTTGAACGCGCGGTTCGGGAACTGGGCCGTGCGGGAGGTGAACGCGGTGAGCGCCTGAGCCAAGCCCGGGAAAAGACGGAACGGCTCACCGGCCTGTCCGCCGTGGCCAACGGGTTGTCCGCGGACAACAGTCTTCGCATGACACTGACGTCCTTTGTGCTCGCGGCCAAGCTGGAGCACGTGGCGGCCGTGGCCTCGGAGCATCTGCAGCGGATGTCCTCCGGCCGGTTCAGCTTGCTGCATACCGACCAGACGCGGGGCGGCGGAAAGGCGGGGCTGGGCCTGGAAGTGGACGATTCGTGGACAGGGGTCCGCCGAGGTACGGAAACGTTGTCCGGCGGTGAATCATTCTTCACGTCCCTCGCCCTCGCCCTGGCACTCGCGGACGTGGTGCGCGCGGCCGCGGGCGGTCAGGACATGGACACCCTGTTCGTGGACGAAGGGTTTGGTTCCTTGGACGAGGACACCCTGGAACAGGTGCTCGAGACCATTGACGGACTCCGGCAGAACGGACGGGTGATCGGGTTGGTCTCCCACGTGGCCGAGATGAAACAGCGCATCGGTACACAACTGGTCGTGACCAAGACGCCCAAGGGGTCACACTTGCGGGTCATGACCGGTCTGGAGACGAACGCGTAGGCTGATCCCGTGAGTTCTTTCGTGCCCGCACCCTCGCCCGTCACGTCCACCACCGTCCCCGAGTTGATCAGAGACGTCAAAGAGCTCAATGGGATGGGCGGGCGCGGCCTCACCCGGATCATGCTCGCGTTGCGATTGCCCCAGGTTCTCGCCCCCCTGGGAGTGATCACATGGATCGCCACTCAGACGGCTTCCCCGTGGACGGCGGCGCTGGGCTCGGCGGCCGTGTATCTGGGAAGTGCCCTGTGCGGACTCATCATGACGTTCTTCGTCAATGTCCCCTGGCGTCAAGGGGGGTTGGCCGTGCTGGCTCTGGTTCAGGGCACGGTCATGTGGCTGTTGCCCCTGGCGCCCATTGAATCCGTCCCCACGGGGATCGAGAGTGTGGGGATGTTCTTGCCCTTCTTCCTCGCCGGACTGTCCCTGGCCCCGCAGGGTCTGGCCTGCAGGATCCGGTGGAATTCTGTGTTGGAGCATCGCAAACGGGTGGACCTTCTACCCGCGGCCATGCGCATGGAATCCGTGAGTGAAGCCATGTCCGTGGTCACGGGTGCCGCCATCACCGGGTTGATCGCCACCACGGCAGGGCCGCAAACCGTCCTGCGGGTCTCGGCGGTGCTCTCAGTGCTCATGGTGCTCATCTTCATGCTTCATCCGTCCGCCAGGTTCAAGCAGCCAATCCTCACCATGTCGCTGCGGGAGGGGTCGGAACGACTAGCCCACGCTCGGCGCTGGTCCGCGCAGCGGCTGCGCACCATGCTGCTGGTGGGCTGCGGTGGTCTCGGGGCCCTACTGGGTGCGATCCAGGGGTGCCTGGTGGTCTTTGCCGTGTCCGTGGACATTGTGCCGTCGATGGGTGCCCTGTATGCGTTCCTGGGTTTGACGTCCGCAATTGCGGCGGTCGTCACCGTGTCCTGGCGCACCCGGGTGACGCCCTGGAACCTGTGGATCCTCTACGCCACAGCGGCGCTGCTGACCTCCATGATGTTATCCACCCCTTCGGGGGCGCTCGGGTTCGCGGTGGTGCTCGCCTTGATCGGGTTGACCATTGGGCCGAGTCTGCTGTGCTTGTTCGGCCTGGCGGCCTACGTGGCCCCGGAGAACATGTACATGGGGCTCGTCTCGCACATGACCGCGGCTACCTCTGCCGGAACGGCCCTGGGGTTGGTGCTCAGCGCGTACTTCGGTGTGCGCTACGACTACATTTCCGCTGCGCTCGTCCCGGTGGCCATGGCCCTGATTCCCTTGGCCAGCTCACTGACTTTCATCTTCATGTGGCGCCGGTCGCCGTTGTCCAGCCTGCACGGGTGACCGGCACGGTCGTCCCGGCCGCGCGGTGCCGCCCGCGGGGGATGAGAAAGCCCCCGGACGCCGGTGCAAGGGCGCTCATTAAAGACGAACCGCGCCGCAGCCGTTGCCGGCCGTGACGCGGTTCATTTGGGTGGAGCTTGTGCCCGTGGACTCAGTGGCCGCGCGCAATCCACTCGCTCAGGTGCGGTTTCTCGTTGCCCACGGTGGTGGAGTCGCCGTGCCCGGTGAGTACCAGGGTTTCCTCCGGCAGGCCGAGGATGCGTTCCTGAATGGATCCAATGATGGTGGGGAAATCCGAATAGGACCGTCCCGTAGCACCCGGGCCGCCCTGGAACATCGTGTCGCCGCTGAACAGCACGCCGTGATCGCCGACCTCGGGAGCGTGGAAGACCACGGAACCGGGGGAGTGCCCGGGGGTGTGCAGCACGGTCAGTGCCGCCGTACCCGCGACGATGTGCTGGTTGTCCTCGAGCGGTTCCGGCTCGGAGCCGTCCGAGAACACCTTGCGCCACAGCACCAGGTCCTCCGGGTGCATATAGATCTGGGCGTCGGTGCCGGCCAGTTCCACGAACTCGCGAACCGCGGCGATGTGGTCGTCGTGTCCGTGGGTCAACAGCACGTGGGTGATGGTTCGCCCCGCCACGGCGTCCACAACGGCTTGCGGGTTGTGTGCCGGGTCAATGACCGCGCACTCCACCCCGTTGCCGATGATCCACACGTTGTTGTCGACCTCCCACGTGCCGCCGTCCAGGCTGAACGTGCCGGAGGTCACGCAATTGTCGATCCGCAGACCGGTCTGGTCGTCGCTGAGAATCGTTGTCGGCTGTTCGCTCATCGGGGCATCTCCACTACGGATCGCAGGACCTTACCGGCCTTCATGGTCTCGAATGCTTCGTCCACCTCGTCCAACTTGATGCGCTCGGTCACGAACGCATCGAGGTCGAGGCGGCCCAGCTTGTACTGGTCCACGAGCATGGGGAAGTCACGCGAGGGCAGGGTGTCCCCGTACCACGCGGACTTGATGGAACCGCCGCGGGAGAAGATTTCGTCCAGGGGCAGGTCAATGGTGGTTCCGGGATCGGGCACGCCCACCAGGACCACCCGTCCGGCGAGATCGCGAGCCTGGAATGCTTGCTTGAAGGTGGGCTCGATGCCCACGGCATCAATGACCAGATCCGCACCGTTACCGTCCGTGAGTTCCCTAATCGCTTCCACCGGATCACGGTCCTTGGAGTTGACCGTGTGGGTTGCGCCCAGGCGCTGGGCGGTGGCGAGTTTCTCGGTGTCGAGGTCCACGGCAATGATGGTTGTGGCTCCGGCCAAGGCCGCACCGGCAATTGCGGCCGTGCCCACGCCACCGCAGCCGATCACGGCTACGGACTCGCCACGCTTCACGGCGCCGGTATTGATGGCCGCACCGATGCCGGCGGTCACGCCGCACCCGAGCAGACCCACGGCAGCGTACTGGTGGTCCTCGAGAGGAGTTTCCACACGGGTGCATTGCCCGGCCGCCACCAACGTCTTTTCCGCAAAGGCACCGATGCCCAGGGCCGGTTCCAGTTCGGTACCGTCCTCGAGAGTCATTTTCTGGGTCGCATTGTGCGTGTCGAAGCAGTACCACGGCTCGCCCCTGCGGCATGCGCGGCACTCACCGCACACAGCGCGCCAATTGAGGATCACGTGATCGCCCACCTCGACCTCGGTGACGCCTTCGCCCACGGCGCTGACGACACCGGCGGCTTCGTGGCCGAGCAGGTAGGGGAAGTTGTCACCCACGCCGCCCACCTTGTAATGCAGGTCGGTTTGGCACACACCGCACGTCAGCACGTCCACCAGGGCCTCGCCGGGTCCGGGATCCGGTACCAGAATCGTTTCCACCGTGGCCGGTTCGTTCTTTGCCTTGACCACGACACCTTTAACCTTGTGCATGCGTGTGCCTTCCTGTTGGGCTGTAGCTGGCATTGCTTCCAGCTTAGGTCAGAGCTCGGGGGAGGTGCCGGGAGTTCGCCCCGCGAGGAACTGCGTTGTGACGACGCCGCTCGGCGGGGAACGCGGCGAGGCCGCCGGCCTTGGATTGTGCGCCGTGGGCGTGCGAGAAGAGTGCGGGGCCGCGCAGCGCGCGCGGAATCCGAGGGTGCGTTAACGGCCGAAGCCGGTTCGTGGCCCGTGGGGACCTCGAACCGGCTTCGGACCGAACGCGTGAAGTAGTTGACGCTAGTCCTTGGAGTCCTTGGAATCGTCGGAATCGGACGAGTAATCGATGTGGTCGTGCTGCAGGCGGAGCTTGCGGCCTTCGGCCTCGAGTTTTTCCTCTTTGGCCTGGAGCTTCTTGGTCTGGCGGACGTCACGCGGGGGCAACTGGATGGTGCCCTCGGCCCGCAGGCCACCCTGGAGCTGGCGGCCGCGCTCGACCTCGGCATCGACCTCCGCGCCGAACAGGAGCACGTTGTTCATGATCCACAGGCCCAACAGCAAGATGATCACGGAGCCGATGACGCCGTAGGTGGCGTTGTAGCTCGCGAAGTTGGTCACATAGAACGCGAAAGCGGCACCGGCCAGGCCCATGGCCACCAATGCGATCACGGCACCGGGGCTCATCCAGCGGAACTTGGGCTGCTTCACATTGGGAGTCGCGTAGTACAGCAGCGCGATCAGCAGCACCACCAGGAAGAGGATGACGGGAATCTTGGCCCAGTTCCACACGGTCACCGCGGTGGAGCCCAGGCCCACCAGGTCGCCCACGGTCTGGGCGATGTCACCGGACAGGAGCACCATGAACATGACCAGCGCCACGATCAAGACGACCGCCAGGGTCACGAGCAACATGACGGGCTTGAGCTTCAGGAACGGGCGTCCCTCGCTGACCTCGTAGATCCGGTTCATGGCACGACCGAACGCGCCGGTGTAACCGGAAGCGGTCCACAATGCACCGGCCACACCGACGATCAGGGCCAATCCGGCACCCGACTGGGTGGTCAGCTGGGAAATGGGACCGGACAGCAGACTGACCAGTTCGGGCGGTGCGTACTGCTCCAAGAAGTCCAGGATCGCCGTGGTGGTGGCTTCGCCCTGGCCGAAAACGCCCAGCAGCGAAACCAACGCCAACAGCGCCGGGAAGACCGACAGCACCGCGAAGTAGGTCAGCGATGCTGCCAGGTCGGTACAGCCGTCCTTGCTGAATTCAGAAAGGGCGCGTTTGAACACGTACCCCCACGACTGTCCCTTGAGATCAGTGGGAGAGTCGGGCTTGGCATCGTGGTCCGGATCTGGGGCCGCGTGGTCGCGGCGCTGCGTGGCTTCAAGCTTTTGCTCGCTCATCGCGTAGTCCTCTCTAAGAAATGTGTCGCTGGTGCTGATGACAGTTCTTAGACAGTCTACTGAGCTGTGGGCGCTGGATCATGCACCCCGCAGCTCACCGCGGCACTCGGTCCCCTTCCGAGCCCAGCGGGCCTATCGGTGTAAAGACAATGAGTACTGGTGGACGCGTTCGCTCAACCGCATCAGCACTCGGACTTCATCCGGATCGAGCGCTGTGCTGATGAGTTCGGCAACCATTTGGTCATGATCCACAGAAATGGCCTCGTACAATTCCGAACCACTACTGGTCAGCGCGACACGCACACCCCGTAGGTCCTGCGCATCCTGGCGCCGGGTGACCAAGCCCTTCAACTCGAGCCGTTCCAACATTCTGGAAAGACTCGACTGGGTCAGAAGTACATGACTGTTGAGGTCACGCAATCTCAAACCACTGCGATCAGCTGTGTACAAAGTTGCCAGCACCTCGAATTCTCGGCGCGACAAACCATGTAAGTTCACGTTGCGTTGTAGTACGCGGGTCACGGAGACGTGGCAACGGCCTACGGCCTCCCACGCTTCGATACTCCCTCTTGATGGCATAATTCCCCCTTTGAACGCTCACCCCCTATGAGCGTTCTTTCCATGCTACGAAACCGCAGCCAAAGCTCCGGTGTCGCCAGTGTCCACATTTCTGACACCTGTGGGTAACCCTGTCCCCGGAAGAGTGCACATCGCGATACCGGGTGCGAATTGTGGAAACAGCACGGGAGCATTTGCACGACATGTACAAATGCTCCCGTGGAAACGCAGTCCCGGCTCGGGCCGCGGGTGACTCAGCAGGTCAGCGGATACCCAGCACCTCGGAGGTGTGGCCAATGATCTCGTCCGCGAGTTGCGGGTTGTCATTGAGTTTTTCACCGTAGGCCGGAATGAGTTCCTTCAACCGTGGCTCCCACTCCGACATTTTGGCCGGGAAGCAACGGGACAACATGTTCAACATGATGGGTACCGCGGTGGAGGCACCAGGGGACGCGCCCAGCAACGCTCCGATGGAACCGTCCGCGCTGGTCACCAGCTCTGTGCCGAACTGCAGCACGCCACCCTTTTGGGGATCTTTCTTCATGACCTGGACGCGCTGGCCGGCCTCGATGAGATCCCACTGGCCGGCCTCGGCGGTGGGGTAGTACTCGTGCAAGGCGTCCATGCGCTGGGAGCGGGTCTTGGTCAATTCGCTCAGGAGGTACTTGACCAGGTCGAGATTGGCCAGTCCCGCGCGAGTCATGGGGTAGAGGTTGTGCGCACGCACCGACTTGGGCAGGTCCAGGAAAGAACCGTGCTTTAAGAAGTTGGGTTTGAATCCGCCATAGGGACCGAACATCACGGCCTTTTGGCCATTGACGTAACGGGTGTCCAGGTGCGGCACGGACATGGGCGGTGCTCCCACGGAGGCCTGCCCGTACACCTTGGCGTTGTGCTGAGAGGTGACGGCGGGATCGGTGTTACGCAGGAACAGCCCGGACACCGGGAAACCTCCAAACCCCTTGGCTTCCTTGATACCGGAGCGCTGCAGCAGGTGCAGGGCGCCACCACCGGCGCCGAGGAACACGAACTTGGCGTGGATGCTCCGGTTGTTGTCGCTGTTGAGGAGATCCTCGACCTTGACCAGCCAGGAACCGTCGGACTGCCGGTTCAGGGTCGTGACCTGCTGGCCGTACCGGACCGTGGCACCCTGGCCCGCGACGTAGTCGATCAGCTGATTGGTCAGCGCACCGAAGTCCACGTCTGTGCCTTCGGGGGCGAAGGTCGCAGCCACACGACCGGCACCACGACCGTGCATGGTCAACGGGGCCCAATCGGCGATCTTGTCGCGGTCCACCGAGAATTCCATGCGTTCGAAGAGCTTGTTCTGCTTGAACGAGTCGTAGCGGGTGCGCAGGTAGTCGGCGTGGTCCTCGCCGAACACCATGGAGATGTGGGGGACCGGGTTGATGAAGCCGGAGGGCTCCTTGAGCACTCCGTTCTCCACCAACGTGGACCACAGCTGGCGGGTCACGTGGAACTGCTCGTTGATGTTGAGTGCCTTCTGTGCGCTCACGGAACCGTCCGCGGCCTGGGGCGCGTAGTTGAGTTCACACAGGGCGGCGTGACCGGTGCCGGCGTTGTTCCAGGCGTTGGAACTTTCCAACCCTGCGCGGTCCAGACGCTCCAGGATGGTCATGTCCCAGTGGGGCTGAAGATCCTTGAGGATGGTTGCAAGCGTGGCACTCATGATGCCTGCGCCAACCAGAAGAACGTCGGTGGATTCTGTGGGCTGAGTTGAAGTCAAGGTGTCTCCCGGAATGCTTTGCGGGCGCGTCGGTGCGCCGCGTGAGGTTCACATCAAGACTATCTCCAGCCCGCGACGATCACCGAATGGAAATCAGTGCGAGATGCCGATTCGTCAGCCGCTACGCAGGGTCAGGTCGTTGAACAGTTCGTGTCCGGTCGAGGTCAGGGGAAAGGTCTCGACCCTGCTGTTGACGGCCACGGCCGATACGGAGTGCGCAAGCGGAATGGCCGGCAGCATTCTGGAGATCCGATTGTTCAACGCCCGGTAGGTGTTGGCCCGGGCGGCGTCGTCGGACATCGCGGCCGCGCGATTGACGGCCGTGAACAGGCCCGTGTTCCGAATCCCGAACTCGGCGTTGGGGGAGCCCATCAACGGGCCCAGGAAATTGTCCGGATCTCGGAACCCGCCACTCCATCCCATCAGGCTGAGGGCATGACGTGACTCCGGATCCGTAACTTTCTGCACATAGTCGTCATCCCATTCCAGGGCTACCGGGTCCAGATTAAATCCCACCCGCGTGAGCTGCTCGGACATCATGGCGAAGACCTGCTCGGGTTTCTGCAGGTACAGCCGGGAGGTGTTGCGCGGATAATAAAAGCTCAGCCGTTCGCCGTCGTAGTCCGAGTCGGCGAGCAGGTCTCGGGCGCGTTGCGGGTTGAATCCTGGGACCTGTAGGTCATCACCATCCACGTTGAATCGCGCCGGGATGAACTGATTGGCCACGTTGGTGCCGTTGGGGAACAGCTCCCGGGCAATGGCACCTCGATCAATGGCCGCAGCGATTGCGCGGCGAATCGTCACGTCCTGCAGCAGGGGGAGACGCTGGTTGATCCCCACGTAGGACACGGAATACGGGTCGCGGAACAGCACCTGGGTGCCGCTGCGGGCCAGGGGGGCGAAATCGTCCAGGCCGACCTGGTCATAGGCATCCACTTGGCCGGATACGAGTGCGGCGTACCGGACTTTGGAGTCCGGGACACTGCGGAACTCCACGCTGCCTAGGTGGCCCAGGTCCGCCCAGTAATCGGGATTGACGCTCAGTCGGACCGCCGTGGCATCGGCGGAGTCGAAGCCGAACGGACCGGTGCCCACGGGATGGCTGCGCGAGGTGTCGGCGGCGATGCTGTCGGGTGAGGCAAGACCGAACGATGGCTGGGTCAGCGCGTGGAGCAGGGGGTGGTACGGGTGGCGCAGCACGATCTTGACCGTGCGCTCATCGACCACCTCGCAACCGCCGTAGCTGGAGGGTGTGGATGGATCCGTGTTGCCGTGTCGGAACACCGTGGCAAAGGACGTCCTGGGCGCCCAGGGCTCATCCGACTCGGCCTGCTCCCGCCACTTGTCGAAGTTCGCGCGCACTGCCTCGGCGTTCAGGGCGGCGCCGTCGTGAAACGAGATCCCGCGCCGGAGGGTGAAGGTTACGGAACGGTTGTCGGCGTCGAGCTCCCAGGATTCCGCCAGACCCGGGAGAGGCTCCCCGGTCGAGGGGTCTGCTCTGACCAGACCCTCGAGGACTTGAGCGGCGATCCGAGAAGTTTCCACCGAATTACTGATGGACGGATCCAGTGTGGCGGGAGAAGCTGCCTGGGCAAAGACGAACGAGGCGTCGGGCAGGGCCGGGGAGTCCTGAGACCGTGGCGTGGTGGCACCGCAACCGGTGAGCACTACTCCCAGCCCGGCCGCGGCCAGGAACCCGCGACGCCCGAACTGGAATTCCGAGGTGCTCAACGAGGCTGATCCTTTCACCGACCGACAGCTGTTGACGGAGCTAACCGGGTTGGTGCGCAAGACGGGAATCGAACCCGCACGCCGTGAGGCACAGGAACCTAAATCCTGCGTGTCTACCAGTTCCACCACTCGCGCAGCTCGCACGGGCCTACCCGGCGAACGAGAACCATGGTAACCGCACAATCGTGGCCGAACGTGTCGGGTGCCCGCATCGCAGTGCCCGGCCCGGGTGCTCCGGTCCCGCCGTTCAGTCCAGGTGCAGGTCCCGGCGCAACTTGGCCACGTGGCCCTTGGCGCGCACGTTGTACTGCGCCAGTTCCACGACACCCTGGGCATCCACGACCACGGTGGAGCGGATGAGGCCCTCGTACGTCTTGCCGTAGTTCTTCTTCTCGCCCCAGGCGCCGTAGGCTTCGGCTACGGAATGGTCCTGGTCCGAGAGCAGCGGAAACGTCAGTTCCTGCTTGTCCGTGAAGCGCGCCAGGGCAGTCGGGGCGTCCGGGGAGATTCCCAGCACCGCAAACCCATCTGCAGTAAACCGCGCGAGGTTGTCACGAAAATCACACGCTTGCGTGGTGCAGCCGGGAGTGGCTGCCTTGGGGTAGAAATACACGATCACGCGCCGGCCGCGGTAGTCCCCGAGGGAGACGTCGTCTCCGTTCGCATCCTGGAGGGTGAACGCGGGGGCGGTGTCTCCGGCAGTTAACGTGGTTGTCACAGGGGGCTTCCTTCCGGTTGGGTAACAGTGCTCGCGCATCTCGACCGGCCGCTCGAGGGCATGAGCTCGCTCCAGGCCAGAAGTTACAGAATGGCTGACGCGCAGGACATGTGGTGGATAAGGTACCTTACGTCACGAATTTGCTTTATCAGTACCCTGACCATAATCTGCCGATTGGCCATTGGCGGGTATACTGGGGGGTATGTCTCATCGAAACCAGTGGCCCCCAAATCGCCTGCTGTCAACTGCGGCGCGCCTAGTGGAACATGCGTGGAACGAGAGCCTCGCATCCCTGGGAATCACCCATGCCGGTGTGATGGCCCTGGACGTCCTGCAGGCCGAGGGTAGTATGACCCAGGCGCAGCTTGCACACAAGGTTCGGGTTCAGGCTCAGACCATGGGCAAGACTTTGCATCGACTTGAGGTTCACGGGCATATCACCCGATCCAAGGATGTTCGTGATCGCCGTTCACACGTCGTGTCCATCTCTCCGGAGGGGGAGAAGGTCCTGGACACGGCATCCAAGTTGGAAAACGATTTGTTGGGTGAAGGCACCCTTATGGATGAGAATCTTCGGCGTTCATTGGCGGAGATCATTTCCACTCTGGGTGGAGCCCGATGGAAATTGGAAGTTACCGATGACGGTGTGGTGCGGGAGGATGCGGAGAACCCCGCCAGCGCAGCACAGTAATCCCGCGAACCGGCCTGGACTACGCCACCTCGGTAGGGGTTGCGCAGTTTCCTGGTCGTACATTTCATTGAGCCGTGAAATCGGGCAATAAAAAAGTTCGACCGCATTGCCAGCAATGCGGTCGAACTTGTGGGGTGCGCCCCCTGGGACTCGAACCCAGAACCCATTGATTAAGAGTCAATTGCTCTGCCAATTGAGCTAGGGGCGCTGGCGTTACCGGGAAAAATTTAGCACATCATCCGTGTCGTTTGACAACGGCTCCATGCGGGGTTTCCCCTGCGCAACGAGAGATAACTGTAGCACCGCCTGCGGATCTGTCCAATTCGGCAGGCGTGGTGCCGGACACGTCCGAGGAGCCGCTCGCACGTACCATAAAGCCATGACCTCTCAGCACCCCACCGTGGCCCTGTCAGACTTGCGCGTGATCTCCCTGCCTGAGCAAAAGCTCTTCGATCAGATCAGTGCCGAACTCGACGACTTCACTTGTGTGTTGTGGGATCTCGAGGGTGAGCCCGAGGGGTGCGCACGCGAGGACATTGACATCGCCGTGGCGCCGTACTTCAGCGGACGATGGTTGAAGAATCCGTCCGCGGTCGAAAATGTGAAACTCCTACAGTTGCAGTCCACCGGTTACGACGGGGTTCCGGAGCGAATCGGCCCCGACGTTGCGTTGAGCTCCGCCGGTTGGGTGCACGCCGCGGGTACCGCGGAAATCGCGGTGGGTCTCATCATTGCCGCGCAGCGCAGCATGGATCGCGCCATCGTGCAGCAGAAGGAAGGCGTGTACAAGCGGTTCTTTTCCCGTGCGGTGGCGGATTCCCGGGCCACGGTCGTGGGAATCGGAGAAATCGGTTCGGCCGTCATTGACCGCCTGCGGCCGTTCGAGGTCGAGATCACTCGCGTGGCGTCGTCGGCGCGGGAGGACGAGCAGGGCCAGGTTCGTGGCGTGGACGAATTGGACCAGATTCTGCCCGAGACCGACATTCTGGTGGTCGCGCTCCCACTCACCGAGGCAACGGAGGGCATGTTCGACGCCGCGGCCCTGCGTAGGCTCCCCGACGACGCTCTGGTCGTCAATGTGGGGCGGGGGTCGCTGGTCGACACGGACGCCCTGACCGAAGAAGTGGTCCAGGGGCGACTGCGCTGTGCCCTGGACGTGGTGGACCCGGAGCCGCTGCCCGGTGATCACCCCCTCATGAGCGCCGCAGGGTCCATCGTGCTCCCTCACGTGGGCGGATCCAATGTGTCCTACCGGCCCCGCGTGCGGGATCTCATTCTCCAGCAGGTCGAGCGCGTCAGGACCGGCCAAGCACCGAAGTTCTTGGTGCAACCGGGACGCCTTGTTCTCCCGTCCACCGGAGAGTAGTTCATAATGTGAGACATGGCGTCCGAAGATTGACACAGGAGGCGCGCGCCTCACTACAGTGGGTGTTATGCAGTTCGCACCGAGTGACGTTGTAGACCTTGGAGTCGTTGTTCTTATCGGACATCGGGCCTGAGTCGAATACGTCGCGCGTGGACACAGGCCCGAACGCTCACGAAACCCGTGGCGTGAGGGCCTTTCCTTATGTATAACGATCCGCACTGGCTCACCGTCATCGGTCAGGGGATGGCCCGCCCGGCGTTCAGCACCAACAGCAGGTAAAGGAAATATCCACTATGAGTAAGGATCAGCCGATTTCACCGGCCGTGATGGCCCATCGGCGCGCCGAGAACACTTCAGCGTCATTGGTGGGCGCGGAATCGGAGCAGCATCCCGTGGCCACCGCGGTGGCCGGCGCCGAAGGCCCGGAGGAAATGACCGGCTCGCGCGCCATTATTCGCTCCCTCGAGCAGCTCGGGGTCACCGATGTGTTCGGTCTTCCGGGTGGTGCAATCCTTCCCACGTACGACCCCTTGATGGATGCGGAGAAGATCAACCACATCCTGGTGCGTCACGAGCAGGGCGCGGGGCACGCGGCAGAGGGCTACGCCTTGGCATCGGGGCGCACCGGTGTGTGCATCGTGACCTCCGGTCCCGGCGCCACCAACTTGGTCACCGCACTTGCGGACGCCAACATGGATTCGATCCCCATGGTTGCGATCACGGGTCAGGTCTCCAGTGCCTTCATCGGAACCGATGCATTCCAGGAGGCGGACATCGTGGGTATGACCATGCCCATCACCAAGCACTCCTACCTGGTGACCGACCCCCAGGACATTCCTCGCGTTCTGGCGGAGGCCTTCCACCTGGCCTCGACCGGACGCCCCGGCCCGGTCCTGGTGGACGTGTCCAAGGACGCCCAGGTCTCCACCATGATGTTCTCCTGGCCCCCGCAGCTGGAGCTGGCGGGTTACCGCCCCGTGACGCGTGGTCACTCCAAGCAGATCAGGGAAGCGGCCCGTCTGATCGCTTCCGCCGAGCGTCCGGTGCTTTACACCGGTGGTGGCACCATGCGAGCCGACGCCGCTGCGGAGCTCCTCGAGCTCGCAGAACTCACCGGCGCTCCCGTGGTCACCACACTCACCGCCCGCGGTGTGTTCCCGGACTCCCACGAGTTGAACCTGGGCATGCCCGGTATGCACGGCACGGTTCCGGCCGTCTACGCGTTGCAGCAGGCTGACCTGCTGGTGACTCTGGGTGCTCGGTTCGACGATCGCGTGACCGGTCAACTGGACACGTTCGCCCCCAATGCCAAGGTGATCCACGCGGACATCGATCCCGCGGAGATCTCCAAGAACCGCACGGCGGACGTTCCGATCGTGGGTGACCTCAAGACCGTGATCCCTGATCTCAGTGATGCGGTGCGGCAAGAATTCGAGACGGGCGGCAAACCGGATCTGGGCACGTGGTGGACCACGCTGTCGAGTCTGCGCGACACCTACCCGCTCGGTTACGCTCGCACCGATGACGGGCTGGGCAGTCCCCAGTACGTGATCGAACGCATCTCGGCCCTGACCGGACCCGAAGCCGTCTACGTCTCCGGCGTGGGCCAGCACCAGATGTGGTCCGCGCAATTCGTGGCCTACGAGCGCCCTCGCCAGTGGCTCAACTCCTCCGGTCTGGGCACCATGGGCTTTGCGGTTCCCGCCGCCATGGGCGCGCAGGTGTCCCAGCCGGACCGCGTGGTGTGGGCCATCGACGGCGACGGTTGTTTCCAAATGACCAATCAGGAACTTGCCACGTGCGTGATCAACAACATCCCCATCAAGGTGGCCGTGATCAACAACTCGTCACTGGGTATGGTGCGCCAGTGGCAGACCTTGTTCTACGACGGTCGCTACTCCAATACGGAGCTGAACACCGGCCACAATTCCCGCCGTGTGCCGGACTTCGTGAAACTGGCCGAGGCCTACGGTTGCGCCGCGTTGCGTTGCGAAAGCGATGATCAAGTGGATGACGTGATCAAGCAGGCCCTGGAGATCAACGACCGCCCCGTGGTGATCGACTTCGTGGTGTCCGCGGACGCCATGGTCTGGCCCATGGTTCCCTCGGGCGTTTCCAACGACCAGATCCAAATTGCCAAGAACCTGACTCCTGACTGGAACCCGGAGGACTAATTGATGAGCCGACACACCCTCTCCGTTCTGGTTGAGGACAAGCCCGGCGTGCTGACGCGCGTTGCCGGTTTGTTCGCGCGCCGTGCGTTCAACATCCACTCCCTGGCGGTGGGTCCCACCGAAATCCCGGGGATCTCACGGATCACCGTGGTGGTCGATGCGGACGGCGAATTGCTGGAGCAGGTCACCAAGCAACTCAACAAGCTCATCAACGTCATCAAGATTGTTGAGCTCGCCCCGGAGTCCTCCGTGCAGCGCGACCACATAATGGTCAAGGTGCGTGCGGACGCGTCCACTCGTTTGCAGGTCACCCAGGCTGCAAATCTGTTCCGGGCCACCATCGTGGACGTCTCCACCGAATCCGTGGTCATTGAATCCACGGGTGCGCGGGACAAGATCCACGCCCTGTTGGACGTGCTCGAGCCCTTCGGCGTCCGCGAAATCGTTCGTGCCGGCACGCTGGCCCTGGGGCGCGGCCCCAAGTCCATGTCGGACCGCGCGCTGCGGCACTAGCACCACGACACCCTTGATCGGGTTCCGCTCGGGACGCGGTCCCCGATCCGAACAGCAGTCCCACCATCGAATGAGGAGATAGACAACCCCATGGCAAAGATCTACTACAACGACGATGCAGATCTGTCGATCATCCAGAACCGCTCCGTGGCCATCATTGGTTACGGCTCCCAGGGGCACGCCCACGCGCTGAACCTGCGTGATTCCGGCGTGGACGTCCGTATCGGTCTGGCCGAGGGTTCCAAGTCTCGTGCGAAGGCAGAGGCTCACGGTCTGCGCGTGCTCACCGTGGCCGAGGCCGCCAAGGAAGCGGACGTGATCATGATCCTGACCCCGGACCAGGTCCAGGCCCAGGTCTTCGAGGAGTCCATCAAGGACAACCTGGACGAGGGTGACGCGATCTTCTTTGCGCACGGTTTCAACATCCGGTTCGGTTACATCAAGGCACCCGAGGGTGTTGACGTGGCCATGGTCGCTCCCAAGGGCCCCGGTCACACCGTGCGCCGCGAGTTCGAAGCCGGCCGCGCCGTGCCCGACCTCGTGGCCGTCGAGGTCGATGCGTCCGGCAAGGCCCTCGAGCTGGCACTGTCCTACGCCAAGGGCATCGGCGGCACCCGCGCCGGTGTCATTGAGACCACCTTCACGGAGGAGACCGAGTCCGACCTGTTCGGCGAGCAGGCCGTGCTGTGCGGCGGCATGTCCCACCTGGTGCAGCAGGGCTTCGAGGTCCTCACCGAGGCCGGCTACCAGCCGGAAATCGCCTACTTCGAGGTGCTCCACGAGCTCAAGCTGATCGTGGACCTCATGGTCGAGGGCGGCATTGCCAAGCAGCGCTGGTCCATCTCCGACACCGCCGAGTACGGCGACTACGTCTCCGGGCCGCGCGTGGTCGATGCCCACGTCAAGGAGAACATGCAGGCCGTTCTGCAGGACATCCAGGACGGCACTTTTGCCAAGCGCTTCATGGAGGACCAGTCCAGCGGTGGCAAGGAGTTCAAGGAACTGCGTTCCAAGGAAGAGTCTCACCCCATTGAGGAGACCGGCCGTGAGCTGCGTTCCCTCTTCGCGTGGGAGCAGACCGATGAGGACTACACCGAGGGCACCGCCGCTCGCTGATCGGTCCTGATCCGGCACTGCCGTTGGGTGCAATAGTTCGATCGCCGACGCCGCCGCGAGAGTTCACGTGAACTCTCGCGGCGGCGTCGTGCTGTCCGAGGATTCCCGAGGCGGGAAAAGCACTGGACGGTCGCTAGAGTGGAGGGCGTGAGCGAGCAGATTCCCTACTACCTGACCACCGCGATTTCCTACCCGAACGGGTCCCCGCACATCGGGCACGCGTACGAGGCGATTGCCGCGGACACCATGGCGCGATTCAAGCGTTTGGACGGCTTTGACGTGCGGTTCCAGACCGGCACCGATGAGCACGGCCAGAAAATGCAGCAGACCGCTGAGAAGCAGGGTGTGTCACCGCGAGAGCTCGCGGATCAGAACGCGTCCCAGTTCAAGGCGATGGACGACGAGCTGCAGGTCAGCTACGACCGGTTCATCCGCACTACGGACGAGGACCACTATGCCGCGAGCCAGGACCTCTGGCGGCGGATGGAGGCCAACGGTGACATTTACCTGGACAAGTACGCCGGGTGGTACTCCGTGCGCGACGAGGCCTACTACGCCGAGGACGAGACCGAGGTCCGCGCGGACGGCCAGCGGTACTCGATCGGCACCGGCACCGAACTGACGTGGACCGAGGAAGAGAGCTACTTCTTCCGCCTCTCGGCCTACCAGGACAAGCTGCTGGCGCTCTACGAGACGGGTTTCGTGCAGCCCGAGACCCGTTCCCATGAAATTGCATCTTTTGTGGGGGGCGGGTTGCAGGATTTGTCGATCTCGCGCACCACCTTCGACTGGGGTGTTCCCGTGCCGGGCAACCCGGATCACGTGATGTACGTGTGGGTGGACGCGCTGACCAACTACCTCACCGGCCTGGGCTACCCGGACACCGAGGACACCAAGTTCCAGACCTACTGGCCCGCCGATCTGCACCTGATCGGCAAGGACATCGCCCGGTTCCACGCCGTGTACTGGCCGGCTTTCCTGATGTCCGCCGGACTGGAACTACCCAAGCGCGTGTACGCCCACGGGTTCCTGTTCAACCAGGGCGAGAAGATGTCCAAGTCGGTGGGCAACGTGATCGACCCGCACTCGCTGATCAGCGAATACGGCCTGGATCAACTGCGCTTCTTCCTGTTGCGCGAGGTTCCCTTCGGCCAGGACGGCAATTACTCCCACGACTCGATTGCATCGCGCATCAACTCGGACCTGGCCAACGACCTGGGAAACCTGGCCCAGCGCAGCCTGTCCATGGTCGCCAAGAACCTCGGGGGAGCAGCCCCCGAGCCCGGTGAGTTCACCGCCGAGGACCAGGCCATGCTCGACGAGGCCAGCGCCGCGGTGGACACGTTGCGCACCGCGTTCGACGCCCAGGCGTTCCACCGTGGGTTGGAAGCGGTCTGGCGTGTGATCGCCAATGCCAACCGCTACTTCACGGCGCAGGAGCCGTGGGTACTGCGCAAGACGGACCCCGAGCGCATGGCCACCGTGCTGTACGTGACGGCGGAGGTGCTGCGGATCGTGGCGATCCTGGTGCAGCCGATCATGCCCGACTCCATGGCCGAGCTGCTGACCCAGCTGGGTCAACCCGACGGGGAAGCCCGCCGGTACGCCGCGATTGCCGATCGGTTGGTGCCCGGGACCGAGCTGCCCAAGCCGAGCGGTGTATTCCCGCGCTACGAAGAGCCCGAGGTTCTCAAGGCCTGAGCGCGCGTGCGGCAGGTGAGGCGGCGGCGTCGTCACGGGAACGTGACGGCGCCGTCGTTTCATGTCTCGGTATTCGAGACACGTATTCACGTTGTGGAATCCTGACGCCCGGCAGATTTAGGCTGGGATCATGAGCGAAGCATCGTCGAACGCAGCCACCACCTACTCGATCGCCGTGATCCCCGGGGACGGAATCGGCCCCGAGGTCGTTGCCGAGGCGGTGAAAGTACTCGACGCCGTGACTGAGCCGGCCGGCATCACCCTGGCGAAGACCACCTACCCGCTGGGAGCCGAGCATTGGCTGGCCACGGGGGAGGTGCTCAGCGATGAAACCCTCGACCAGCTCCGCGGTCATGACGCCATCCTGTTCGGCGCGGTCGGTGCCGCCCCCAACGACACCCGCATCCCCTCCGGAATTCTCGAGCGTGACCTGCTGCTGAAGCTGCGCTTCACGTTCGACCACTACATCAACCTGCGCCCCGCCACCCTCTACCTGGGGACCACCAGCCCGCTGGCCGAGCCCGGGGACATTGATTTCGTGGTGGTCCGTGAAGGCACCGAGGGTCTCTACGCCGGTAACGGCGGCCGGGTCCGCCAGGGCACCGACCACGAGATCGCGACCGAGGTGTCGATCAACACCGCCCACGGTGTACGCCGCCTGGTCAAGTACGCGTTCGAGCTGGCGCAAAAGCGCCCGCGCAAGAAACTCACCCTGGTGCACAAGCACAATGTGCTGGTCAATGCGGGCCGGTTGTACCAGGAGACCGTCAACCAGTTCGCACCGCAGTACCCGGACGTCACCGTGGATTACCTGCACATCGACGCCGCCACGATCTTCCTGACCACCGAGCCCTCCCGCTTTGACGTGATCGTCACCGACAACCTGTTCGGCGACATCCTCACCGACCAGGCGGGCGCGGTGACCGGAGGTATCGGTCTGGCACCGTGCGGTAACATCAACGCAGATCGCACTGCGCCGTCCATGTTCGAACCCGTTCACGGTTCCGCACCGGACATTGCGGGAACCGCAACAGCGCAGCCGGTGGCCGCCATCCTTGCCGCCGCCATGATGCTGGAACACCTGGGCCACGAGAATCTCGCAGACCAGATCAACCAGGCAGTGCGCCGGGATCTCGAGACGCACGGCAATGAGAAGCGCAGCACCGATCAGGTGGGCGACCACATTGTGGCCGCCCTGCAGGACGCCTGAATCCGAGCAGTCGAAGGAGAATACTCTTGAGCACCCAGTTCGTCCGCCAGCCCAATCCCCACCCGGCCACCGACGAGGTCCGCAACGCCGTCCTGGCCAACCCCGGTTTCGGCGTACATTTCACGGACAACATGATCTCCATCGACTGGACCGGTGACGTGGAAAAGGGCACCGGGCAGTGGGACAATCCTCGCCTGGAGGCCTACGGTCCGATTGCCCTGGACCCCTCCGCCGCCGTGTTCCACTACGGCCAGGAGATCTTTGAGGGACTCAAGGCCTACCGCCACCAGGACGGCTCCGTGTGGAGCTTCCGCCCGGAGGCCAATGCGGCTCGCTTGAACCGCTCGGCCGAGCGCCTCGCGTTGCCGGCACTGCCGGAAGACACGTTCGTGGACGCCGTGCGTGAACTCGTGAGCACGGACGAGAAATGGGTGCCCTCCGGTGACGGTGAGTCCCTCTATGTGCGCCCCTTTATGATTGCCACGGAGCCGTTCCTCGGGGTGCGCCCGTCGCGCCAGGCGCGGTTTTCCGTCATCGCCTCCCCGGCCGGTAACTATTTCGGCACGGTGGAGCCCGTGGACATCTGGCTGTCCCGCACCTACGCCCGCGCGGGCAAGGGCGGCACCGGTTCGGCAAAGTGCGGCGGCAACTATGCGGCGTCGTTGATTGCGCAAATGGAAGGCGACGCCCACGGCTGCAGCCAGGTGTTGTTCCTCGACCACGAGCGCGACGACGCCGTTGAAGAACTCGGTGGCATGAACGTGTTCTTCGTCTTCAAAAACGGCCGAGTGGTGACCCCGGAACTTACGGGAACCATTCTGGAGGGCGTCACCCGCCGCTCAATCATCGAGCTGGCCAAGGAGCGCGGCCTGCAGGTCGAAGAACGCCGATTCACGCTGGACGAATGGCGTGAGGGCAAGGCGTCGGGCGAGCTGACCGAGGTCTTCGCGTGCGGAACCGCAGCGGTCATCGCACCCGTGCGTCGTCTGGTCAGTCACGACGAGGTCATCGGCAGCGAGGACGACCAGCCGGGCGAAGTGACCATGTCCCTGCGCCAGCAGCTGCTCGACATCCAGACCGGTCGTGCGGAGGATACCCACGGCTGGCTCACGCGACTGGCCTGATCGCTCACCGCTCAACACGAGTCCGAGGTGGACCGTGCTGTGTAGCCTTAGGGCATGCGCATTGCACGGTTCACCTTTGACAATGAAATTCACTTTGGTGTGGTTTCCGGGCCCGAGGGCCAGGAAAAAATCACATACCTCTCGGGCGACCCCCTCTACGTGGGCGTGCAACCCCTCGACCGCACGGTGGAGGTCTCCGAGGTGCGGTTGCTTGCTCCGGTCATCCCGCGCTCCAAGATCGTGTGCGTGGGACGCAACTACGCGGACCACGCCGCCGAAATGGGCAATGACCTACCCACCAGACCACTGCTGTTCTTCAAACCGAACACCTCGGTGTCCGGCCCCGGGGATCCGGTGACGTTGCCGTCGTGGACCGAGCAGGTCTCCTACGAGGCCGAACTCGCCGTGGTGATCGGGCGGATGTGCAAGGACGTCCCGGTCGAGAGAGTTCCCGAGGTCGTGTTCGGCTACACCGGTGCCAACGATCTCACCGCGCGTGACGCCCAGAGGACGGACGGCCAGTGGGCCCGCGCCAAGGGCTTCGACGGCGCCTGCCCCTTGGGTCCGTGGGTCGAGACCGAGCTGGACATCAGCTCGATCGGGGTGCAGTCCCGCGTCAACGGCGAACTGAAGCAGGACGGGAACACCGCGGACATGGTCTTCGACGTCCCCACGCTGGTCTCTTACGTGTCTCAGGCCTTCACGCTGCTGCCCGGGGACGTGATCCTCACGGGCACACCGGCCGGGGTGGGCATCGTCGACGAGGGGGACACCTTGGACGTGGACATCGAGGGAATCGGCCGCCTCACCACGGTGCTGCGCCGCTGAGCCAGGGGTGATCCTTGAGCCTAGAATGGTCACATCATGACTGACCACGAAACTTCACTGCACCCCACCGTTTCCGCCGACACCCCCGTGCGCGTGCGCTTCTGCCCGTCTCCCACGGGCACGCCGCACGTGGGTTTGATCCGCACCGCACTGTTCAACTGGGCCTGGGCCCGCCACACCGGCGGCACCATGGTGTTCCGCATCGAGGACACGGACGCCGCCCGCGACTCCGAGGAGAGCTTCGGCCAGATCCTCGACGCACTTGCCTGGTTGGGCATCGACTGGGACGAGGGCGTCAACGTGGGTGGACCCCACGAGCCGTACCGCCAGTCCCAGCGCGGTGAGATCTACCAGGACGTGCTGGCCAAGCTGGTGGAGTCCGGACACGTGTACGAGGACTTCTCCACCCCGGAAGAGGTGGAAGCCAGGCACAAGGCCAAGGGGGAGGACCCCAAGCTCGGTTACGACAATTACGATCGCGACCTGACCGAAGAGCAGAAGCAGGCATTCCGCGACGAGGGCCGCAAGCCCGTTCTGCGACTGCGGATGCCTAACGAGGACATTTCCTTCACCGACCTCGTGCGCGGCGAGATCTCCTTCAAGGCCGGGTCGGTGCCGGACTTCGTGGTGGCCCGCGCCAACGGTAAGCCGCTCTACACGCTGGTCAACCCCGTGGACGACGCTCTCATGGGTATCACCCAGGTGCTGCGCGGTGAGGATCTGCTGTCCTCGACCCCTCGCCAAATTGCCCTCTACCGCGCCCTGATGGACATCGGCGTGGCCGAGTTCATTCCCGAGTTCGGCCACCTGCCCTACGTGATGGGTGAGGGCAATAAGAAGCTGTCCAAGCGCGACCCCGAGTCCAACTTGTTCCACCACCGGGACAACGGGTTCATCCCCGAGGGACTGCTGAACTACTTGGCGCTGCTGGGTTGGTCGCTGTCCGCGGACGAGGACATCTTCAGCGTGGACCAACTCGTGGAGAACTTCGACATCCACAATGTTCTGGCCAATCCCGCGCGCTTCGACGTCAAGAAGGCCACGGCCATCAACGGCACCCATATCCGCATGTTGGAGCCGCAGGACTTCCGTAACCGCTTGATTCCGTACCTGCAGTCGGCCGGTTTGACGGGGGAGACCCTCACGGACGAGCAGAACAAGATCTTGGATCAGGCGGCACCGTTGGTCCAGGAGCGCATGAACCTGCTGGGCGAGACCCCGGGTCTGTTGGGCTTCCTGTTCCGCTCCGACGATCACATCCAGATCGCCCCGGATGCCCAGAAGCAGCTCAAGGACAGCGCCCCGCAGGTGCTGCACGCCGCGGTCGAGGCGCTCGAACCATTGGAGGATTTCACGGCAGAGCCCATTGAAGCCGCATTGCGGGAGGCCATTGTCGAGGGACTGGAAATCAAGCCCCGTTTGGCATTCGGTCCGGTCCGCACCGCTGTGTCCGGTGAACGCATTTCCCCGCCGCTCTTCGAGTCACTGGAAATCCTGGGTAAGGAATCGTCCCTGAACCGCATCAAGGCGCTCGCCTCCCAGCTCAGTTAAGGGCTCCGAGCCCGGTTTGGCACCCGCGCGGCGATTGGGTATAGTTATTGCTCGTTGCGCGGGTGCGAGAGCCCTGGCAAAACATTGGGATATGGTGTAATTGGCAACACAGCGGTTTCTGGTACCGTCGTTCTAGGTTCGAGTCCTGGTATCCCAGCGCTGACCATCCACTGATTCACCACGGATGTATGCACCGAGCGAGCAAGTTGGTGCAGGCAAAATCTGATGTTACTGTTTAGTCCGTCGATTGAGCCTGAAAGCTTCTCGATCACCTAAGGCCCCATCGTATAGCGGCCTAGTACGCCGCCCTCTCACGGCGGTAACGCGGGTTCGAATCCCGCTGGGGTCACGTAAGTGACGAAACCCCGTCTCCTTCCGGAGGCGGGGTTTTCTCGTTCCCGTGGCCGGTGCTCTCGCAGGTGGCCGCTCATGCGCACCGCCGCCTCAAGCATTCGTGTCGTGGGTGAGTTGGCACTCGCCTTGAGCTGAAGGCTGGCACAATGGCGGCGTGAGCACCGATAACGCATCTGCCACTCCGCTGATCGAAGCGCTCGAGCAGACCCGAGACCTGTTGAGCTCCACCACGTTGCCGCTGGCCACGGCCAGTGCGCCGCAGCAGCGAGAGACCGTGGGGCGGGCCGTCGCCCAGCTCGATGATTACGTGTTGCCCCGCGTCCGGTCCCTGGACGCCCCGTTGCTGGCGGTGGTCGGCGGATCCACCGGCGCGGGAAAATCCACGCTGGTCAACGCGCTCGTGGGTCACCCCGTTACGCGTTCCGGCGCCATTCGACCCACCACGCGCCGTCCGCTGCTGATCCACCACCCCGACGACGCCGCCGCGTTCACGTCCCAGCGTGTCCTGCCGCATTTGGCGCGGGTGCGAGGGAAGCTCATGGACCCGACGGTGACGGCCCCGGCCCGGTCCGAGAGTGATCGCCCCGTGGAGGACACGGGGTCGTTGGTGCTGCTGGCGGATGAGAAAATTCCGCAGGGCCTGGCCGTGCTCGACGCACCGGACGTGGACTCCGTGTCCGACGACAACCGCGCGCTCGCCGCCCAACTACTTTCCGCGGCGGATCTCTGGCTGTTCGTCACGACCGCCAACCGATACGCGGATGCGGTGCCGTGGCAATTGCTACGCAACGCGGCCGGCCGCGATATCACCGTGGCCGTGGTGCTGGACCGGGTCCAGGCGGCGTCGGCGGAGGAAATCCGGGACGACCTGCGGCGGATGCTCAATCAGGAAGGGCTCGGGCACGCGCCCATCTTCGTGGTGGAGGAGTCACCGCTCAACGAGCTGGGTATGCTGCCGCCGCCCGTGGTGGCCCCGCTGCGCGGATGGCTCGAGGACCTCGGGGCCGACGCCCAGGCACGCTCGGACATCGCGGCACGCACGCTGGGCGGTGCCGTGCGCGAGCTCGCGGACACCACGGATCGAACCGCGGACGCGGTGGAGGGCCAGCAACGCACGGAGGACCACCTGCGCCGCGAGGTCACCTCGGCCTTTGACGACGCCCTGGCGGCCATCATCGACTCCACCCGTGACGGTACGTTGCTGCGCGGGGAGGTCCTGGCCCGCTGGCAGGACTTCGTGGGCACCGGCGAGTTCTTCCGCAACCTCGAGGCGGGCATCGGCCGCGTGCGCGACCGGATCACCGCGTTCTTCAAGGGCGAGCCCGCCCCGGAGGTCCAGGTCGAAGAAGCCATTGAAACCGGCTTGCAGGCCGTGATCGTGGAACACACCGCCCGCGCTTCGGAATTGGCCGAGCGGCGCTGGCGTGATGAAACCTCGGGGCAGGTCCTGCTCGCGGGCCGCGATCTGTCCGCACTGCCGGAGAACTATCACGAAACCACCGCCGAGCACATCCGCTCGTGGCAATCGGACGTCATGCTCATGATTCAACAGGAGGGCGCGGGCAAGCGTACGCAAGCTCGGGCCATGTCCCTGGGGGTCAATGCCCTGGCCGTGATTCTAATGATCGGCGTGTTCTCCATGACCGGTGGCCTCACCGGTCTCGAGGTCGGCATCGCCGGCGGCTCCGGCGTGGTGGGTACCAAACTGCTCGAAGCGGTCTTCGGGGAGGACGCTGTCCGGCGAATGAGCCAGAAAGCACGGGAGAACCTGGAAACCCGCATCAAACACCTGCTGGATCAGCGCGCCAAGGCGTTCCTGGACCGCCTGGACGAATTGGGTGAGCACCCCACCGCGTCCGAGTTGCGGTCTGCGGCTCAGCACATCCGCACGGCCGGTGAGGCCCTGTGAAAATTCGCACCAGACAACCCGAGGCCACGCTGTCCGACCGGATCAAGGGTCTCGCCCAAGCCGCGGAACTGGCCGATGGTCGTCTCGACCAGGAAGCGGTGACGGCCGCACGCCAAGCCCTGGACCGTGCGGGGGAGCGGCGGGCCCTGTCCGCCGATCACACCGTGGTCGGTTTCTTCGGAGCCACCGGGTCCGGAAAATCAACGCTGTTCAACGCGGTGGTCGGCCAGGATCTGGCGCGCACCGCTGCGCGCCGGCCCACCACGTCTCAGCCGCTGGCTGCGATCCGGGGAGAGGAGGGCAGTGAAGCCCTGCTCGATTGGCTCGACGTCAGCGACCGCCACGTGGTGGGCCCCGCACTGAGCATCAGCACCGGTAAGGGCCGCAGGGCGAGCACCACGAGTGGCGGCCTGGTTCTGTTGGACCTGCCCGATTTCGACTCGGTCACGCGCGAGCACCGGGACATCGTGGACCGCATGGTGGGCCTGGTGGACGTGGTCGTGTGGGTGGTGGACCCTCAGAAATACGCTGACGCCGTGCTGCACCAGGATTTCGTGCAGCCGCTGTCCCGTCACGGTGCGGTGACCATGGTGGTGCTGAATCAGGCCGACCGCCTGGCGCCCTCGGACCTGCCCAATGTGCTGGCCTCGCTTCGGGAGCTACTCGCTCAGGACGGGCTACCCACGTCCGGACCCAGTGCCCCCGTGGCAGTATCCGCACTGACCGGTGAGGGTGTGCCCGATCTGCGCGAGCGCATCCACGCCATTGCAGCACACCGGGCGGCCGCGGGGCAGCGTCTCGAGGCGGACGTGATCCATGCCGGACACGTTCTCGCGGAAGCCGCCGGTGAGGGCGACCCCCGGGGCATCACGCGAGAAGCAAGCGAACATCTCACCTCGGGCCTCGTGCGCGCCGCGGGGGTGGACCTCATTGCCGACGCCGCGGCACGTTCCTACCGCCTGCGCGCCGGCAAGCACACGGGCTGGATCGCAACGCGCTGGCTCGCGAACTTCCGCAAGGATCCGCTCAAGCGCCTGCACATCGAAAGCCACGACAAGGGCTCGGACCCTTCGGTCCACCGCACGTCCCTGCCTCCCATGAACGCCTCCCAGAAGGCTTCGGCGGACTCCGCCGTCCGTAATTACGCGGATGCGGTCTCCGAAGGGGCGGGAGCACCGTGGCGGCGCAGTGTGCGCGTGGCCGCTCGTTCCAACGAGGCGCGTCTGCCGGACGCGCTGGACCAGGCCGTGGCGCGCACCAAGTTCTCCGCTCGGTCCGCGTCCTGGTGGTGGATTCTTTTCGACGTATTGCAGTGGATCGCCATGGCCATGACCGTGTTGGGCCTGCTCTGGTTGCTGGGGTTGTTCGCGGCCGAATACTTCCAGATTCCGCTGCCCCCGCCGCCCACGGTCGAGGGGTTCCCGCTCCCGGTGCCCACGCTCATGGTCATCACCGGCGTGGTGGTGGCGATCTTCCTGGCCATCACGGGCGGACTCATCGCTTCCGTCGCCTCGCGCATGCGGGCCTCCCGACTGCGACGCCGCCTGGGCGAGTCCGTGCGCGAGACCGCGCGTGAGCTCGTGGAGTCTCCCGTGGAACGTGAACTGGAAGCGCATCGCAGGTTCGGTGACTCGTTGGCGCTGACCACCGCCCACGTTAGCTAGCCGGTCAGGATCCGCTCACGCGGACCGCCTCGGTGAGCTGGCGTGCCGCCTGCACGATCACTTCCGCGTGCTTTTGCCCCGGCTGTTTGGAAAGTCGTTCAATGGGGCCGGAAATGGACACGGCGGCAATCACCCGACCGGAGGGCCCGCGCACGGGAGCCGAGACCGAGGCGATGCCGGGTTCGCGCTCGCCGATCGACTGGGCCCAGCCGCGGCGTCGGACGCCGGCCAGGGTCGTGGCGGAGAACCGGGCGTGGGAGAGCCCCTCGATCAGGCGGGCGTGGTCCTCCCACGCAATCAGCACCTGGGCGGCGGAGCCCGCCCTCATGGACAGCTGTGTGCCCACCGGAATGGTGTCACGCAGGCCGATGGGGCGTTCCGCGGAGGCCACGCAGACACGCCACTCGCCCTGTCGGCGGAACACCTGTGACGACTCACCGGTGGCGTCACGCAACTGGAGCAGGACGGGAGCCGATGCGGAGATGAGCCGGTCCTCACCGGCTGCGGATGCGAGTTCGACCACGCGGGAGCCCAGGACGAACCTGCCCTGCACATCGCGACCCACAAAACGGTGGTGAGCCAGTGCCACGGCCAAGCGGTGCACGGTGGGGCGCGCGAGCCCGGTAGCTTCCACCAGATCGGCCAGCGACGCGGGGCCGGCCTCCAGGGCGTCCAGGATGAGCGAGGCCTTGTCGATGACCCCCACACCGGACGGGGAGAAGGAAGATTCCCCGGGCATGCCGGCACCCGTTCCTCGGCCACCCAACGGAGTCCCCAAAGGTGCGCCGGTCGGATCCATCGCGTCAAGAATGTCCATGCTCTAAGATTGCCGTCTCACAATGCGAGAAGCAAGCGAGTACACTGGAACTGTTCGGCGGGTCCCGTGGACCATGGAGAAAACACGGTGCCGGGCAAACCACGCGAGGTGACTCGCGGCCGGTTCGCCGACGCAGCCATGATCAGGAGAGGTCGAGATGCCACAAACCACCGGAACCCGCAATGTGGCGCAGGATTCCAGCGCCACTGCGCGCACACTCGCCGAGAAGGTCTGGACGGACCACCTGGTGCGCCAGGGGGAGAACGGTCAGCCGGACCTGATCTACATCGACCTCCACCTCGTTCACGAGGTCACCAGCCCCCAGGCCTTCGAGGGCCTGCGGCTGGCCGGACGTGGCTTGCGCCGCCCCGATCTGACGATCGCCACCGAGGATCACAACACTCCCACCGAGGACATCTTCTCGACCATCAAGGACGAGACCTCCCGGAAACAGATCGACACCCTGCGCGCCAACTGCGAAGAGTTCGGCGTGCGCCTGCATTCCCTGGGGGACGCCGAACAGGGCATCGTGCACGTGGTGGGCCCGCAGCTGGGTCTGACCCAGCCGGGTATGACCGTGGTGTGCGGTGACTCCCACACTTCGACCCACGGTGCCTTCGGCGCACTGGCCTTCGGCATCGGCACGTCCGAGGTCGAGCATGTCATGGCCACCCAGACCCTGTCGCTGGTGCCGTTCAAGACCATGGCCATCACGGTGGAGGGCACCCTCAAACCGGGTGTGACCTCCAAGGACATCATCCTGGCCGTGATTGCCAAGATCGGAACCGGCGGCGGTCAGGGTTACGTGCTGGAGTTCCGCGGTTCGGCCATCCGGTCGCTGTCCATGGAAGCGCGGATGACCATTTGCAACATGTCCATCGAGGCGGGTGCACGCGCCGGCATGATCGCCCCTGATCAGACCACGTTCGATTACGTGCAGGCTCGCCCGCACGCCCCGCAGGGCGAGGACTGGGATGCGGCGGTCGAATACTGGAACACTTTGCACACCGATGAGGGCGCGGAGTTCGACAACGAGGTGTTCATCGACGCCGACGAGCTGGAGCCGTTCGTCACGTGGGGCACCAACCCCGGTCAGGGTGTCCCGCTGTCCGAGGCCGTCCCGAACCCCGAGGACGCCGGGGACGACAACGCCAAGGATGCCGCGCGGCGTGCGCTGGACTACATGGGGTTGGAATCCGGTACTCCCATGAAGGACATTGCGGTGGACACCGTGTTCCTGGGCTCGTGCACCAACTCCCGGATCGAGGACCTGCGGATCGCTGCGGACATCGTCAAGGGACGCACCAAGGCCGAGAACGTGCGCATGATGGTCGTTCCCGGTTCGGCCAGGGTCCGGTTGCAGGCCGAGGCGGAGGGCCTGGACCGGGTGTTCAAGGACTTCGGCGCGGACTGGCGTTTTGCCGGCTGCTCCATGTGTCTGGGTATGAACCCGGACCAGTTGGCGCCGGGGGAGCGTTGCGCCTCGACCTCCAACCGCAACTTCGAGGGTCGCCAGGGCAAGGGTGGCCGCACCCACTTGGTCTCACCCGTGGTGGCAGCGGCAACCGCTGTGCGTGGAACGCTCAGCTCACCGTCCGACCTGGAATCCGCGCCCGCCCGCTAAGTCGTTCGCTGGTGCCCCGCCACGGCGGGCGGGGCCCGCAACAGTCAAGGAGACCCACCATGGAGAAATTCACCACTCACGGCGGTACCGGTGTGCCGCTGAAGCAGTCCAACGTGGACACGGACCAAATCATCCCGGCCGTGTACCTCAAGCGCATCACCAAGACCGGCTTTGACGACGCCCTTTTTGCGGGCTGGCGGAAGAACCCGGACTTCGTGCTGAACCAGGACATTTACAGCAACGGTTCCGTCCTGGTGGCCGGCTCCGACTTCGGTACCGGTTCATCGCGTGAGCACGCCGTGTGGGCGTTGCGTGACTACGGCTTCAACGTGGTCATCTCTTCGCGTTTCGCCGATATCTTCCGCGGCAACTCGGGTAAGCAGGGCCTGTTGGCCGCGCAGGTGGATCAATCGGACGTGGAACTGCTGTGGAAACTCATGGACGAGCAGCCCGGCATTGAGATCGAGGTGGATCTCGAATCCAGGACCATCACGTGCGACACGGTCACGGTGCCCTTCCAGATCGACGACTACACCCGGTGGCGTCTGATGGAAGGTCTTGATGATATTGGTCTCACCATGCAACACGACGAGGACGTCAAGGCCTACGAAGACGGCCGACCGGCCTTCAAGCCCGTCACGCTCCCGGCAAAAAGCTGAGAACTCAGTGCGCTGATCACGCCGACGACTCGTTAGAATGGGCAGGTTCCGTACTGCGGTGTGCGACGGGACATTAGCTTCCCCCCGAGATCGGTAGGTCATGAGTTCTTTACGAATCACCGGCGGCGTCCCGCTGTCAGGTCAGGTCACCGTGCGCGGAGCCAAGAACCTGGTTCCCAAGGCCATGGTCGCTGCGCTGCTCGGTTCCACGCCGTCAGTCCTGGGTAACGTTCCCGACATCAAGGACGTGGCCGTGGTGACGAATCTTCTCGCCCTGCACGGGGTCACGGTCAACCGCGACGGCGCCGACGGCGTTCTGACCCTCGACCCTTCCAACGTCACCCAGGCGCGCCACGCGGATATCGACGCTCACGCCGGGGATTCCCGGATCCCGATCCTGCTGTGCGGGCCGCTGCTGCATGCGTTGGGTGAGGCGTTCATCCCGGACCTGGGGGGCTGCCGCATTGGCGACCGCCCCATCAACTACCACTTGGAAGTGCTGCGCAATTTCGGTGCGCGCGTGGAGAAGCTGGAATCCGGCATCCGCATGAGCGCACCTCATGGGCTGCAGGGCGCCAAGATCGATCTGCCGTACCCGTCCGTGGGCGCCACCGAGCAGGTGCTGCTCACCGCGACCCGCGCGGAGGGTCACACCGAATTGCGCGGTGCCGCAACCGAGCCCGAGATCATGGACCTGATCGCGATCCTGCAGAAAATGGGTGCGATCATCACGGTCCAGACCGACCGGGTGATCCGGATCGAGGGTGTCCCCGAGCTGCGCGGGTACAGGCACCGTGCGTTGCCGGACCGGATTGAAGCCGCGTCCTGGGGGTCCGCGGCGTTGGCCACCGGTGGCGACATCCTGGTGGCAGGGGCCAAGCAAGCGGACATGATGGCCTTCCTCAACACCTACCGGAAACTGGGCGGTGGCCTGGACATCCAGGACGAAGGCATCCGGTTCTACCACCCGGGCGGAGACCTCAACCCCCTCATCGTGGAAACCAATGTGCACCCCGGGTTCATGACCGACTGGCAGCAACCCCTGGTGGTTGCCCTGACCCAGGCCAATGGCGTGTCGATCGTGCACGAGACCGTGTACGAGAACCGTTTCGGGTTCACTCGCGCGCTCAACCGCATGGGTGCCAACATCCAATTGCATCGCGAGTGCCTGGGTTCCGTGCCCTGCCGCTTCGGTCAGCGCAACTTCCTGCACTCCGCTGTGATCTCCGGACCCACCCCGTTGAAGGCCACGGACATCAACATCCCCGACCTGCGCGGCGGATTCTCGCATTTGATCGCGGCCATGGCGGCGGACGGTGTCTCCCACGTGACCGGCATCGAGCTGATCAAACGCGGCTACGAGCACTTCACCGATAAACTGGCGGGACTGGGCGCGGATTTCGATCTCGAAGATCGCTGACGCGCCCATGCCCCAGCGAGTGTCTGTCACGAGCGGTGTAGGGAGAGAATCCTCGAGTGAGTAGAACGTCGCAGCGATCCACGTATCGGATTCTGGCCGGGATCGCCATTCCCGTCTACCGCATGGTCGCCAGGATTTCCTGGCGTGGAACCGAGAACTTTCCGGCCTCCGGCGGGTTCGTGGTCGCGGCCAATCATCTCACCGAGATCGACCCCATCACGGTGGCGTACCCGGTCTACAAGTCCGGCATCATGCCCCGGTTCCTGGCCAAGGAATCCCTGTTCCGTGTGCCCGTCCTGGGGTGGTTGCTCGCACACATCGGCATGGTGCCCGTCTTTCGCGGAACCACCCGCGCCAAGGATTCCCTGGCGGCAGCCATTGCCGAACTTCACGACGGCGGCGCCATTCTGGTGTACCCGGAAGGCACCGTGACCCGCGACCCCCGGATGTGGCCCATGCGAGCCCACACGGGGGCGGCGCGGTTGTCCCTGCAGGGGCAGGTGCCCGTGGTGCCTCTAGCGCACTGGGGCGACCAGAACGTGCTGTACCGGGACCCGCAGGGCAAACGCACGGTCAACCTGTTTCCGCCCAAGAAGGTCCGCGTGCTCATTGGGGAACCGCTTCAGCCACGGGAGCTCATGCGCCCCGGGAATCAGCCCACGGACCAGCCGACGGCGGACGACCTCAATTACGCGACCACCGTGATCATGGACCGGATCACCGGTCTGGTGGCCCAGTTGCGCGGTGAAGAAGCACCCGAGTCCCGCTTCGATCCCCGCGCCCGCAAGGAATCATCATGAACGTCTCGACCGGCCGTCCGATCGACCGCAAGGCACCCCCGGAGACCGCCGCGGCGTCGTCGTTGACGGCACTGGCCGATGAACCCAACGGCCCGCGCAAGGTCGTCGTGCTGGGCGCGGGCTCGTGGGGTACCACCTTTGCGAAGGTCCTCGCCGACGCCGCCCGGGAGGCGAGTGCCGAACGCACCGTCCACTTGTGGGGCCGCAATCGTGAAGCCATGGACCGCGTCCGTGAGACCGGCCGCAACGAGCGGTACGTCCCGGACATCGATCTGCCGCGTGAGATCCAATTCACGTCCGATCTGGGGGAAGCACTCAACGGGGCGCGACTGGTCGTGGCCGCCATTCCGGCTCAGTCCCTGCGCGCCCAACTTGGCGCGGTTGCGGAATTCATTGATCCGGACGCGGTGGTGCTGTCATTGGCCAAGGGCCTGGAATCCGCGACCGGACTGCGCATGACGGAGGTCATCGCCCAGGCCCTGGGCGAGCACACGGGCGGTGGCCGTGATCAGTGGGCGCGCCGTTCCTGCGTGCTCTCGGGACCGAACCTCGCCATGGAGATCGCGCGTGAGGAGCCCACGGCATCCGTGGTGGCGGCCCCCGACCTGACCACCGCGGCGTGGGTGGCCCGTTGCTGCGCGGCACCCTACTTCCGGCCGTACACGAATACCGACGTCACCGGCACCGAGATCGGTGGTCTGGTCAAGAACGTGATCGCCCTGTGCGTGGGCATCTGCGACGGCCGCGGCTACGGCGACAATTCCAAAGCATCCGTGATGACCCGCGGACTGGCCGAAACCACGCGGCTTGCCCTGGCACTGGGAGGGGAGCTCACCACGCTGTCCGGGCTCTCCGGCATGGGCGACCTGGTCGCCACGTGCTCGTCCTCGCTGTCCAGGAACCACACTGCGGGTAGGCTGCTGGGTTCGGGACTGACTATGTCCCAGGTCCAGGACGCCATGACCCAGACCGCGGAGGCCATTAGATCCGCCCCCGCCGTGCTGGCCCTGGCCCAAGAACACGGCGTGGAAATGCCCATCACCGAGGCGGTGGTGGGTGTGCTGCGCGGTGACATCCCGGTGGACCAGCTGGCACCCAAGCTGCTCGGCCGAGACCTCAAATCCGAAGGGAACAGCGCATGATGAACACGGCGGACAACGCTCAAGGCACCGCGGAGGGGGCCGGCGCGGCCGGCAAACCCTGCGTGGCCGTGGTGTTCGGGGGCCGCTCCTCCGAGCATTCGGTGTCCTTGGTCACCGCCCGTTCGGTGCTGCGCGCCATCAATCGCGATCGGTGGGACGTGGTGAGCGTTGGCATCGCCACCGATGGCACCTGGTTCCTGTATTCGCAGGAGGAACTGGAGACCCTGTTGGACAGCCGGACCATGGCCGTGTTGCCCGTGGGCGAGAAGCGAGTGACCCTGCCGTTGCAGGTGGGGGAGAACGAGCTGCTCGTCCACGAATACGGGGTCGAAGGCGGCGCACTGACGCGGGGCCGGCACATCGACGCCGTGTTCCCGCTGCTGCACGGGCCGTTCGGAGAGGACGGGACCCTGCAGGGTCTGCTGGAGTTGGCCGACCTGCCCTACGTGGGCTGCGGTGTCTCGGCCTCGGCCATCGGGATGGACAAGCACTTCATGAAGGTCGCCTTCGAGGCCGCCGGGCTGGAGGTCGGTCCCTACACCGTGGTCCACAACCGCGACTGGTTGACCAACCCGGAGCAGGTCCGGAACAACGTGGCCGCGTTGGGTTTCCCCGTCTTCGTCAAGCCCGCTCGCGCCGGTTCTTCGTTCGGGATCACCCGCGTGGACGGGGCCAAAGACCTCGACGCCGCCATCGAGACCGCCCGCAAGCACGACCTGAAGCTCGTGATCGAGGCCGGGATCGACGGCCGCGAAATCGAGTGCGCCGTGCTGGGCGCTCACGAGTGGTCCACCCCTCGTGCGTCCCTGCCCGGTGAGATCGAGGTCCAGGGCCATGACTTCTACGACTTCGAGGCCAAGTACGTAGCGGACGACGGCGCCCGACTGTCCTGTCCCGCGAATCTGCCCGACGATGTGATCGCGACCCTGCGGGAGAAGGCAGTCATAGCATTCGACGCCATTGACGGCGAGGGACTCTCGCGCTGCGATTTCTTTGTCACGCCCGATCACCGCGTGATCATCAACGAGATCAACACGATGCCCGGCTTCACCCCGATTTCCATGTACCCGCGGATGTGGGCGGCGTCCGGAGTGCAGTACCCGGATCTGATCGACGAGCTGATTTCGCTGGCGCTGGAACGCCCCGTGGGACTGCGCTGAGCACCCCGCGAGTCGATCACCGACCGTCCTGGCACCCCGTGGCCCGTTCCGGGTCAGGGGGTGTTCTGCAGGTCCAGGGTGTCGGACACGGACAAGCACGTGTTCTCCTGGGGGATCTGCGCCACCGCACTGCCGGCCTCCACGATCGCGGTGGATGACGGAACACGAGCGGTGTCGAAAAGCAGTTCCACGGCGGGGGAGCGACCGTAGCTGACGGCTCGCCACTGATTCTCCTGACCCTCCACCTCGGAGATCAACCAGTCCACCCCGTTGACGTTGGTGCACGGATCAGTGGTGGGTGCTGGTGGCTCCACTCCGCAGCGCACGATCACACCCGAGGGATCGCCGTAGGCCGTGGTGCCCTGACTCGTGGTGGCCCGCTGGTCCAAATCGCCCATGGTCTCGGGCATGGCCAGCATCGCGGACGCGCACGCGGGATCGGTATTGTGCGGCGCTCCCTCGACCGTGACGGGGGAGCCGCACCCGGTGAGCAACAAGGTCCCCAAAGTCATCGTTGCCAATGCCGCGCGGCGGGTGGAGTTGTGGAGTCCGTGAGATCCGTCCTGGGTGCGCGCGCGGGAGAAGAACATGATCTCCACTGTAGACGCGCTGACCGTGTGGCCTCTGCGAAGCCGGTTGTGCCGCTCGTTACGCTGAACCCATGACCGTTTCCCCCACACCGACCCCCGCAGCCACGGTGGAGCAGGTCCCCGAATCCGAGCTGTTGAAGGCGTTCCTCCCGCTGGCCAAGACCTCGTCACCGTACGTCGAGGTGGGGCCCGGCGACGACTGCGCCGTGGTGGCGGTTCCGCAGGGGCGAGTGGTCATCACCACCGACACTCAGGTGATTGATCAGGATTTCCGGGCGCGTTGGCCCAACGGTTACGAGACCACGGGGGCGGACACCGCGCACAAGTGCGCGGCCCAGAACCTCGCGGACATCGCCGCCATGGGAGCGGTTCCCACGTCCATGGTCGTGTCGCTGACCCTGCCCGGGAACACCCCCGTGCGCTGGGTGCAGGATTTCGCCGCCGGGCTGACGGAAGCCTTCGAGAGGCTCGGCGCCACGGAATGCGCCCTGGTGGGTGGGGATCTGGGGCGCGGGCGAGAACTGTCCGTGACCGCTACGGTCCTGGGGGTCATGGAGCGCGGGGAGCCCGTACTGCGCTCAGGAGCGGGCGCGGGGGGAACCCTGGTGCACGCGGGCGTTCTCGGACACGCTGCTGCCGGGCTCTGCTCGCTGGAAGCTCCGCCCGGCACCGGCTGGGATCACTATCCCGAGGTTGAGCGGAGAGAGCTCGAACGCGCACAACTGCGTCCCCGCGCCCCGATCGGTGCGGGGCCACGAGCGGCACGGGCCGGGTCGAGCGCCATGATCGACATCTCGGACGGGCTGCTACGGGACGCCGGCCGCGTGGCGCGAGCGAGCGGTGTCGTCATTGATCTGGATCCGGCGGCCCTCGGGAAGCACGTGGCTCCGCTGGTGGAGGCCGGGCGCGCCGCGGGGGCGGACCCGTGGCGCTGGGTGCTGACCGGCGGCGAGGACCACGGGCTGCTCGCCGTGGTTCCGACCGATGTCCAGGTTCCCCCGGGGATGCGTGCGATAGGCTCGTGTGCGCCCGCAGACCGCCGTCAGGCGTTCCCCGGGGACAGCGCCGTCACCATTGCCGGGCAGGATCCGGGCCAATGGCTCGGCTACGACGTGGGTGAAGGATGGGATCATTTTGAGCCATAAGGGAGGCTCTACCGTATCGGCCGTGCGCGACTGGTTGGATTCCGCGCACCGTGCCCTGACGGAGCACACTGACGTGCTCAATGATCTCAATGTCTTTCCCGTGGCCGATTCGGACACCGGCGTCAATCTCAGCACCACGGTGGGCTACGCGACCGAGGCGGCACAGCTGATCGAAGGCAACGACATCGGTGAGCTGCTCCAACATGCGGGCCGCACCGCTCTGGAACAGGCCCGCGGAAACTCGGGCGTGCTCATGGCCTTGACGTTGACCGCCATGGGAACGTCCCTCGAAGGGTCCATGCGGGTCACAGCCGGCGAACTGCGCGATGCGTTCTCCGCCGCTCAGGTCCGCTGCTGGTCGGCCCTCACCGATCCGGTGGAGGGAACGATGATCTCCGTTCTCGATGCCGTGAGCAAGGTGTCCCTGCCCGAGACCTCCCCGGACGGCTCCAATCAGCAGCTCTCCGACTGGCTGGACCTGGTGATCGCCCGCGGGAACCACGCGGTGATCGACACGGTGGAGCAACTGCCGGTCCTGCACGAACGCGGCACCGTGGATTCCGGTGCGCTGGGCATGCTGATCGTGCTGGTCGAGCTCAGGGCAGCCCTGACAGGGGACGAGCAACGGCACAACCCGGTCCCGGACATCATCCGAGACTATTCCGACCACACCGGATACCAGGACAACCATGATTGCGCGGGCTTCGAGGTCATGTGCACCGTGAAACTCTCCGCCCTGGATGCCGCCGAACTGCGCCACGAACTGGACAGCGCCGGAGACAGCGTGCTGGTCAGCGCGGTGAGCGAATCGGACAACGACGAATACACGTGGCGCGTTCACGTGCACGTCGCAGACCCCGAGGAAGCACTCGCGCTCATGCGCGCTCACGGGCACGCGGTCAACGTGAGCGTGACCTCGCTGGGACCCGACGACCACCGGGTTTCCCCGTGACCAGCGGGGCCGCGCGGGTCTCGGCCTTCGCCGGGCTCCTGGACCAACCGCTGTCCCGCTACATTCCCGGTAATGCACCCACCGCCACGGTCAAGTTGCTCGAGAAGGATCTGGGCATCACCACCGTGGGTGGGCTGTTGGACTACGCGCCGCGCCGCTACATCCGCCGTGGCCACCTGCAGCTGCTGAGTGATCTGATCGCCGGGGAACGGACGTCCTTCGTGGCCCGCGTGGAATCCTCCTCGACGCGGCGCATGCAGCGGGACCCGCGCCGCAGCCTGACCGATGTGCTCGTCTCGGACGGCACCGGGGCCAGCCTCAAGATCACGTTCTTCAACGCGTACACCGCCCAGAAAGAATTGCCGGTGGGAACCCACGCGCTGTTCACGGGAAAACCCGAACTCTACCGCGGCTACCTGTCGATGACGGGCGCCGATTACGCCGTGGTGGACACCCCGGACTCCGTCACGGATTTCACGTCCCAATCCGGTGAGGTCTACCCCATCCCGGTGTATCCGGAAAGGGGCAAGCTCACCACCCCGCGGATCACGCGCGCTGTCCAGCAACTGCTGCTCACCGCAGACCTGGACTCGCTCACGGACCCGATTCCGCAGCACATCCTGGAGCGCGAGACACTCGTGGGCCTCGCGCAGGCCTACCGTGACCTGCACCGCCCGGAATCCGTGGACGCGTTCCAGGCGGTGCAAGAGCGTTTCCGGTACCAGGAGGCCTTCGTACTGCAAACGGAACTCGCGCGGCGTCGTCATGAGCACGCGTCCCAGCCCGTCGCCGAGCGCCCCGCCCGCGCGGACGGGCTCTTGTCCCGCTACGACGCCGCCCTGCCGTTCACCCTGACGGACGGTCAACAGGCGGTGGGTGAGCAGATCCGGGCCGAACTGGCCGGCACCGCCCCCATGAACCGCCTGCTCCAGGGCGACGTGGGTTCCGGTAAGACCGTGGTGGCCCTGCGCGCGATGCTCCAGATCGTGGACACCGGGGGTCAGGCGGCCATGCTTGCGCCCACCGAGGTACTCGCCCAGCAGCACTACGACAAGATCGTGACCTCTCTGGGCCCGCTCGCCCGCCCCGATCAACTCGACGGCGACCCGGACGGCACCAAGGTCGTGTTGCTGACCGGTTCCCTTCCCACGGCGGCCAAACGCGTCGCGCTCCTGGACATCGCCAGCGGCGCGGCCGGCATTGTGGTCGGAACGCACGCACTCATCCAGGAGAAAGTGCAGTTCGCGGACCTCGGCCTGGCGGTCGTGGACGAGCAACATCGCTTTGGCGTGGAACAGCGCGACGCGCTGCGCGACAAGGCCGGGCACACGCCCCACACCCTGGTCATGACGGCGACCCCCATCCCGCGCACCGTGGCCATGACGGTCTTCGGCGACCTGGACGTGAGCACCCTGCGCGAGCTGCCCGGGGGCCGCCGCCCCATCCACACCCACGTGGTGGGCCTGGCCGAGCACGGCCCCGCGTGGGAACGCCGCGTGTGGGCGCTCGCGGGCGAGCACATTTCGCGCGGCCGCCAGGTGTACGTGGTGGCACCCAAGATCGGCGACGACGCCGCCCTCCCGCCCTTCGATTCGCTGCGCGGCTCATTGCTCGCCGCCCAGGAGGCGGGTGATGATGGGGACGGCCCGGAACCGGCCACCGTCCAGTGGCTCGAACGGCTGATCAGCGCCCAACCGGAGCTGCGGGACGCCCGCATTGCCGTGCTGCACGGCCGCCAGGATCCGCTCGTGAAGTCCGAGACCATGAACCGGTTCGCGGCCGGTGAGATCGACGTGCTCATCTCCACCACGGTGATCGAGGTGGGAGTGGACGTGGCCAACGCCTCGCTGATGATCATGGTGGACCCGGAGCGCTTCGGGATCTCCCAGCTGCATCAGTTGCGCGGGCGCATCGGCCGTGGCGAGCACGAGAGCACGTGCTTGTTGGTGACCCGCAGCGACCCCGAGCATCCCGGCCGCGAGCGGCTCGCCGCGGTGGCCGCCACCACGGACGGTTTCGAACTCGCGGAAGTGGACCTCCGGCTGCGCCGCGAAGGTAACATTCTGGGCGCGTCCCAGTCCGGTCGAAAGTCCGGGTTGCGCTGGATCAGTGCCCTGCGGGACGAGGCCTTGGTGGCCCGGGCCCGGGAGGATGCCGAAGCGGTCATTGCCGAGGACCCGCACCTGGCCCGGCACACCGAACTGCTCGCAGCCATCGGCCGCGTGGTGGATGAGAACAGCCAAGCATTTTTGGAGCGCGGATGACACGCATCATTTCCGGAACCGCGGGTGGGCTGCGCATCAAGTCGGTGCCCGGTTCGGCCACCCGACCCACGACCGACCGCGTCAAAGAATCCCTGTTCGCGCGCCTGGACGCATGGGGCATGTGCCAGGACGCCCGGGTGCTGGACCTGTTCGCCGGTTCGGGAGCCCTCGGACTCGAGGCGGCGAGCCGAGGAGCACGTGAGGTGACCCTGGTCGAAAAGGCCGCCGGGGCGGCGTCGGTGTGCCGGGCCAATGCCCACGTGCTCGCCAGCGCCCGACCGGACGCCGTCATCACCACGGTGCAGTCTCCCGCGGCAACCTTTCTTGCGCGGCAGGGAAGTCACCGCTGGGACCTGGTGCTGGTGGATCCACCGTACCCGTTGCCCAACGAGGACCTGACCGCGCTGCTGGCGCGCCTGGCGGGCCACCTCGGTCCGGGGGCGGTCATCGTGGTGGAACGGTCCGGCCGCACCGAGGAACCCGAGTGGCCGGCAGGGTTGCAGCGATTCGAGCAGAGCACCCACGGTGAAACGGTGCTCTGGTACGTCGAGGAGTCTTAGAGGGACAGCGCGAGATCGGCCATGGCCTTGCGCAGCACATCCGCACGCTTGCAGAACGCCAAGCGGAGCCAGTCCGAGTAGAGGTCGCGGTTGGCCTCACCCACGAACGCGGACACCGGAATCCCGACCACGCCGGCGTTCTCGGCCCAGTGCTCGCCCAAATCCTTGGCGGTGCTGACCCCGGCCAGCGCATAGTGATCGCTGACGTCCGCGACCGCGAAGAACGTACCCTGGGGTTCCGGCGGGTTCAGCCCGGCCTCGCGCAATCCGTTGACCAGGATGTCACGCCGGTCACGGTAGTCATCCAGCAGGTGCTCGTAGAACTCGGGAGGGAATCCCACGGCCTCCGCAACGGCGTGCTGCAGCGGGGCGGCGGCGCTGTGGGACAAATAGGACTTCACCGCGGTGACGCCGCGGATCAAGTGCTCCGGGCCGCTGACCCAGCCCACGCGCCAGCCCGTGGCGGAAAAGGTCTTACCCGCCGACGACACGGTCAGGGTGCGGTCGAACGCACCGGGCAGGGTGGCGATCGGCGTGTGCTCACCGGTGAAGCGCAAGTGCTCGTAGACCTCGTCGGTGACGATCACGGCTTCGAACTCGGTGGCCAGTTCCACCAGCTGCGTGAGGAACTCTGGCGATGCCACGGTGCCCGTGGGGTTGTGCGGATCATTGAGGATCACGGCGCGGGTGCGGGGTGAGAAGGCGGCCCGCACGTCGTCGGGATCGGGCGTGAACCTGGGCGGCAGCAGAGGGACCGGCACCGCAGTGGCTCCGGCAAAGCGAATCACCGCACCGTAGAGGTCGTAGTGCGGTTCGAAAACGACCACCTCGTCGCCGGGTTCCAGGACGGACAACAGGCTGGCCGCGAGTCCCTCGGTGGCCCCGGCACTGACAATGATCTGGGATTCGGCGTCCAGATCGAGCCCGTAGAACTGTCGCTGGTGCTCGGCGATCGCGGTGCGCAGGGAGGGGATGCCCTTGATGGGCGCGTACTGGTTGTGGCCGGCGGCCAGCGCCTCGGACGCGGCGTTGACCATGCGCTCGGGCGCGGGGAAATCTGGGAAGCCCTGACCCAGATTCACGGCACCGGTGCGCTGGGCCAGCGCCGTCATTTCCTCGAAAACCGTGGAGAGCAGTCGGCCGGACGCGTCCAGGAGTCCGCCGCCGGCGGCCATTCGCTGCCAGGGGGTCTCGGCCGAGCCGGTCGTGCGGGACGGGGAACCGGAGGTGTGCGCTGTCATGGAATCAGTCTAGGGAACTGCACCCGGCCGTTAGGGTGGAGGCATGCGACGCGCAATCTGCCCCGGCTCCTTCGACCCGATCCACCTGGGCCACGTGGCCGTGATCCGCCGCGCGTGTCGGCTCTTCGAGGAGGTGATCGTGGCGGTGTCCACGAACCCCAATAAGAAGCACCGCTTCGACGAGCAGACGCGGCTGCGGCTCGTGCGCGAGGTGTTTGCGGATCAACCCGCGGTGGTCGTGGAGCCGCTCAAGGCCGGCTTGATTGCCGATTACGCGGCCGATCGTGACGCCGTGGCGCTGGTCAAGGGCCTGCGCAACGGCGCCGATTATGACTACGAGCTACCCATGGCCACCATGAACCGCACCCTGACCGGGGTCGAGACGGTGTTCGTCCCGGGGGAGCCGTCGCTGCTGCATTTATCCTCTACGCTCGTCATGGAAGTCCACGGTCTGGACGGGGACGTCAGCAACTTTGTCCCGCCCCAGGTCCTGGAGGCCATCAAGGGACGCGACCGCGCTGCTTAGTCGCGTTCTGCCCCCACCGCGTGGCTCGTCACCTTGCGTGCGTGCTACCATGATCTGTCGGCCCATGTCGTCAGCCAGGAGTTTCGTGAATAACCGCAATAGTTCAGCCCTCACGCACAGCGTTCGGGATCTCGAACATCGTCCGGGGACCATGCGAAACCTGGAGGTCGAGGTGCCCGCACCGAAAGATTTCGGTACGGCACTCATAGGTTCGCCAGAAGGCGCGCCCATGGATCTGCAGCTTCGACTCGAATCCGTGCACGACGGTATTCTGGTATCCGGAACCGTCATCGTCAGTATTCACGGTGAGTGCAGCAGATGTCTCGACCCGATTGACTATGATTTACCGGTCGACGTACAAGAACTTTTCATGTTCGATGCCTCCCCCGTTGGTGACGAGGACATCGAAGATGAGCAAGTGTATGAAGTCCGGGACGAGGAGATCGACCTCGAACCGATGCTTCGGGACGCAGTGCTCACTCAACTGCCGTTCCAACCGGTGTGCCGGGCTGATTGCCCGGGCTTGTGCGCCCAATGCGGTGCACGGCTCGAGGATGACCCGGATCACCACCACGAAGTGCTGGACCCCCGTTGGTCCGCTCTGGAAGGGCTGCTGAACAGCGCCGACCAGGGTTCTGACACTTCGGATCAGACAACCGAGACGAGAGAAGAGAGATAACCGTGGCTGTTCCCAAGCGGAAACTTTCCCGTGCGAATACCCGGATGCGCCGCTCCCAGTGGAAGGCTAACGCCCCCAAACTGGTGAAGACCGTGGAAAACGGCAAGGTGAGCTACAGCCTGCCGCACCAGGCCAAGGTCGTTTCCGATTCCGCCGGTACCCCCTTGTTCTATGAGTACAAGGGACGCAAGGTAGCTGACGCATAAGCGTGACTACCATGCCGGATCCCGGTGCATTGCTTGAGCGTCTCGGTGTCGATATCGACACCGAGACGCTTCGCATTGCGCTGACACATCGCTCCTACGCGTACGAACACGAGGGCGAAAAACACAACGAGCGCCTCGAGTTCCTGGGGGATGCGGTCCTCCAGTTGGCCGTGACGGATGAGATCTTCCACCGTTACACCGACTGGAGCGAGAGCCAATTGGCCAAGCTCCGCGCCTCCGTGGTGTCCTCACGCACTCTCGCGGACATCGCACGATCGCTGGAGCTCGGTCCGCACATCCGCCTGGGTAAGGGCGAGATCCGCACCAAAGGTAGCGAAAAGCCCTCGATTCTCGCGGACACCATGGAAGCCTTGATCGGCGCGACCTACGAATCCGCCGGGGATGCGCCCGCCCGCGACCTGGTGCTGCGGCTGATCATTCCGCTGCTCGAAGACTCCCACGTGCTTCATGAAGGTCGTGACTGGAAGACCGAGATCAGCGAGCTCGCCGCCCACCACGGGCTGGGGCCCGTCCGGTACGACGTCGCGGGCACCGGCCCCGACCACGCCCGCCACTTCGCGGCGTCCGTGTCCTTGAACGGCACGGTATTGGGTCACGGCGAGGGCACCTCCAAGAAGGCCTCAGAACGCTCCGCCGCCGCGGCGGCCTGCCAAGCCGTCTACGACCGCCACGGTCCCAAGGCCTGAGCCCGTGCCCGAACTTCCCGAAGTCGAAGTAGTACGACGCGGTGTGGCCAACTGGGTGGTCGGTCGCACCATTGAGCACGTCACCGTCAACGACGAACGCTCCCTGCGCCGCCATGTGGCCGGCCCCCAAGATTTCATCAATCGGGTGACCGGGCTGACCGTCACGGACGCGCAGCGTCGCGGAAAATTCCTGTGGTTGCCCGTCACGGAGTCTCACGAGACCGATGCGAACCGAGCCCTGCTGGTCCACCTGGGGATGAGCGGGCAGCTTCTCGTGGCCTCCGACGGCCAACCTGCGCCACGCCACGAACGGCTGCGCTTCGATCTGTCCCCGGCGCCGTCGGACACCGGCGAGCAGTTGCCGGAACAGCTGCGCTTTGTGGACCAGCGGATCTTCGGCGGAATGCTGCTGGACCCGCTGGTGCCCAGCCCGCAGGGCGGGGGATCGGTGCCGGAGCACGCCGCTCACATCGCCCTGGATCCCTTAGACCCTATGTTCGACACGGCGGTTTTCCACGCTGCCCTGCGGCGCAAGAAGACCGGCATTAAACGCGCACTCCTGGACCAGGGGCTGATCTCCGGGATCGGCAATATCTACGCGGATGAAGCGCTGTGGGCCGCTCAATTGCACTGGGCGGCGCCCACCGAAACGATGACCGCGGCCAAGACCCAGCGACTGATCGAAGCGTGCCAGGCCGTGATGCGCCGGGCGTTGGACGCCGGCGGCACGAGCTTCGATTCGCTGTATGTCAATGTGAACGGTGAGTCCGGGTACTTCGCCCGCTCCCTGAACGCCTACGGGCGGGCGGGGAAGCCGTGTGACCGGTGCGGTGCGCCCATTGAGCGGGTGAAGTTCATGAACAGATCGAGTTATTTCTGCCCGGTCTGCCAGCGAAAACGTTAGCTGAGCGGTCGTGTCCGTCGCGACGACGAGTGGCAGGCGGATCCCGGTCGTGGTGGCGTTACCTCGATGTGCAGTACATCAAGGTATAGCGAGCAGCATCGCCGTGGAAGCTCGAGAGCGGGCCACCTTGCTAGCTCGCGCTAGAGTTCAAGTGCGCCGCCGCAGATTGCGGTAGGCGCTCGTCAGCTGTCCGATGGTCAGCATCTCCACCATGAGTCAGGAGGGTGGCAGCTCGGGAGAGGAGTAGGTCGTGAGGTAATGCGAGCGCCGAGCGGTGAACCAGCGAGTCCTCACCGGCGTCCGGCGTTCCGCGGAGGCGCTCCTCGCAGGTGTCCCTGACGGTCTTCATGAGACCGACGTGCTGCCTCGATGCTGGAAGTGCGAGGCGTTCATGTACCGATGAGGATCGTCGGAGGTCGTCGCCATGCGGTCAGTCAGGGCCGCGCGCACGGCGACCTCGACCCGCTCGAGAGCGTCCATGACCAGGAGCCGCAGCGCACGATCGAAGACGTAGAGGTCCAGGACGTCATTGAATGACGTCCCATTGTGAAGCAGGTAATCGGACCCGCCCTGCTGGAACGGAATCGTGTACGGGGATAGCCGGTAGTAGCCGAGGTGCCGCAGGTACCGTCGGGTTCTACCCCGATCGGGAACATGGAGCCCGCGGTCGACGAGGCGGCCCAGCAGATCATCGAAACTCAGAGGTGGCTTGTCGAAGAGAAGCGAGCCGCGCGGCCGCAGTGGTCGAGGCATCAGTGTTCCTCCGGGCTCGAGGCAGAGAAAAATCCCCCAAGTGCGCATCGTGGAGAGGCGTGGGGGATGTAGTGGTGTCAGGCCAGCACGGCTGGTCCGAGCCTTCCAATGGTGTAGACGGACGCGGCGCATGAGCACGACCGGGCTTCCATGGAGCCTCGCTCATCACAACTCTGCTCAGGGCCTTTGCTCGTCGGCCCGTGGCGTCGGAGTCGTCGACTCGTCCGCGGATGCCTCCTCGGTCTTCGCGCACGGCGCGGCCCAGCTCGCCAGTAGCTTCAGGTTTTCCTCGTGAGACGATCCGGGCTCGGCGGTGTAGATGGACAGGTCGTGCCAAGCGCGTTTGCCGGTGGGGAGGTCGACGGACTGGTAAGTCAGTTCAATTTCACCGATCTCGGGGTGCTGCAGGCGCTTGGTGCCCTCGTGGCGGATGCGGATGTCGTGGGAGGCCCAGTACGCGGCAAAATCCTCGCTAGCTGTGGACAGTTCACCGATGAGCTCGCGCAGCGTCTTGTCGTAGGGCTCGCGGCCGGCCTCGGCGCGCAGCAGCGCGACGGTCGCGGCAGCTCCTGATTCCCAGTCGACGAAGAAGTCCTTGGAAGACTCGTCGAGGAAGTGGTAGCGGGCGAAGTTCGCAGTCCCGTCCACTGTGGTGGGGCTGTCGAACATCGGGGCGTGCAGGGCGCGACCGAGAGCGTTGGACCCGATGACGTCGAGGCGGCCGTTGCGGACGAATGCTCCTGACATGGTGATGGAGTCGAGCATCCACTGCACCTGCGGCGTGATCGGGACGTCCCGACGGCGAACGGCCTTGCGACGGGCCGGCTTCGCGGCCCGGGCCAGATCGTGGAGGTAGGTGCGTTCGTCGTCGTCGAGGCGCAGCGCCTCGACGACGGCGTCGAGGACGTCGGCTGAGACTTCGCCGACATGGCCCTTCTCCAAGCGGGTGTACCACTCGGTGCTAACCCCGGCGAGGACGGCGACCTCTTCGCGACGCAGGCCGGGCACGCGTCGGCGCGCGCTGGTGGGTAGGCCGACCACGTCGGGAGTCAACTTCGCACGCCGACTGGAGAGAAAGCCCTTGATGTCGTCGCGATTATCCATGGTTCAAGCATAGAAGCGATGCCTTCCGCGAAGGGGGTTGATCCTCTGCCCCCTATGAGCTCGAACTTCTCCGCCTACGCGATCAGCGATCAAATGGATAACGACCGATCATCGTCCATTCGCCTACGAGGTATCCATGCACAACGAAGCGCCCACGGCTTCCGTCCAGACGCAGTCCGCGACCCGCGGCACTTCCCCGAAAGCCCGACTCCCACTCGTCGTCTACGTCCTGGCGCTGGGCACGTTCCTCATGCTCACCACCGAGTTCGTGATCGCCGGGATCCTGCCTGACATCGCCAGCGATCTGCGCATCTCGCTGGCCCAGGCGGGTTCCCTGATCATCGTCTTCGCAGTCGGCATGGTCATCGGCGCGCCCCTGCTGGCACTGCTGACGATGCGGCTGTCGAAGAAGCTCACCCTCCTCATCGCCTTGGTCGTCTTCATCGCCGGGCACGTGGTCGTTGCCCTCAGCTCGGACCTCACGATCCTCACGGTCGCGCGCTTCGTCACCGCCCTGGCCACGGGCGCGTTCTGGGCGGTCTCTGCGGTCGTCGCCTCGAACATGGTCGGCTCCTCCTTGAAGTCCTCCGCCGTGGGGGTGGTGGCCGCAGGCGGCTCGCTGGCCACGGTGCTCGGCGTACCGATCGGCGCGTTCCTCGCCCAGCACGTGGGCTGGCGGGGCACCTTCTGGGCTCTCGGAATCGCCGCGGCCATCGCTGTGGTGTTCATCGTGCGGCTGGTCCCCGCAGACGAGGCGCACTCGCAGGGGTTAGCGCTGTCCGGGCTCGCGGATCTGCGTTCATCGCGGCTCTGGCTCATCCTGGCCGCGTGCCTGACCACCACGGGCGGCGTGCTCGCTGCGTACTCGTTCATCGCGCCGATCCTCACCGACCACGCAGGCGTTTCCGCCGGCCTCGTTCCACTGGTGCTCGCCGGATTCGGCATCTGCTCCTTCCTCGGCACCCTCCTCGGCGGACGACTGGGCGACAAACACGCCCACGCCGTGACGATCGCGACCCCCGCGCTGACCACGCTCGTGCTGCTCGCGATGGCCCTGCTGACGGGATCGACCTGGACCACCGTCGTCCTCGTCGTGCTGCTGGGAGCGTTCGGACTCAGCGCCAACAGCGTGCTCATCCACCTCGCCGTCGACTACGCAGGCCGGGCGGCAACCCTCGGATCAGGACTGGCCGTCGCAGCGTTCAACGCTGGCACCGCCATCGGCACCACGATCGCCGGAGCCACTCTCGCCTCACCCCTGGGCCTCGCTGGACCGGCGACCGTCGGCACCGTCATCGTCGCTCTCACACTGATCCCGACCATCGCGCTCGGTATTCTCGGCCGCAGCAGTCGGCCCGCGGCCGAGCCCGCGCCGGTCGCCGCCTGAACCGCCCCACAACGATTATTCGCTTCTATCCCACCTGGAGGTTCCACGAGCATTCCCACCGTCACGTTGAACAACGGCGTCGTCCTGCACCAGGCCCTGCCCAGCCGCTTCGACCTCACCATTGACGCCTACCGCGCCCTGGAGCAGCTGCTTGCCGACGGCAAGGTCCGCGCTATCGGGGTCAGCAACTTCATGGCCGAGCACCTCGACCGGCTCCTCGACGCCACCGACGTGGTGCCGGCGGTCAACCAGCTGGAGATCCATCCCTACTTCCACCAGGCCAAGCTGCGGGCCAAGGGCGAGGCCCTGGGCATTCTCTCGCAGGCGTGGTCGCCCATTGGCGGAGTCGTGTCCTACGAGGACACCGCGTTCTCCACGCCGTTGGAGGACCCGGCCATCGTCTCCATCGCCGAGGCGCACGGGAAGACTCCCGCGCAGGTCATCCTGGCCTGGCATCTGCAGGAGGGTCGCCGCGTGATCCCGAAATCGACCAACCCGGCCCGTATGGCGCAGAACCTCGACGTCTTCGACATCGAGCTCACCGGTGAGGAGCTCGCCCGGATCAATGCTCTCGACGCGGGCGTCCGCGGTGGCCCCGAGCAGGAGGACATGATCCTCGAGATCCACGGGCAGAACATCCGCGACGCCTGAACCAGACTTGTGGTTCGACGCCACTCCTGGCGCGACCACTACACGCCCAGACCACACAAGAAGGAGAAACGACCATGACCACCACCGTCAACGCCTACGGAGCAATCTCGGCTACCGACCCGCTGGAGCCGATGACCATCGAGCGCCGCGACCTGCGTCCCCACGACGTGCTCATCGACATCGACTACGCCGGCATCTGCCACTCCGACATCCACACCCTCCGCGGAGAGTGGGGCGAGATCGCGTACCCGCAGGTTGTCGGCCACGAGATCGTCGGTCACGTCGCCGCCGTCGGCTCCGAGGTCACGAAGCACAAGGTCGGCGACCGGGTCGGCGTCGGTTGCGAGTCCGGCTCCTGCGGCCAGTGCGAGCAGTGCGCCAAGGGCGAGGAGGTCTACTGCTTGAAGGGCAACATCCAGACCTACGCCGGCGTGGACGTCGACGGCACCATCACCCAGGGCGGCTACTCGCAGGCCACCGTCATCGACGAGCGCTTCGTACTGAGCGTGCCCGAGGCGCTGCCGCTGGAGAAGGTCGCCCCATTGCTGTGCGCGGGCGTCACCCTCTACGCCCCGCTGAAGCACTGGAATGCCGGACCGGGCACGAAGGTCGCGATCATCGGCATGGGCGGCCTCGGCCACGTCGGCGTCAAGCTCGCCCACGCCCTCGGCGCAGAGGTCACCGTCCTCTCCCGCACGCTGGCGAAGAAGGACGACGGTCTCGCCTTCGGCGCTGATCACTACTTCGCCACCGAGGACCCGGCCACCTTCGCCGACCACCAGGCCGAGTACGACCTCATCCTCTCGACGGTCTCCGCGGGCATCGACTACGACGCCTACGTCGACCTGCTCGCCGTCGACGGCACACTCGTCCTCCTCGGAGCACCGACCGACGCGCTGAGCGTCACGCCGATGAAGCTCATCTCCCACAGGCGGTCTATCGCCGGATCGGCCAACGGCGGCATCGTCGACACCCAGGAGATGCTCGACTTCTGCGCCCAGCACGACGTGCTGCCCGAGACCGAGCTGATCGCGGCGGACGACATCAACGCGGCGTACAAGCGCGTCGTCGACTCCGACGTCCGCTACCGCTTCGTCATCGATGCCATGACGTTCGGCTGACCCTTCGTCGTCCGTCCCCTCAGCAGATCCGGAGGAGCCATGAGCACCACAGTCCGAGGGATCGTCGTCGACCGCACCGGCGGCCCCGACGTGACCGAAGTCGAGCCCGGTGACCGGGTCGCCTACGCACGCTGGCGCGTCGGTACGGCAACGATCTCGCTGTGGTCTGGATCGATGCCCATCCCGACTCGGACACCCCGGAGACCGGCTACGACGGCTTCCACGCCATGGCCGCTTCCGTGCTGCTCGGGTACGGCGACCCGGAGATTCTCGATCTGCTCCCTGCGACCGTGGATGCGCAGCGGTTCGCCTACGCCGGCCTCCACGCGGGGGAGGAGGATGCGCTGGACAACGTCCGGCAGTGGGACATCCCGGTCTTCGGCCCTGATGATCTGCGCGAGATCACCGGGCCGCTGCTGGACTGGCTTGCCGAGACGGGGGCGGGCAAGGTCGCCATCCACCTGGACGTGGACGTCGTCGACAGCGACGAGGCGGTCCTCGGTCTGGGCACGGTGCCCGGGGGACTGAGCCGCGCACAGGTCCGCCGCATGATCGTCGACCTCTCCGCGCAGGCCGACGTCGTCGGGCTCACCGTTGCGGAGTACGTGACCCGCAACTTGCTCCAGCTCCAGGAGATGCTCGACGGCCTGCCGCTCATCGACGAGGACGGTCTGCACTGACCCCTGCTCGAGCTCCAGCGCCGACAAACATGACATCGAGCACCAGACTGCTCTCGCGGAACATGCCCAGAAGGAGAGATCACAATGACTGCACCCGAATTCTTCGTCACTCCCGGAAACGGGGACCGCAATCGCGAGTTGTTCCACTACTCGCAGGCGGTCAAGATCGGTGACCGGATCGAAATCGCCGGACAAGGCGGCTGGAACGACGACTGGCAGTTCCCCGAGAAGCTCAGTGACGAAATCGACCAGGCCTTTCTCAACATCAACCGAACACTGGCGACCGCGGGGGCCTCCTGGGACCACGTCGTCATCGTCCGCTCCTACCACGTCGACACCGACTCCGCGACCGTGGAGACCATGGCCGACCGGCTTCGTCGCTACCTGCCCGACCAGCCGCCGGTGTGGACCAACATCGGCGTCGCGGCACTGGGAGACGAGAACATGCGCGTCGAGATCGAAGTCACCGCTGTCCTGCCCGACTAAATCGCGATCTTCCCGCGTGGGCATCGCGGGAACGGCGTGATGCAGGTGGCCTCCGGCCCTCATCGATCGCGATCCGCTCCACCACTGCCGACGAAGCGATGAACCATAAGCCGGCAGCTCACGGACTGAGCAAAACACGGCCGATCCGGTCTGCGCAGGATGCTGCTTCGGCGCTCCTCAGTGGACGTCTCCATCGGCTACCTGGCGCTCCTTCTACCGGGGTTCTGCCTGTGGGTCGGCTACGGAATCGCTTCCGATGACACCGCCCTGGTCATCCCCCACACGGTGGCGACAGTCATCGCTGGCGTGACCATCGCGGTCGCCGTGCGCCTGCGTCGCATCGCGACCGACGACGCGCCAAGAATGTCTCCGAACTAACGGGATCCCACCTGACGGGTCCGGGCTCCATCGGGTCCATGTCTTCAAGCGTTCGCGCGATGTGGTCACCTACGACGCCTGATCTCCCCGTCGAGTGCCACACTCGCTGAGGTAGACGTGCCGACGAGAACCGGGCCGGTGCGCAGCGCATGGCCCTGCTCAGTTGCAGGTAGCGGCCGAGGACAGCTGGAGAGTGGGCCATGGTGGAGACCATGTCGCCCACGGTGCCGTGGCTCTCGACGAGGTCACCGAGCAACTCGCGCGACGCGCCGACGGCGGTCCCACCGGCTTAGGCGGTCCAATCGGGGGCATGGGTGAATCCTCCTTCGTGCGTTCGTGTGCGCTGCTCGTCGGGCAGATCAGGATTTGATGAGCCGGGTGATGGCGTCGCTGGCTTCCTGGATCTTGGCGATGGCGGCGTCGTCGTCGCCCTGCTTGGCGGCGTCGAGGACGCAGTGCTTGAGGTGGCCGTCGAGCAGTCCGGTGGCGACGCCCTGCAGAGCCCGGGTAAGCGCGGAGACCTGGGTGAGGATGTCGATGCAGTACTTCTCGTCGTCGATCATCTTGGCGATGCCGCGGGCCTGGCCCCCGATGCGCCTCATGCGCGCCAGGTAGCGGTCCTTGTCGCTGATGTAGCCGTGCTGGTGGGCCTCGGCGTGGGTGCCGGTCTCGGTAACCGTGCTGTCGGTGGAAGCGTCGGCGGCGGCGTCGGTGGTCATGAGCGTGTCCTTCACTTCTGGCGCTCCAGGACGGAGCGGGTGCTGGCTTCGGGTGTGAGGTCGATGCGCCGCAGCAGCTGGGCGTTGAGCGCGACGACGACGGTGGAGATCGACATCAGGATCGCGCCGACCGACATCGGCAGGACGAACCCGACGGGCGCGAGGACGCCGGCTGCGAGCGGGACGGAGAGCAGGTTGTATCCGGCGGCCCACCACAGGTTCTGCTTCATCTTCCGGTACGCGGCCCTTGAGAGCTGGATGACCGAGAGCACCGAGCGCGGGTCGGAACTGGCGAGGATGACCCCGGCCGACGCGATGGCGACGTCGGTGCCCGCTCCGATGGCGATGCCGACGTCGGCCTGCGCGAGGGCGGGGGCGTCGTTGACACCGTCGCCGACCATGGCAACCTTCTTGCCCTCGTGCTGCAGCTGGGCGACCTTCGCGGACTTGTCCTCGGGACGGACGCCGGCGAAGACGCGGTCGATGCCGAGCTCCTGGCCGACCTCGTTCGCCACGGCCTCGGCGTCGCCGGTGATCATGACGACCTCGACGCCCAGCTCGTGGAGCGCGTCGACGGCGTCGCGGGACTCCGGCCGGACCTCGTCGGCGAGCTTGAGGCCGCCGACTACCTGCCCGTCGCGCAGGACGTGGAGGATGATCGCGCCCTCAGAGCGCCACTCCTCGGCCGCGTCGACCTCGGACTGTTCGGTCTCTTCGAGCAGCCGGGGCCCGCCGACGCGGATCTCGTGGCCGGCAACGGTCGCGGTGACGCCGACGGCGGGTGAGGAGGTGAAGCCGCTGCCGGGCTCGAAGGCGAGGCTGCGATCCTTCGCGGCGGCGACGATGGCCCGGGCGAGCGGGTGCTCGCTGTCGGCCTCGGCCGAGGCGGCCAGGGCGAGGACCTGGTCGGCGTCCAGGTCGCCCGTCGGCTCGACGCCGGTGACGGTGGGCTCGCCCCGGGTCAGCGTGCCGGTCTTGTCGAAAAGCACCGCGTCGACCTGACGCATGGACTCCAGCGCGAGGCGGTCCTTGACCAGGACGCCGCCGCGGGCGGCGCGCTCGGTGGCGATGGAGACGACCAGCGGGATCGCCAGGCCCAGGGCGTGGGGGCAGGCGATGACGAGCACGGTGATGGTGCGAATGACGGCGTCGTCGGGGCTGCCGGTCAGCGTCCAGACGACCGCGGTGATCAGCGCTGCGCCGAGGGCGAACCAGAACAGCCAGGCGGCCGCGCGGTCGGCGATGCGCTGGGCGCGGGAGGAGGAGCCCCGCGCCTCGGCGACGAGTCGGTTGATGCCGGCCAGGGCCGTGTCGTCGCCGGTGGCGGTGATCTTGACCCGCAGGCCGGAGTCGGTGGCCACGGTGCCGGCGGTGACCGGGTCGCCCTCGCCTCGGGCGACCGGGCGCGACTCGCCGGTGATCATCGACTCGTCGATGTCCGCCTGGCCGTCGACGACGGTGCCGTCGGCGGGGACGCTGCCACCGGGGCGGACGATGACGACGTCGCCCACGCGCAGTTCGGCGGGGCCGACCTTCACGACGTCGTCGCCCTCGACGCGTTCGGCCTCGTCGGGCAGCAGCGCGGCCAGGGAGTCCAGCGCGGAGGTGGTCTGGGCCAGGGAGCGCATCTCGATCCAGTGGCCGAGCAGCATGATCACGATCAGCAGCGCCAGCTCCCACCAGAACTCGAGCTCGTGGTGCACGAGCCCGAGGGTAGCGGTCCAGGAGGCGAGGAACGCGACGGTGATGCCGAGCGCGATCAGCAGCATCATTCCCGGCTGGCGGCTCTTCAGCTCGCTAACGGCACCGGTGAGGAACGGTGTGCCGCCCCAGGCGTACATGACGGTGCCGAGCACAGCGGCGACCCAGCCCGCCCAGCCCGGCACCGAATAGCCCAGCAGCATGGCGAACATCGGCGAGAGCGCGACCACCGGGACCGCGATGACCAGGTTGATCCAGAACAGCCGGCGGAACTGGCCCACGTGGTCCCCATGACCGCCGTGGCCACCATGCCCGCCGTGCTCCGCGTGGTCGCCGTGCTGCATGCCGTTGCCCTGGTGGCCGGCGTGCGGGACGTCCCCGTGGCCCGGCGCGGTCGACGCGACAGCGTCGTGGTCGCTGTGCGCGATCTCGTCGGCGACCTCGCCGTGGAGATTATGGTGCGCGGTTGGGTCCGTCATTGCTCTTCGCTTCTCCTCGTTCTTCCCCGGTCTTCCCTTCGATCGGGTCGTGTGTGTCTCGCCGCGGGCCTTGCAGGGCCCGCGGCGGCCGGTCAGGAGGCCGGCTGGATCTCGCTCTCGACGACCCACTTGTGGTTGGTCATCGTCATGCCGTCGGCCTCGTAGTCGACCATGTAGACGGTCTCGTCGGTGGAGGAGGCGATGGTGGCCTTCGCGCCCTTCATGTGCTCGGCCTCGTGGGTGACCTCGGTGCCGTCGGCCAGGCGCTGGTCACCGGCGTCCTTGATCTCCTCCTGCACGACCCACTTGTGGTCCTTGACCGGGTCGCCACCGGTCGTCGGGGTGAAGTTCACCGCGTAGGTGTAGGTGTCGAATGCGCCGACGATCGTGGCCTTCGCGCCGTCCATGCCCTCCATATGGTCGGCGGTCAGCGTCACCTTGGTGCCGACCGGGTACTTCGGCGACGCGGCCTTCTCGATGCCCGCGGGTGCGGGGCCGCCGTCCATCGGGTGGTCCATCCCGCCGCCGTCGCTGCCGGTCGAGCTGCCGCTTCCGTGGCCCTGATGCTGACTGGTCGACGAGGGCGTCGCCTGGTCCTGGTCCCCGCCGGTGCTACACCCGGTCAGCACGAGTGCTCCGCCGAGCACTCCTGCGGCGATGGCTGTCGTGAGGTGCTTGCGCATATGGTCTCCTATTCGCTTAGTCTGACCTGATCAACCCTATACCCCAGTGGGGTATAGATCAAATGGCCGGTCATCGCGTTCGTGAGGTGAGTAAGCGCAGATCGAGTCGGCGGGGACCGCAGCCGTGATGCCGCGGTCCGGCGCGTCGAAGGAGCAGGCCATGTTGGCGGCGTACTTGGCCGGATCGGAGTCGAAGGTCGGACCGTAGCCGGCGCAGCAGAACCAGTAGGGCCCGCCGTCGTAGTCGCAGAAGAGGCCCAGCGCACCGGCCGCCTTCTTGCTAACCGGGTTGCCGACCATGCCGGCGGCGAATGGTGCGAGACGCCGAAGATGCGTCTGGTCCGACCAATGTGTCTGGCCAGGACGTGACCCGCTCGATGGCGAACGGAGGAAGGTGCAGCAACTCACTTCGCCGACGACTACTTTGATGACTAACCGCGAGCCTGCCAGGATGGTTAGATGCAAGGTGAACAGGTCGTCAAAATTCGCGCATCATATGGTCCGGCCGAGTCCCCAGCCCTCGTTGAGATTTGGCGCAGCGCCGTGCGCGCGACGCACGACTTTCTCGAGGAGTCTGACTTCGATCGGATCGAGGGCAATCTTGCATCGGCCTATTTTCCTGCCGTGAGCCTGATCGTCGCCGAACGAGCCGGAGAACCGGTCGGCTTCGCCGGAATCGCTGAGGGAAATCTTGAAATGCTTTTCGTGACCGACGAGGCACGAGGGGAGGGCATCGGTACAGACCTGCTTAATGAGGCTATCGCCAATTTCGGGGTGACGAAGGTCGACGTGAATGAACAGAATTCTGGAGCCTGCGGTTTCTACCGCAGTCGAGGATTCGCACAGGTGGGACGCGACGTGCTCGACGGGGATGGGCGACCTTATCCGACCCTCCATCTGGAACTCAGCCAATAGCGGTAAGTGACCGCGTCTTGATCAGTTCATTCCAGCAGCGTGACGGCTCCGCTGCACAGGTCATAGACCGCCGGGTAGACGCTGGGGCCGACGTTCCAGAGCCGCCGTGAGCGGAAAGCGGGCACGGCGCGTGCGCATCAAGCGGTCCGCGATTTCTCGTCCCCCTTGAGTTCCGGGGACTCCGCTACATCCACGCTGGTCTTCCCGCTGGACGTCGCGCGGGGACGACGGCTGTACAGACGAGTTGCGCGCAGCCGTAGCCGCCGGGAACCGCCTGCAGCCGAGCCATCCGAACGTTGAGCTCGTCAGACACGGGGATGGCCATTGTGCTTGCGGTGATGGGTCAACGGCCGATGGCTCGATCGCCGCGAAGGGCCATGATCGTGCTCGTGGCCGTCATGATGGTCTTCTGGCGCCTCGGCGCAGAGAATCTCGCAGTACCAGTGCGAAATGGTGCTGCCGATCTGCGTGGGATAGGCCTCCGCGATGAGCGCCCCTTCCCAGAAGGGGCGGATGAATGTCGCGGACAGGTTGATGCTGGTGAAGGACTCTCCAGGGTTGACAAGGGTGGAGCAGGCCGTGCCGATCGTGGCGTCGGCGAGCTCGGTGGGGAATCCGCCTGGATCGTCCCCTGCTCATTCGCGAAGCGGTCATGGCGTGCATCGGTGTGGATGGTCACCATCCGCCCGAGGTACTCGAGGACCGACAGGTCAACAGACGCAAGTCCGGGGCCGACGGCGGGGTCGTCGGCGATCCGGGCATTCGGTGAAGGATCGGTCACAAACGAGTCGAGTCCGGGTACTTCGCCCGCTCATTGAACGCCTACGGGCGGGCGGGGGAGCCGTGTGACCGGTGCGGTGCGCCCATTGAGCGGGTGAAGTTCATGAGCAGATCGAGTTATTTCTGCCCGGTCTGTCAGCGGAAGCGCTAGTTAAACACGGTAGTCGATATTTATGACGAAGGTGTTCGTCACTACGATTAAATATGCATGCTATCCTCGCCACAGAGAAAGGGCATGTGTGATGAGCGGATATCGAATCAACCGTGAGCTGACCGAGTTCGGAAAACATGTGCGTGGCTGGCGCATGGTACTAGGGCTCACCGCGCAGCGGGTCGCCGAGCGCGCCGGAATTACACGGGACACCCTGCGCAAGATCGAGGCCGGGGACTCGGGGGTGGGATTCGGCAACGTTGCACAGGTGCTGCGCACCCTCGGTGTCCTCGATCAGGTCGTCGAGGCCGTCGACCCGCTCGGCAGTGACATCGGTCGTCTGCGCGCCGGCAACCTGACGAAAAAGCGTGCACGGTGACCACCGTCGAAGTTTATGTGGACCGGGCCGGACATCCGATCCTGGCGGGGCAGGCGCACTTCACCAGGCACCGCAGTCAAATTTCCACTACCTTCCTCTACGACCCGACCTACCTGATCGACGGCGGGACGAGTATCGACCCCGCCCTACGCCTCGTTTCTGGGGCGCAACACCAGGTCGGTCTCGTGCGGGCCTCTGCCGATAGCGCACCCGATCGCTGGGGCAGGAATCTCATCGAGAAGGCGGAGCGCGCTCGTGCCCGCAAGGAACACCGAGCGCCGCGCAGGCCGGACGATCTCGACTTTCTCCTGGGCGTCAGCGACGACACGCGACAGGGGGCCCTGCGGTATCGGATTGCCGGCGACCGGTCGTTCGTCGGCGAGCCGTCGCACGTTCCCCCAACTAATTTCATTCCCGGAGCTACTGCACGCCTCTGACCAACTCTCCACGGAGGACGATCCCAGCGCGGCGGTGAAGCAATTACTGGACACTGGCGCGATCGGCCTGGGCGGTGCGCGGCCCAAGGCATCCGTGCGCCTCGATGACAGCACTGGGAGCGAGCGATGGCGACCACCCTTCGCAACCACGGCTTCCTTGCCGAACACGGCTCCTGGAGGCTCAGCCCCGCCTTCGATGTGAACCCCAACCCAGACCCGTCGCGGCCACGCGCAACGTCAATCATGGGGGCCGATGCGCTGACCGATGAAGCCGAAGCATTGCTGCCGCTGGCCGAAGAATGCGGCATGGGCGCTCAACAGACCCTAGAGCGGGTTAGCTACATATTGGCAACGATGGCGGGCTGGCGCGACGCCGCACCCAGTCGTAGCATTCGCGAGCAGGAGATCGGGATGATGGCGGAGTCGATCGACGCGCGCTTGGCGGCCGTGACTGCCGTGGTGAGCTGAGCCGGACCACAGCGTTATGGCCAGGGGATCCTGCGTGCTGCCCGCCCCGAAGCCGCTCAACCTGCCCCCATCTATTCCGAACGCACGCTTTGCACATCGTTCATCGAATCGCTGCGACCGCTGCCAGCGGCGTCCGCGGCGCTCTCGGCCCTGACACGCTGATCGTCGGCGACCTCCATGACCCGTTCGGCCGCCACCGATCCGGTGTTGCGCTCGGGTCGCGGGTTGTCCTTGTAATGCTGGGCCAGGCGCTCCATGCCCTGATCGATCGTCACGGACGGCGTCCAGTCCAACAGCTCGCGCGTTTCCTTTTGATCGAACCAGTGCGCGGTGGACATCTGCTCCGCCAGGAACTCGGTCATGGGCGGTTCGGAATCATGCCCGCGCAGCTTGGCGGGAATGTACGGCCAAACCTTTTCGATGACCTTGCCCGCAATACGGGCGGCCTTGCCCGGGACGGAGCGGGTGGGGGCATCAACTCCGGCGGCGGCGCACATGCGGGCGACCAACTCTCCCACGGGACGGGGCTCGCCGTTGGTCACCACAAGGGCCTTGCCGTGGGTGACGTCAATGCGTTCGAGGCACCGGGCAATGGCCTCGGAGGCGTTATCGATGTACGTGGTGTCGATCATGGCCGCGCCGTGGTCGAGGTTGGGGAGGCGGCCAGCTGCTGCGCGGTCCACGATCCGCTCCACGAGCTGGGTGTCGCCCGGGCCCCACACGATGTGCGGGCGAATGGCGGCGACTTGCAGGCCGCGGCCATCGGTTTCCAGGGCCAGCAGTTCGGCGGCGGCCTTGGAACGCGCGTAGTGTCCGCGTGCGGTGCGAGGGTTGGCGGGTTCGGCGCCCACACCCTCGATCGAGGTCCCGGCATGCGCCACGGACGGGGAGGAGACGAACACGACGTTCTGCACACCGGCCTCCTGCGCGGAGCACAGCAGCACGCGGGTGCCCGTGATGTTCACGTGCACGAAGTCTCCCCAGTCACCGGCGAACGAGACCTTGGCGGCCAGGTGCACGACGTCGTCCACACCCTCCAGCGCCTTGGCCACGGCGTCCGGGTCGGTCACCGATCCGAGCACCTCATCCACGCCCTCGCGGTTGGCCACGGTGGCGTGTCCGCGCTGGAACACGCGCACGCGCCAGCCCTTCTCGAGCAGGGTGCGCGCGACCTCGCCGCCCAGCATGCCGGACGCGCCGGTCACCAGGACGGTGCGGCCCTTGCCGGTCAGCTCGCCTTCGGTCGCGGTGGAGCCGACCTCGGCGCGTTGCGTGGCGTTCGTCGCGTCGGGGGCCGACGACGTCGCCGTCGGCGCCTTGCTCTCGCGGCCGTCGGCACCGTCTCCGGGGGCGCCCGCACGGTGGCGGCCGGCGCGGGAGAGGGGGTCGGGGGTGATTTCTGGTGAATTGCTCACGGTGCGCTCATCTTTCCGCCGGAAAGTACGCGCTCAGCCCATTGGCTCAACGCGGCCCGATCAATCTTGGAATTGTGTCGGATATCGGTGGGGTGTTCCGGAATTACCATAACCGCGCTCGGGCGGATTCCGGTGGCGAATTCCACCGTGGACCGCACCCGTTCGGCGAGGTCACCGGGGGCCAGTCCCGGTTTCTGGGGCGCCGGGTCCGTTTCGATCACCGCCACCGTGGTCTGCGAACCCTGCGGGCCAATCCCGACCAGTGCCGTGCGACCCACACCGGGCACCGTTTCGGCCGCGTGCTCGGCAGCGACCGGGGTGACGGGCCCGCCGGACGTCTTGATCACGTGCGCCAACCGGCCTTCGACCCACAGCCGTTCGTTCGCGTCGAAATGGCCGACGTCGCCGGTTCGGTGCCAGCCCGGGGTCTGATCGGAAATGCGTTCGGTGATCCACAACCGGTCGTAGTGGTCCTTGGCGTGCGGTGCCCGGGCCACGATCTCGCCGGTGACACCCGGTTCGGTGGTGATCTCATCGGTGACGTTGCCGGAGCTGTCGAGCGGTAGGACACCCAGCTGGGCGCCGTGGACGGGAGTGCCCACGCACACCCCATTGCCCGCACCGACCATGCCGCGCTGGGCATCCTCCCGCGCGGCTCGAATGACGTCCAGGCTGACATCCGTGAGCGGCAGGGCTTCGGTCATACCGTACGGCGTGTGCAACTCCGCGGCCGGGAGCAACGTCTGGAGGCGCTCCAACAGCGCTTCCGGAATCGGGGCGCCAGCCGAGAGCATCAGGTCGACCCGGGCGAGCGCATCGCGCTGCGCCGGGGCGAGCTCATCCGCGGTCGCCAGCACATTGTCGATGGCCGCCGGTGAGGCGAAAATCGCGGTGGCGTCAATGGCCATGACGGCCTCCGCCAGCGCCCGTGCGGTCAATGTCTTGGGTTGGGTCACGTCCATGTCCGGGGTGACGGAGGCCGCGCCCAGTGCCGGGCCCAACAATGCGAACGGTGCGAAGCCGGCCACCAGACCGGTTCCGGCGCGCAGACCGTAGGTCACGCGAATGGCATCGCGCATGCTCGCCATTTGACGGTGTGTGTACACCACGCCCTTGGCGGGGCCGGTGGAACCGGAGGTGAACAACACGGCGGCCTCGGCGTCGGGATCCACGAGCGGCAGTTCGCCGGGGTTCACGGTGGTCACCGAATCCAGGAGCTCCGGAACCGTGTGCTCGACACCCAGGGCCCTCTTGGTCACGGGATCCAGGCTCACCGCGGAGATCTTACGCCCCGGCCAGCCGAGGGCCTTGGCGCCCACCAGGGCCTTGCGAATCCCGATGAACCAGTCGGGGGAGGAACCTTTGAGCGCGCGGGTCAAACCCTTGCGACCCAGGCCCTGATCAGCGACCACAATGACGGCGCCGATGCGCAGGCACGAGTAGATCAGCGTGGTCAGCAGCGACCCGGGGGGAACCATGAGGTTCACGCGATCGCCGGGGCGCACACCGGTGCGCAGCAGAGCGGCACCCAAACGGTCGACCTGGGAACTGAGCTGCGCCCAGGACACGGTGCGTTCCACGTTCAAGGCCGGTGCGGTGCCGTCCACGGTCTGGGCCACGGGGCCCATGTCGACCACGGCGGGGGAGTCATCGGTGCGCCGTGCCTCGAGTTCGGCAAAAAACGGTGAGAAGTCGTCCGAGGCGTTGGCGCGCTTCTCCCGGTGCTGCTGGGTGACGGGGAGGCCATCGCCGAAGTGCTCGTCGAGCCACGTGAGGATGGGTGCTGCGATGTCGCGGGATTCACCGACCAGGTGCTTGGCGCCTTCGAAACGGTGCACATCCGCGTGCGGCGCCCGGCGCAAGAGGTCGTCCAGGTAGCGCTGCTGGAACACCGGGTCGTTGGTGCCCCACAACAGGAGGGTGGGGACCTCACGTGCGCTCATGCGACCGGCAATGCGCTCGTAGTCGGCGTGCGAGGGATGATCCTCGGGTGCGGGAATGTCGGCCACGAAATTGGCAATGGCCTGGCGGCGCTCACGCGTGCGGTACGGGGCCTTGAACGCCTTCTTCACTTCACTGCTCGGCGCGGGATCGGCCAGGGCGAGCGTGGTGTCCAGAAACGCGGTGGTGTGCTTGGTGAGTGGTTCGTGCAATGCGGAGTTCAGGGCCACCTGCAACGCGGTGGGGATCGACTCCGCATTGTCGTGGTGCACCGCGGTGTTGGTCAGGATGGTGGCCGCATGAATGCCAGGATGTTCCTGGGCCCAGCCCTGGGAGATCAGACCACCCCAGTCGTGAGCCAGTGTGACCACGGGGACGTCCGCGGTGTCGATGCCGAGTTCGGCGGTGAGGTCGCTCAGGTCCTGGACCCGGTCCTGCAAGCGGCGGAACAGTCCCGTGCGCTCGGAGAAACCCATGTCCAGCTGGTCCACGGCGACCACGCGCCAGGGCTGTTCGGCTTCCGTGGCGGCCTTGAGCACGCTGCGCCACAGGTAGGACCACGTGGGGTTGCCGTGCACCGCCAGGATGATGCCGCGGTCAGCCACGCCCGCCTTCTCCAAGGCGGGGCCGTTGTCCAGCAGGTGCCAGCGGCGCTTGCGCCCGGGCACGGGTTCCACGGCTGCCGTGGAAGCCACCGTGACGGTGGTGGACCACGCCGGATCGACACCCGGAAGGGCAACTTCGGTCATCGGCAGTCGAGGACCGGTCTGGGGCGATCGAGAGGTCTTCTTGCTCACGGTTGAACTCCAGTTTCTCTCAGGCGTTACCAGGCCAGTTCCATCAGGGTCGTGTTCAGGCCGGACCCGACACCCAGACACAGCACCCGGTCACCGGGCGTCAACGTCTCGGCTTGCAGCGCGAGGGTCATGGGCAGGGCGGCCGCGGCCACATTGCCCCAGAAGGGAAAGGTCAGCGGCACGCGGTCGGGGTCCAGTCCCATGTCCGCAATGAGCTTGTTGGTGTGCGAGTTGGAGACCTGGTGGGTCACGTAGCTGTCCATGTGAAGCCAGTCCCACCCTTCGCTCTCGGCCTCTCGCATAGCGTCGACCACGAGGCCCACCCCGTGATTGAGCAGTCCGGTGGCGTTGGTGATCATGCCTTCCTCGCCCCCCACACACAGCTCGTGGTACTGCGTGCCCGCCCGGGTGACGGAACCAACGATGCGGTGCCCGTCCGGGTGCCGGTCCGCCGGGCCCACCACGGCGGCGGCCGCACCGGAACCCAGGGTGAGGGTGGCGAACTCCTGGACGACCTGATCCCGGGTGACGCCGGGCTTTTTCAGCCGCTCCACGGCCGCGCGGTGCCACCGCAGTGGGTCCTCGCCGTTGACGATGAGGGCGTACTCGACGGCACCCGAGTCGATCATGGAGGACGCCACGGTCAAGGCGTTGAGAAAACCCAGGCACGCATTGGTGATGTCGAAGTTCAATGCCGAGCTGGGCATGCCCAGCCGGTGATGGATGCCCACGGCCACCGCTGGTTCGTAGTCGTCGCGGGTGACCGAGGAGTTGATGAACAACCCGATCTGCTCGGGCTTGATGCCTGCCTGGTCCAGCGCGGCCTGCCCCGCTTCGGTGGCGCCGTCCGAGAAGTGGCGCCCCGGGGCCCACATGCGGCGTTCCTCGATCCCGGCCAGTCGTTCGAGGAGACCGCGGGGTAAGCGCACGCGCTTGAAGGTGTCGGCGAGCTCGTCATCGAACCGCGTTGAGGGGACCACCTCGTCTGCTTCCACCTTGGTAATGGACAGCACGGCTGCATTGCGGTTTTTAATGGTTGAGTTTCCGATCAACGTGGCGCTTTCGAGACAGGGCTCTCTCCGCGCCGTGCTGAATCTGGAAGTGATTCAACACCGTGGGCGCTCGAGCGAGCAGGCGGACTGGACCGGCTCAGTCTATCGACCAGGTCGAACCTTGCAGCCAGTGGCGTTCAGCCGTTTCTCTGCAGGCTGACTATTACCGGGCCCCGGATCCCCGGGCCCGCGCGGGTACAGTGGTGTGGTTGCGCGGGCCCGCCAACCCCCGGACGGGCGCCGCGCGGTGGTGAACATCTCACGCTAGGAGCCCCATACGTGCACTTGAAGACCCTCACCCTGCGCGGTTTCAAGTCCTTCGCTTCGGCCACCACCTTCCATTTCGAACCCGGTGTCACCGCAGTGGTGGGCCCCAATGGTTCCGGGAAGTCCAACGTGGTGGATGCCCTGTCCTGGGTGATGGGCGAGCAGGGGGCCAAGTCCCTGCGCGGCGGCAAGATGGAAGACGTGATTTTCGCCGGTACCTCCGGCCGTTCCGCGCTCGGACGCGCTCACGTGTCGCTGAGCATTGACAATGCCGACGGCGCCCTGCCCATTGAATACAGCGAAGTCACCATTTCCCGCACGCTGTTCAGGACGGGCGGTTCCGAATACGCGATCAATGGTCGCTCGTGCCGCCTGCTGGACATCCAGGAACTGCTGTCCGACTCGGGTCTGGGCCGCGAAATGCACGTGATCGTGGGACAGGGCCAGCTGGACCGCATCCTGCAGGCCACTCCCGAGGACCGGCGAGGCTTCATCGAGGAGGCCTCCGGAATTCTCAAGCACCGCCGCCGCAAGGAGAAGACCCTTCGGAAGCTCGATTCCCTGCAGGCCAATCTGGACCGCCTGGAGGATCTGGTGGGGGAGATCCAACGGCAGTTGACCCCGCTCGGCCGCCAGGCGCGCACGGCTCGGAAGGCACAACGTATCCAGTACGACGTGCGTGATGCCAAATCCCGGTTGCTCGCGGACGACCTCGAGCAGGCACGTGCCGCGTTACAGACCGACAGCGCCGCCAGCGCCACAACTCGGGCGGAGAAACAACGCCTCGAACAGCTCATGGAGCAGATTGCCGCGCGCCTGCGGGAGACCGAGGCGCACGCGGCGCGCACGGCACCCGTGCTCAATGCTGCTCGCTCCAGCTGGTACGAACTCAGTACCGTGCGTGATCAGTTCCGTGCGCTGTCCTCACTCGCGGGGGAGCGGCGCAGGCTCCTGGGGTCCACCGAACCGGAACAGGACACGGGCAAGGACGCCAACAGGCTCGAGGAGCAAGCCGAACGCAGCCGCGCGGAAGCTGCCGGACTCCACGAGCGGGTTGCCGAGTCCCGGGAGCGCCTGGCCTCCGTCGAGGCAGCCCGCCACGAAGCCGAGGAAACGGCGCGGGCGGCCGAACAGCGCACCGCTCACCTGGTGCGCGAGGCCGCTGACCGTCGAGCGGGTCAGGCGAAATTGGCGGCCGCCGTGTCCTCCGCCCGATCCGACCTGACCTCCGCGGAAGCCGACATCGAACGGCTGCGCGTGGAAATCAACGACGTGCTGGCCCGTTCCGAGAGCGCTCGAGGGGACCACGCTCAGCTGAGCGAACGCGCCGAAAGCCTGCGCACGGCAGCCGTGCGCAGCGCCGAGCTCGCGGACCACGCCCGTGAGACCACCGACCAGATCGAAACCGCCGCCCGCCGAGCAGAGGCCGAACGCCAGCGGGTGCTGCGCGAACAGCACTCCGTGACCGTTCGCCTGGACACCCTTCAGCAATCGATGCCGCAACCCGATGGGTCACGGGCGGTCTCCGCGAGCCATGGCGAGTCCGTGCTGGGCGCGGTATCGGACGCGATCCGCGTGACCGACGGCTGGGAACGCGCCGTGGGCGCCGCACTGGGGCCGTGGTCCGAGGCGCTCGCGGTTGCCTCCCACACCCGAGCGGCCGACATCTTTGCTTCGCTTCGTACCGAGGACTCGGGGCGCGTCAACGTCCTGGTGGCTTCCGGGCACGACGCCGCGGGCGAGCCGCCCGAGCTGAAACTCCCCGAGGGAGCGGTTCGGGCGGTCTCGGTGCTGTCCGGTGCTGCGCAAGCCTCCCAGGATTCGGCGGCACAGGCCATCCTCACCGCGGTGCGCGGCCTGCTCGCCGCCACGGTCCTGGTTCCCGATGCCCACACCGCGGTGGCCGTGTTGGATGCCGCCGCAGCATCCAAAGCCACGGGGATCCGTGCCGTGACCGCGAACGGCGATGTCTTCGGCACCCACCGAGCGCAGGGCGGCGCGGCAGAAGCCGCCGGCAGCCTCGAAATCCACGCGCAGATCGACACGGCCCGTTCGGAAGCCGCGCGATGGTCGCGCGAAGTGGAAGCGGCGTCCGCGGCGGCCCAGGACGCCGAAACCCGGCGGATCGAGGCGAGCGCCAAGGCCCGCGAAGCCGGCGGGCTCGCACGGGACCAGCAGAGGGCCGCCTCCGAGGCCGCAAATGCCCTGGGCCGGGCCGAAGCGGTGCTGGCCTCGGCGGATGCGGAACTGCAGCGCCGTCGTGAGGCCCTCGCCACCGCGGAGCAACGGCTCAGGGAGCGTGAGGTGCACTTACAGGACGCGGTAGTCCGTGCCGAGGCCGTGGACAGCGGCGACGAGGAAACCCTCGAGCGGCATCAGTTGGAAGCGGCGTCGGCCAAGGACCGGGCCGAACGCGCGGCACGGGAAGCGCGCGAAACCGAAACCCAGGCGCGACTGGCCCTGCGGGGGTTGGAGGAGCAGTATCGATCGGCGGATTCGCGGGCCACGTCGCTGGCCCGTGCGGCCCAGGCCGAGCGCGTGGCGCAGGCCGAGGCCGCCCGGCGCGCCGAACGACGCCGCGTGCAGGCCACCATTGCGCAGGCCGTGTCCCACGCCGCCGACCACCTGCGGCTGCGCGCCGAGGAATCCGTGACCGAGGCGGCCCGGGTCCGAGATGCAGCGGACGTGGAACGCGCAGGACTGGACGAGGCGGCCGGGCGGCTGCGCGCCGAACGCGACGATCTGGGGAAACAACTCAACGCCGTGACCGAACAATTACACCGTGAAGAACTGGACCTGGCGCAGCGTCGGGCGAGACTCGAGGCGCTCGAGAAGTCCTCGCTCGAAGAACTGGGGATGACGCCGGACTACCTGGTGGAGCACTACGGACCGCACCTGCCCGTACCCGACGCCGATGCCGTGCTGGAAGCCGCCCAGGACGCGGAGGAGCGCGAGGAAACCCAGGACCTCGCGCGCATGCCGGCCATGACGGATCCCGGTACGCCGTTCCGGCGTGCCGAGCAGGAGACCCGGTTGCGCCGGGCGGAAAAACAGCTCAAGGCGCTGGGCAAGGTGAATCCCCTGGCGCTCGAGGAATTCGCGGCGCTGGAGGAACGCCACAGTTTCCTGGTGGAGCAGCTGGAGGACGTCAAGAACTCCCGCGCGGATCTGCGCACCATCATCCGGCAGGTGGACGAGCACGTGGAACGCGTGTTCACCGAGGCCTTCCGGGACACCGCCGAGCAATTCGTGCGGGTCTTCGCGACCCTGTTCCCCGGGGGTGAGGGGCAGCTGCGCCTGACCGACCCGGACGACATGCTCACCACCGGTGTGGATGTGGAGGCGCGCCCGGCGGGCAAGAAGATCAAGCGACTGTCGCTGCTGTCCGGTGGCGAGCGCTCGCTGACCGCGCTGGCGTTGCTCGTGGCCATCTTCAAGGCCCGGCCCTCACCGTTCTACGTGATGGACGAGGTCGAGGCCGCCCTGGACGACCGCAACCTGGGCCGCCTGCTGAGCATTTTCCAGCAGCTGCAGGAGAGTTCGCAGCTGATCATCGTGACGCACCAGAAGCGCACCATGGAGATCGCGGACGCCCTCTACGGCGTGTCCATGCGCGGTGACGGGGTGAGCCTGGTGGTGGGGCAGAAGCTCACGGAGTTGCGCTGAGCGGAATCAGGCCCGCCGGTCCCCTTCGTCCGGGGTCTCGGTCTGGGGATCGCCCTCCGGAGGCATGGTCTCCTTGGCCGGCAGCCACGCGAGCGCGGCCAGGAGCATGAGGCCGCCGGAGACGCCGAACGCCCAACCGAATCCGGCGGCGTCCGCGAGTGCTCCCGCCAGGATCGGACCGAGAATCTGACCCGCGTCAGCGCTCATTTGATAGCGCGACAGCACCCTGCCGCCGGCGCGCTCGGGACCAATGACGTCTGCCACCGCCGCCTGCTGACCGGGATTGAGGGTGCCGGAGCCCATGCCCGAGATCAGGGACAGGATCACGAACATCGGAACGGATGAGACCAGTCCCACGCCAATGGTCGCCAGGGCGCACACGATCAATCCGGTGAGGATGAGCGGTTTACGGCCCAGCTTGTCGGTCAGGCGCCCGGTGAATGTGAGGGCCAGGGCATTACCGGCCGCGAACACCGCGAGGGCCAGACCGGCAACCTGCGGACCTTCACCGACCAGCTGCACGGCGAGCAGGGGAATGAGGGCCACGCGCACCCCGTAGGCGGTCCATCCCGTGGCAAAGCTGGAGACCAGGGCGGAACGGTAGGCGCCCACCTCGAAGGCCTCACGGAAGGTCATGGGTGGCTGCGGGTTCGTGGCCTTGCGGGTCGCGAGAGTTTCGTTCTTGAGCCGGAAATACACCACGGCGGAGGCGATCAGCAGCGCCACCGCGTAAATGATGAACGGGGCCTGCATCCCGAAGCCGGCGAGCAACCCACCCACGACCGGGCCCAGGATGCCGCCCAACAGGAACGCGGTGGCGTAGAACCCGGAGATCCGCCCGCGCATCCGAGGTGGCGCCAGGCGCACGATCAAGCCCATGGCCGAGACCGTGAACATGGTGGAACCGATACCGCCCAGGCCGCGGAACAGCAGCAACTGCCAATACGTCTCGGCGAATGCCGTGGCCGCCGAGGACACCGCCACGACCAACAGACCGATCAAATAAGTGGGACGTTCACCCAACTTGTTCACCACCGCGCCGCTGGCCGGAGCGAACAGCAACCGGCACAGAGCGAACGCGCTCACCACGGCGGAGGCCGCGGCCACACCCACTCCGAAGCTCGAGGCGAACTGGGGCAGCACCGGGGCCACGATGCCGTAGCCAATGGCGATCACGAAGGCCGCCGCAATGAGCACCTTGATCTGCGAGGGCACTTTCTCCTTGCCGCCGGAGACCGTGGGCTGAGGCCCCGTGACGGGTGCGGAGCTCGGATCGGTGGGTGAGGGATCTTCGTTTGGGCGGGACACGTCGAGCAGTTTATGGGAGATTAGAAACGTGACCACGACTCAATGGATTTGGATACTCGTTATAGCCGTCCTGGCGGTGGCGCTCATGGTGGTTTTCGGCACCATGCTGCTGCGCAAGCCCAAGGCCCCCAAGGGCGGATACCAACACACCCGGGACATCGACGACGCCCCGCCGGCCGAGGGCGACGTCCTCGTGGAGGGGCGCCCGACCACCACCGTGGAGCGGCCCGAATCGGCGCTGAGCCGCATGGCCCGACTGCGCGGTCGCCTGTCCAGGTCGAACAACGTGTTGGGCAAGGGGCTACTGGCCCTGCTGTCCCGCGAACGCATCGACCAGGACGTGTGGGACGAGATCGAGGACACGCTGCTGATGGCGGACCTCGGTACGGATGCGTCCCTGGAACTGGTGGAGAACCTGCAGAAGCGGGTGCGCGTGGAGGGCACCCAGGATCCCGCGCACGTCAAAACCATGCTGCGCGAAGAGCTGCTCAACCTCGTGGACCCCGCAATGGATCGCACGATCAATTCCGTGGGCGCTCCCGGCAAACCCGCGGTGGTGCTGGTGGTGGGCGTCAACGGCGTGGGCAAGACGACCACGGTGGGTAAACTGGCCCGCGTGCTCGTGGCCGAGGACAAGGACGTGCTGTTGGGCGCGGCGGACACGTTCCGCGCCGCGGCCGCGGACCAGCTCGAGACCTGGGGTGCCCGGGTGGGAGTTGCCACGGTCCGTTCCGAGCAGGAAGGCGCGGACCCGGCGTCGGTCGCCTTCGACGCGGTGCAGGCGGGCATCGACCAGGAGTCGGACGTGGTGCTCATCGACACCGCCGGCCGCCTGCAGAACAAGGCGGGGCTGATGGACCAGCTGGGCAAGATCAAGCGCGTGATCACCAAGGCCGCCGAGGTGGACGAGGTTCTGCTCGTGATCGATGCGACCACCGGTCAGAACGGCATGACCCAGGCCAAGGTTTTCGCGGAGGCCGTGAACATCACGGGCATCGTGTTGACCAAGCTCGACGGCACCGCCAAGGGCGGCATCGTGGTAGCCATCCAGCGCGCCCTGGGCGTTCCGGTCAAGCTCATCGGCCTGGGCGAGGGCCCCGATGACCTCGCCCCCTTCCACGCCGAGCAGTTCGTGGACGCGCTGCTCGACTGAGGACGACGCCGCCGCGAGAGTTCTCCGCGCCCGCCCCGTTGACGGGGCGGGCGCCTTTCCATACGTGCTCCCGTAACGCGGTTGTCACCTGCGGTGGGTAAAAGAAACACCCCCGAAACCAACCCCGAAGCACAACCGAAACACACGAGTTCTTTACTCGATACCAACGGATAACCGTTGTACGAAACTTTGAGATGGAGACGGGGTGAGCTCGCGTGGAACTCACGGCGGGACACGTGTGGACTTTGGTGGCGGCGGGGTTGGTGTTCTTCATGACGCCGGGGCTCGCGCTTTTCTACGGTGGCATGACGCGGGCCAAGGGCGTGCTGAACATGATGATGATGAGCTTCATCTCCATTGCCATCGTGGCGGTGGTGTGGGTGCTGTGGGGAGCGTCCATGTCCTCCGGTGACGCGATCCTGGGCGGACTGGTGGCCGATCCCACCGCCAGTTTCGGCCTGGGCGGACTGATCGGTTCCGAGGACCTGCTGGGCAGCGCCTTCGGCATTACCTTTGCCATCATCACCGTGGCCCTGATTTCCGGCGCGGTTGCCGATCGCACCAAGTTCGGCAGCTGGGTGGTGTTCACCCTGGTGTGGATCACCGCGGTGTACTTCCCGCTGTCCTTCATGGTGTGGGGTGGTGGCCTGTGGTCCGAGGGCGGCGCCCTGGCCGAAATGGTCGGCGAGCCCATTGACTTCGCGGGCGGACTGGTGGTGCACATCAACGCGGGTGTGGCGGCACTCGTACTCATTTTATTGATCGGCGCCCGTAAGGGCTTCGGCAAGGACTCGGGTCAGCGACCCCACAACCTGCCCCTGGTCATGCTGGGTGCCGCGATCCTATGGTTCGGCTGGTTCGGCTTCAACGTCGGTGCCGCGGCAACCGCCGAGCAAGCCGCACTGATCTGGACGAACACCCTGGTGGCCCCCGCGGCCGCCATGCTGACCTGGTTGCTCACCGAAAAAATCCGCGACGGCCACGCGACCTCCCTGGGCGCAGCCTCCGGAGTGGTGGCCGGTCTGGTGGCCATCACCCCCGCGTGCGCCAACGTGTCACCGCTGGGCGCCATTGCCCTGGCCGCCGTGGCCGGTGTGCTGTCCGCGCTCGCGGTGGGCATGAAATACAGGATCGGCCTGGATGACTCGCTGGACGTGATGGGCGTGCACTTGGTCTCGGGCATTGTGGGTACCGTGGCGCTGGGGTTCCTGGCCATTTCCTCCGAGGGCCAGGCCGGCCTGTTCTACGGCGGCGGTTGGGCACTCATGGGTGCCCAGGTGGGCTCCACCGTGTTCGTCGTGCTCTACACCGGAGTTCTCACCCTGATCATCGGCCTGCTCATCAAGGTCACCCTGGGCCTGCGCATCTCCGCCCAGGACGAGGTGGACGGCATCGATGTCACCCAGCACGCGGAATCCGCGTACTCGCTCAGGGACGAGGCCACCGGCTACTTTGCTGGAACCGCGCCCTCACGAGCCCTCCCGGGGACCGCTGAGGCTCCCGTCCACACCAAGGAAGGATCTTCCCTGTGAAACTCATTACCGCCGTGGTCCGGCCGGACAAGTTCAGTGACGTCAAGGACGCGCTGGAGGCCTTCGGAATCCAAGGAATGACAGTGCTAACCGTGCACGGTTACGGCCGGCAACGCGGTCACAACGAGGTCTACCGCGGGGCCGAATACACCGTGGACCTGTTGGAGAAAGTACGTGTCGAAACGCTCGTGGCGGACGACATCGCGGCGGACGTGGTCAATGTGATCGTCTCCTCGGCCCACTCCGGTTCCGCCGGGGACGGGAAAGTCTGGGTCACCTCCGTGGACGAGATGGTGCGCGTGCGCACCGGCGAACGTGGGGAGTCCGCGCTGTAGCCGCGCGGCGGCGTCGTCGACCGAAGATCACCGAACGCACCGTGGGACGGGCGAGAAGCCCCCGCGGTGCGTTCGTGTCGTTCCGGTGACCCGGCTCGGCTTGATAACCTGGGGCACTGACCCCATCCGTTGACCGACGAAAGCAGCGACTGCCCCGTGTTCAACTCTCTGTCCGACCGGCTTACAGCGACCTTCAAGAACCTGCGCGGCAAGGGTAGGTTGTCCGAGGCGGATGTGGACGCCACCGTGCGGGAAATCCGGCGCGCGCTCCTCGAAGCCGACGTCGCCGTGCCCGTGGTTCGTGAATTCACCGCCGTCATCAAGGAACGCGCTCTGGGTTCCGAGGTGTCCGAGGCGCTGAACCCCGGCCAACAAGTGGTCAAGATCGTCAATGAAGAACTGCAAAATGTTCTGGGCGGTGAGACCCGCCGCGTCAACCTGGCCAAGTCCGGACCCACCGTGATCATGCTGGCCGGTCTGCAGGGTGCCGGTAAGACCACCCTGGCCGGCAAGCTCGGTAAGTGGCTCACGGACCAGGGGCACAAGCCCGTGCTGGTCGCCTCCGACCTCCAGCGCCCCAACGCCGTGACCCAGCTCCAAGTGGTCGGTCAACGCGCCGGGGTTCCCGTGTTCGCTCCCGAGCCCGGCGCCACCTCAGAATTCGACGACCCCACCGGTGATCCCGTGGCCGTGGCCCGGGACGGTGTGGCCCACGCCCGCGCCAAGCTCTACGACGTGGTCATCGTGGACACCGCCGGCCGCCTGGGTATCGACGAGGCCCTCATGCGTCAGGCCCGCGACATCCGCAACGCCGTGAACCCGCACGAGGTGCTCTTCGTCATCGACGCCATGGTCGGCCAGGACGCGGTCAACACCGCCAAGGCCTTCGACGACGGCGTGGACTTCACCGGCGTGGTGCTGTCCAAGCTCGACGGCGATGCCCGCGGCGGTGCCGCGCTGTCCGTGCGCTCGGTCACGGGCAAGCCCATCATGTTCGCCTCCACAGGTGAGGGCGTCAACGACTTCGAACAGTTCCACCCGGACCGGATGGCCTCGCGCATCCTGGACATGGGGGATGTGCTCACGCTGATCGAGCAGGCCGAGAAGCAGTGGGACAAGACCGAGGCCGAGCGCATGGCCAAGAAGTTCACCGATCAGGAGGACTTCACGTTCGAGGACTTCCTCGCGCAGATGCAGCAGCTGCGCAAGATGGGTTCGATGAAGAAGATGCTGTCCATGATGCCCGGAGCGGCGGGCATGCGTGAGCAGCTGGAGAACTTCGACGAGCGCGAGATCGACCGGGTGGAAGCCATTGTGCGGTCCATGACTCCGCACGAGCGTGTGGCACCCAAGATCATCAACGGCTCGCGCCGTGCCCGCATCGCCCGCGGTTCCGGAGTGTCCGTCTCCGAGGTCAACCAGCTCATGGAACGTTTCTCCCAGGCGCAGAAGATGATGAAACGACTGGCCCAGGGCAAGGGCGTTCCCGGCATGCCCGGTGGTATCCCCGGTATGGGCGGCGGCGCAGGTGGCGGCGGCGGTAAGAAGGGCAAGGCCAAGAAGAAGGGCTCGCGTTCGGGTAACCCGGCCAAGCGCGCCCAGGAGAACGCCGCGATCGCCAGCGGCCAGAAACCCGCGGCCACGGGCAGTGCCTTCGGCGCGCAGTCGCAACAGCCGGATCTGGAGTCCTTGAACCTCCCCAAGGGCTTCGAGAAATTCCTCGGAAAGTGAGTCAGTAGTGGGTTCTTACCTGTCAGACCAGGAGCTTCAGGAGTTCATCGGCACCCTGCCCACGCGGCGACTGGCGGCATCTGCCGTCATCCGTGATGAGGACGGGCGCGTTCTGACGGTGGAACCCAATTACAAGTCGGAATGGACCCTCCCCGGAGGCACCGTGGAGGCTGGGGAGGATCCCCGTAGCGCGTGCTTCCGCGAAGTGGTCGAAGAGGTGGGTCTGCACCTGCCCGAAGGTCGCATGCTGCTCATCATGCACGGGCTCAACATGGGCATGTGGGGGGACTCGGTCGCGTTTCTTTACGACGGCGGTCAGATCCCCTCGGACTCCGACATCGTGGTCCAGGAAGAGGAACTCCTGTCCTACCGTTGGGTGGCCCCGCAGGACCTGGAAACCGTGCTCTCGACCGGGATGTCACAGCGGATCCGCGAGGCACTGGAGGCTCTTGAACAGGGCACGGTGGTCGAACACGTAGCAGACGGAGGAAAGCGTTGATGACCGACCAACAGCTCAACCGGACGGCGGTTCTGGTCCACGTGGACGCACCCGAACTACCGTTCCTGGCCAACGTGATAGACGCGAGTTTCTCCGCGGTCACTCGGAACGGGTGGGCCGTGGTCCTGCCCGACGAGGACACCGATCCCGCGTTCATTGCCGCCGTTCACCCCGGCGACATGTGCATTGCCGTGTCATCGGACGGCGCCGAGCGCAGTCTCAGCGTGTACCCGCGCACCGATCCCTCCCGTGACGAACAGGCCGAACTCGACCACCAAATGGACGTGGGTCGCGTGGCCAGGCTGCGGTGGGAAGCCGAGCACAGTGACATCGCGGAAATCCTCGGTGGCGAAGCGGACACCGCCTCTCAGCACCCGGTGGCCACCGATACCGACCGTGAGACCAGGATCGCCGTGGAGGCCATTGCGTCCATCTGCTCCCTGGACCCCGCGGCCACCGCCCGGCTCGAGAACTACGCCGCAACGCCCAGTTCCGGTTTGCTGCTCGAATCGGTCCTGCAACTTCTGGGCGTGCCCGTGGTGGCCGCCAAGCTGGTGGAATCGGAGCGCTCCCTCGACGACATGCCGGATGCGCGCCATTACCAACCCAAACCACTGGGACTGTCCTTCGTGGACGCCGTCACCACGGAACCCTCCGGTAACGATGTGGCTTCGCGGATCCAACGCGCCTACATCCGACACCCGGAGATCCTGCTGGCCATGGGCGGAGCCGAACTCATTGCGGGTTCCACGCTGGCCGCCCTGGCCCGGCGCGGCGGCCGTGGTGCGCGCGTGCTCGGAACGGCGTCGGCGGTGTTGCTGACCGATGCCGCGGGGCAGACCGCGCTGTGGGCGGCGGTACGGGCGCGTAAGAAGTCCTAGTGGCCCGGTTCGGAGGGGCCCGGGGGTGGGTCGCGGCACTTTCGGATCCGGACGAGCCGGACTGGCAACGGCCCCGCCCCACATCCCGCGAACTCACTCGGGACGTATGGCTTGCGGTGGGTGTCGCGGCGGCGTCCGCGCTGTCGCTGGCGTTGATCTCAAGCTACGTGTCACTGTCGCCCGACCAACCCTGGTGGCTGGGTTATCTCGCGGCGGTGCTGATCGCCGTGCCGTTGGCCGTCCGACGCCGCTTCCCGGTCGCGGGCGTGTTCGCGGCCACGGCCGTGTTCGTCTGGACCTATTACACGGTTGCCCACGTCAGCGTGCAGTTGTTCTTCCAGATCGCGTACTTCGCCAGCCTGTACTCCATGGTGGCCTGGGCTCGGTCCCGCCAGGTCGTGGCCTTGATGGTGGTGGGATTGGCCGTGTTCACGGTCGGGTGGCTGATGGTGGACTGGACGGTCACCAATTCCTACAGTGACTTGCTCGACGACGTCGAGGACGCGTCCGGACCGTTTTCTCCCACGGTGGGGATCATGGGCTACTCAGCAATCATGAACGTCGTGTATTTCGGCGGTGCGCTCGTCATGGGGCGATCCTCGTGGCGTCGAGCCCTGGACCGACGCAGGCTCCGCGAGCAAGCCTGGCGGATCGCCCAACAGTCGGAGCAGCTGGCCAACCGCGCGGTCGTCGAGGAACGGCTGCGCATTGCGCGCGAACTCCACGATGTGGTGGCCCACCATGTCTCCGCTATCGGGATCCAGGCCGGAGCGGCACGCACCGTGATGACCAAAAATCCCCAGGCCGCGGCGGAGGCACTGAGCACGGTGGAGGACTCCAGCCGGCAGGCGGTCACCGAGATGCGGGAACTGCTGGGTGTGCTGCGCGCGGAAGACGGCAGTGTGCTGGCCTCCCCGTCCCGCACGCCCGAACCCCGGCTGAGCGAGCTGGACGAACTGGTGGCGTCACACACCCGACACGGCCTGACCGTGACCTTGAATACGTCTCTGGAACACCCCGAGGACCTCACCACGCTGCCCGGCTCCGTCCAACTGACGGTCTACCGTTGCCTCCAGGAGGCCCTGGCCAACGTGACACGCCACTCCACTGCCCGCGAGGCCACCGCCGTGGTGCGCACCGGATCCACAGCGGCCGGGCCCGGGGAACAAACACCCGATGCGTGGGTTGAACTGGAAATCACCGACCGGGGTCAACCCCTTTCGGGCACGGGAGGTTCCGGATTCGGCCTCAAAGGCATTGCCGAGCGTGCCCGGCTCTACAACGGAGTCACCGAGATCGGCCCGCGCACACCGGGTCCCGGGTGGCGTGTCCGCGTGCGCATTCCCCGTTCCACCAGCAGCGCTACCCAGGAGGTCAAACCGTGATCACCGTACTTTTGGCCGACGATCACGAACTGGTGCGCTCCGGTTTCGCGCTCATGCTCACCGTGGCGGAAAACGTTGAAGTGGTGGGGCAGGTCGCCCACGGGAAGGACGCCGTGGCGCACGTGCTCGACAGCCCCGTGGACGTGGTCCTCATGGACGTCCAGATGCCCATCATGGACGGCATTGAAGCAACCCGGCTCATCACCGAAGCCACGGACACCAAGGTCATCATTTTGACCACGTTCGACCGTGACGACTACTTGTTCGACGTGTTGCGGGCCGGCGCGAGCGGGTTCCTGCTCAAGAACGCCTCACCCGAGGATCTCGTGGCCGCGGTGCACGCCGTGGTCGACGGCCACGCACTGCTGGCCCCGGAGGCCACCCTGCGCGTGGTCCAGCAACTCGCCCGGCACGACGCCGCTCGCGCACCTCGCAAGGTGCCGGTCGGGACTCGCGGTGGGGCGGCGGCGTCGTCGACCGATCTTCCCGAGCGAACAAGCGAGCAGCAACGCATCATCGATTCACTGACGGCGCGCGAACGCGAGGTGCTCACCCTGGCGGCTGAGGGGCTGTCCAACGGGGAGATCTGCGAAACCCTGGTGGTCGGGCAGGCCACGGTCAAGACGCACATTTCCAACGTGCTGTCTAAGGTGGGTGCGCGCGACCGTGTGCAAGCGGTCGTGTTCGCCTACAGGTCGGGCATGGTCTCCTGACCCGTGGCCGGTCCCGCGGCTCAACCGCTCCCACGGGCCCTCCCTGCCCCGGGCGCCACCCGGGGCAGCTACACTGCACGGCGGCACGAAAGTTCCGCCGCGGGGCTGATCCGCCGGATCGCCGGTCCTCCTACGCTGGAATCTGCCGGCCGCACCGTGTCTCGCACACGCCACGGCCGCGGGCACGGCGCAAATCCGAGGAGGCAGCATGAGGATGACAAAGTCGGGGGCCGCGTACACCTCCGTCCGCTACTCGCCGCCGCGGGCAGGGGACGCGTTGGAAGTGCGGGACCTGACACGACGCTTTGGTGAACGCACCGTGGTGGACGGGGTGTCCTTCCGGGTGGAGCCCGGGCAGCTGACGGGTTTCGTGGGCGCGAATGGCGCGGGTAAGACCACCACCATGCGCATGATCATGGGCGTACTCGACCAACACGGCGGCACCGTGTTGTGGAACGGCCAACCCATTGACTCCGGCGTGCGCTCGCGTTTCGGATACATGCCCGAGGAACGCGGACTGTACCCGAAGCAGCGGATCGCGGATCAGCTGGGGTACCTGGGCCAACTCCACGGGATGGAACGCGCACGAGCGCTGGCGGAGGCGCATCGGCTGCTGGAACGTTTCGGCTTGGGGGAGCGCGCCAAGGACCGGTTGGAAACCCTGTCCCTGGGTAACCAGCAGCGGGTTCAGGTGGCTGCGGCCCTGCTGCACGACCCGGTCGCCCTCGTGCTCGATGAACCGTTTTCCGGACTGGACCCCACCGCCGTGGACGCCATGGTGGGATTGTTGCGCGAATACACGGCCCGCGGGGTGCCGGTACTGTTTTCCTCCCATCAACTGGACCTGATCGACAGGCTGTGCGACGCCCTCGTGGTCCTGGCCGACGGCACGCTCCGCCTGGCCGGACCCGTGGGCGAACTTCGCGGTGGCCGACCGGAACAGTACCGGCTCGTGTGCACCGGGGATGCGGGGTGGACGCGCGATCAGCGTGGGGTCCACGTCGTGGACCTCGACGGCAACACGGCGATCGTTCAACCATCCGGTCCGGACGCGCGCCAACGGCTGGCTCAAGAGGCGGCCGCGCGCGGCATGGTCGAGTTCGCCCGTTTGCGCCCCTCGCTCGGGGATCTCTATCGGGAGGCCATTTCATGAGTCACGACCTGACCCCCGCAACCGCGCACGAGCGCCCGAGCACTCCGGTCGCCGCTCCGTGGCTCACGGTGATGAACCGTGAAATCGGCGTCAAACTCGGCGACAGGGCCTTTGTGCTGTCCACCGTGCTGACGGTGCTGGGCATCATCGGCTTCACCGCGTTCATGTTCTTCATGGGCGAGCGCACCACCAGCTACACCGTGGCCGCCACGGACGAGCAATCGGTCACGGTCGTGGAAACGGCCCGTGATTCGGCCGGGGAGCAGACCACGATCGACCTGGAATCCGCCGGTCCGGACGAGGCCCGTGAGCTCTTGAACAACGATGAGGTTGACGCCGTCGTGACACGCGGGGACGGTGAATGGGTGCTCACCGCCCGTCATGGCATGGACGGTTCCCTCAGCGGGCTGCTCTCGGATGCCGCCGGGGATGTCACCGCCCAGCAGAACGCCGCGGCGGCAGGAACCACCACGGAGCAACTGGCGGCGGGCTCGGAGGTGCGGACCCGCACGCTGTCGGACGAACCCGATCGCGGCGTGGCGGCCAACGTGTTGGGCTTCGTCTTCGCCATGTTGTTCTACACGGCGGCCATCATTTTCGGCATGGCCATTGCCAATTCGGTGCTCGAGGAGAAGCAGAACCGGGTGGTGGAAATCTTGGCCACGGCCATCCCCGTCCGCCACATCCTGTACGGAAAGGTGGCGGGTAACTGCCTGTTGGCCTATGCGCAGATCATTCTGTACGGGGCCGTGGGACTACTGGGCGTGAACGTGCTGGGCAGAGCGGAATCGATCGGGTGGATCCTGGAAGCCTCGGGGTGGTTCATCGGGTTCTTCGTGGTGGGCTTCGCGGCCCAGGCAAGTATCTGGGCCGTGCTGGGCTCCTTGGCCTCACGCACGGAGGACTTGCAGTCCAACACCGGGCCCATCATGTCCGTGCTGATCGCCGCACTGCTGGTGGGGTTGTTCGCCAAGGGGGCGTGGCTGAGCGTGGCCTCCTACGTCCCGTTGGTCTCCTCGGTGGCGATGCCCGTGCGCATGCTCACCGACACCGTTCAATGGTGGGAGCCGTGGCTCGCGCTGGGCTTGTGCGCGATCTTCGGGTTCATCATGTTCCGGGTGGGTGAGCGCATTTACCAGCGCGCCGTGTTCCAGGGCGGGCAGGCGCTCACGTGGCGCAAGGCACTCAAACTGGAGAGGTAGCCCACGCGCCGGGTGCACACCGGGGTTTGACACGTGTGGCACAATGAACGGGTACTCGAACCGTGCGGACCCTCTCACCGTGCGTGTCTCGCGTCCACAGGAAATCCCACCAAGGCCCGCCCCACGGGTGCCAGTGTGTGCATTTCCGACCACATTCGAAACAGGAGTAACCACTCAAGTGGCAGTTAAGATTCGTCTCAAGCGCATGGGTAAAATGCGCGATCCCCGTTACCGCGTCGTCATCGTCGACTCCCGCAAGAAGCGCGATGGTCGTGTCATCGAGGAGGTCGGCGTCTACCAGCCGACCGAGCACCCCTCCTACATCAACCTGGTTTCCGACCGGATCCAGTACTGGCTCGGCGTGGGCGCACAGCCCTCTGACGCCGTGGCGGCACTGTTGAAGATCACCGGTGACTGGCAGAAGTTCAAGGGTGAGCCCGGGGCCGAGGGTACCTACAAGGCTCCCGAGACCAAGGGTCAGTTCGTGGCACCGGACAACGGTTCCGTGATCATCCCCGAGGCCATCACCCCCAAGGCTGACAAGGCCGAGGCTTCCGAGCAGGCAGAAGCGCCCGCTGAGGAAGCTTCCACCGAGGGTGCGGCTGAGGAATCCACGGAGGACAACGCCGAGAAGGCAGAGTGAGCATGCTCGCCGAGGCTTTGGAGCACCTGGTTCGCGGCATTGTGGACAGCCCCGAGGACATCACCGTTCGCTCACGCGAAGGGCGTCGCGGGCAGATCCTCGAGGTTCGGGTTCACCCCGAGGACCTCGGCCGCGTGATCGGGCGTTCCGGACGCACCGCCAAGGCTTTGCGCACCGTCGTGACGGCCCTGGCACCCGGCGAAAATGTGCGCGTTGACGTGGTCGATACCGACCGTCGTCGTCGCTAACGACCGCGCGTACATGAACGGCCCCTGTTTCCCGCACACTCGGGAGACGGGGGCCGTCATCATTGGTAGCAACGTCACACCGGGCCAGTTCCGGCAAAGGAGATCTCATGAGCGTTCGTATTGCACGCATCGGTAAGCCACACGGCGTCCGCGGGGAAGTCACGGTGCAACTGTTCACCGACGATCCCGAGTCGCGTTTCGCGCCCGGATCGAGCCTGAACGTCCAATGGCCTCAGGAGCAGGCCGACGCCGCCGCGGGACTTCCCGAGGCCCTCACGGCTGCCGGTTTTCGCTGGAACAAGAAGGTGCTGATCGCCCGGTTCGAGGAGATCACCGATCGCAACCGCGCCGAAGAAATGCGCGGCGCACAACTGTACGCACAGGCCCACGAGGTCGAGCTCGAGGATGACGAGTGGCACCAGGACGACCTGCTCGGCCTTATGGCCGTGGACACCACCAGGGGCGATCGCGAGGTCGGTAAGGTGACCGCGCTGATCCCGGGAGCTGCTCAGGACCTGCTCGAACTGGAGGTCGGGGGTGAGCGGCGTCGTATTCTCATCCCGTTCGTGGAGGAAATCGTGCCGGAGGTGGATCTGGAGACCGGGCGCGTGCTGCTGACCCCGCCCGCCGGGCTGCTGGACCTGGGTGCGGAGGACTAAGAACCATGCGCATCGATGTGCTGAGCATTTTCCCCGAATACCTGGCCCCGTTGGAACTGTCGTTGATCGGCAAGGCCATGACGGACGGCGTGCTGGAACTGTCCGTGACCGATCCCCGCAGCTACGCCACGGACCGCCACCGCACGGTGGACGACACCCCGTACGGCGGCGGGGCCGGTATGGTCATGAAACCCGAACCGTGGGCGCAGGCCCTCGAGTCCGTCACTGCGGTCTCGCCATCGTCCAGCCAACCCGTGCTGGTGGTGCCCTCGCCGGCCGGTGAGGTCTTCTCCCAGGAGGTTGCCTACGAACTGGCCGACCAGGAGCACCTGGTGTTCGCGTGCGGGCGCTACGAGGGCATCGACGAGCGCTTCATCGAATGGGCCTCCGACCACGCGGTGGTGCGCCCCATGAGCCTGGGCGACTACGTGCTCAACGGGGGAGAAGTCGCCGTGCTCGCCATGGTCGAGGCCGTGACCCGGTTGATCCCCGGCGTGATCGGCAACCCCGAGTCGCTCGCCGAGGAATCCCACACCGGTGGCCTGCTCGAGTACCCCGTGTACACCAAGCCGGCGGTGTGGCGGGAGCGCGCGATCCCGGAGATGTTGCTGTCGGGTCATCACGGCAACATTGCGCGCTGGCGGCGTGATCAGCAACTGCACCGGACCGCTCAGCGCAGACCGGACATGATCGAACAGCTCAACCCGGCGGAGCTGAACACGGCCGATCTGAGCATCCTGGGCGAGCATGGTTTCCGGGTGGTCAATGGCTCGCTGCAGGTCTGCGCACCCGAACCGGAGGATGGCGGGGCGCACTAACCGACATGTGGCATAATGGATCGCTGTGCGTGAGTTGGGCACGCCCCTGCCGCAGGGGGGAGAGCGACCAACAACCACGCATTCGAAATCACCACACCGGCCCGATTTCGACACACTTCTGCGCGTCGGTTCACACCTTCATGGCTGAGCCGCGCGGACCACACGCGATCGGCCTGCGGCAGTCGCGAGGAGAAAAAGCATGAACCTTATCGATCAGCTTGACGCCAAGTCCCTGCGTAACGACATTCCGGACTTCCGCCCCGGCGACACCCTGAATGTCCACGTGAACATCATTGAAGGTAACCGTTCCCGTGTCCAGGTCTTCAAGGGTTACGTCATGGGCCGTCAGGGCTCCGGCGTGCGCGAGACCTTCACCGTTCGCAAGGTCAGCTTCGGTGTGGGCGTGGAGCGTACCTTCCCGGTGCACTCCCCGATCATCGACAAGATCGAGCTCGTGAGCCGCGGTGACGTGCGTCGCGCCAAGCTCTACTACATGCGCGATCGCCACGGCAAGGCCGCTCGTATCCGCGAGAAGCGGGACTCGAGCGCGTCGAGCAAGTAAGCATCTTCCACGTGCAACTGCACTCGGAATGCACGGAGGGCCCGGCTTCTACCGGGTCCTCCGCTGTACCCAGACCACTGTCCCAGCGGCGCTGGTGGTTGCGAGTCATCACCCTTGCCGTGCTGGCGGCGCTGCTCATCACGGCCGTGGTGCGCGCCTTCGTGGTGGACGTCTACTGGGTGGGTTCCAATTCCATGGAACCCACGCTGCAGGGCGGGGATCGTGTGCTCGTCAACAAACTCAGCGACACGGACGAACTGCACCGCGGCCAGCTCGTGGTCTTCGACGGTCGAGGATCCTTGGACCCGCTGCACTCCACCGACCCCTGGTACGCCCAGGCCCTCAACAGCGTGGGGCGTTGGCTGGGAGTCACGGGCTCGTCCACCGCGTACGTCAAACGCGTGATGGCCGTGCCCGGGGATTCCATTGAATGCTGCGACGCTCAGGGCAAGATCACGGTCAACGGGCAGGCCCTCGTCGAGGACTATCTGTACCCCGGCGACAACCCGTCGGAGATCCCGTTCTCGGTCGATGTCCCCGCCGATCGAGTGTGGCTCATGGGCGATCATCGCAACGAGTCCGTGGATTCACGGTCTCTTCTGGGGGCCCCCGGCGGTGGTCTGATCCGCACGGAGCGCATCATCGGAACGGCAGAACGGGTGTTGTGGCCCCTCGGCCGAGCCCGGGACTTGTAGTCTGCCCATGGGTGAGACACCCACCTTGTCAGGAAGGAACACGGCGTAGTGACTGAAGAACGTCCATTAGATTCCGCGGGGGAGCAGCCGGAGCAGAAGCCGCTGCGGCCGCGTCGGTCCTCGCGCTCGTCCCGTTCTTCGGCCTCGCGCGGCGCCAAGAAATCCAACTCCGCCTGGAGTTCCGTCAAGGAGATCCTGATCGTGGTGGTGCTGGCCATCCTGATCGCCTTCATCGTCAAAACACTGTTCATCCGGGGCTTCTACATTCCCTCCGGTTCCATGGAGAACACCCTGGAACTGAACGACCGGATCTTCGTCAATGTCATGAACGCCAATTTGGGCAATATCGACCGCGGAGACATCGTGGTCTTCCACGACACCAAGAACTGGCTCCCGGCCCAGCCGCAGGGCAGCGACGGGCTCGGCGGCGCCATCCGGAGCGCCCTGTCTTTTGTGGGGATCCTCCCTGACACGGGTGACCAGGCGCTGGTGAAGCGCGTGATCGGGCAGGGCGGTGACCACGTGGTCTGTTGCGACGCGGACGGTCGCGTCACCGTCAACGGAACGCCCCTGGACGAGACCTACGTGTACCCCGGCGCCGTGCCGTCCGAGATCCCTTTCGACGTGATCGTGCCGGACAATCATTACTTCGTACTCGGCGACCACCGCAACGCCTCCGCCGATTCGCGCGTGCACCTGGCCGACGACAACGCGTTCATCCAGAAGGAAGACATCATTGGCACCGCGTTCGTGATCGCGTGGCCATTGGACCGCTTCCAGATCTTGCACCACCCGGACCAGGTCTTTGCCGACGTGCCGGCCACCGGCTCCGCGGAGAACTGACCGTGGCGCCACGATTGATCGCCGACCCCGGTCTCGACCTGGAACGCGAACTCGCCTCCCAGGGCCTGCGATACGTGGGCGGCATGGACGAAGTGGGCCGCGGCGCCCTGGCGGGACCCGCCAGTGTCGGTCTCGTGGTTGTCGACGCCGCCGCCCTCGACAGTGCCGATTCCTCCGCTTGGCACGGTGTCCGGGACTCCAAGGCACTCACCGCCAAGAAACGAGAGGCGCTGGCACCGGCCATTGGCTCGTGGGCTGCGGCCTGTACCGTGGGCCACGCCCAGCCCGAGGAGGTCGACCGGCTCGGGATCAGCGCCGCACTGCGCCTGGCCGGGCTCAGGGCGCTCGCGCGAGCGGCGTCGTCGGGCATTTCCGTGGACGGATTGATCCTGGACGGTTCCTACAACTGGCTCCGTTCGGAACCCGTATTGGGGCAGGATCTCGACCCGTGGGAGGTCCCGCCCGTGGTGCGGACCCAGGTCAAGGCGGACGCCCACTGCGTTTCCGTGGCGGCCGCCTCGATTGCCGCCAAGGTGGAACGGGATGCACTGATGACCGGCTATGCAGGGCAGTACCCCGCCTACGGGTGGGCATCGAACAAGGGCTACGGTAGCGCCGCCCACCGGGCTGCGATCCAGAAGCACGGTGTGACCCCGCTGCACCGGGTGAGCTGGAACCTGGGGATCTGAACCCGCGACCTTTACCTCACCCGCACTCCACAAGCGCGCCCGCGCCATGGCCCCCGCGAGCGCAACACGCCACGATGGGTCCATGACTGCGACCCCTGTTTCCGCACCGACACCCGACCCTCCCGCTTCGCACATCAGAACGGGACGATCCGGGGAAGACCTGATCGCCGACCTCCTCACCCGCGCCGGTTGGCAGGTGCTGGACCGGAACTGGCGGCCCTCCGCCGAGCGCAGCGCGGGACGCGGCGAACTGGACATCGTGGCCGAACGCGGGGGAGCGGTGAGCATTTTCGAGATCAAGACCCGCACCGGTACCGGATTCGGCCACCCGGCCGAGGCCGTGGGACCCGAAAAACTCAAACGACTCCATGTGCTGTCGCGCGCGTGGGCCTGGGAGCACGGCCGGGCGGAGATCCCCAGTGTGGACGTGGTGGCGGTGCACTGGCCGGCGGGCGGGGCCCCGCGCGTGGAACACATGAGCTCGTTGAGCTGGCACTGAACTCCAAGGTCACAATTTGGTGGACATCACGCGTGCTGAGTGACATTGCCCGATCAACGTGCCACGGTAGGTCGGGGGCCGAGAAAGGCCCCGGAACACTCGACCATCAGCGAGGGCCGCTTGGTGACATTCTCTCTCTCACGTGGGCGGTCAGCGGGCGCCCTTGTGGCCGTGGGTCTTTTCGCCGGGACCCTGGTCGGCTGTGGTGGAGACGAGAAACACGAGCCTGACCGGACGCTATCGGCCTCACCGGAGGAATCTTCCAAGGGTCTGCACGGCGGAACGTTCAATGCGACACTGCCGTCCGGAGCGTCCGTGCGCATCACGTTGCCGGCAGCGCCCCCGCCCGACCAGGACGTGGACGCGCTTCGCCAGGAGGCGGGGATCGACCGCGCCCTGTACGCGCACATCAGCATTGACAACCGTAAAGGGGACCGACCGGTCTCGGTGAGCCGACTGGTTCTGACCGCCGAGGACGGCGCCATTTACCGCCTCGATGCCTTACCCAAGGTGGTGCCCGACTGGGCCGCACGTGAGGTGGAACCCGGTGAATGGGCAATTGCAGGGGGTGGGCGCGTGCCCCGGGACAAGGCACGGGACATCAACCGCCGGGTGGCGGAAACGGTGAACACGTACACCGGAGACGTCCCCGCCGGAGGCCAGGGGGAGGAAATTCTGGTGGGTGACCTGAGTCGCATCCCGGCCACGTTCGCCAGCATGGAGCTCATCCCCGCCATCGGCGATTCCGAGGAACGCGCCGTCCGGCCCAGCCCCGACAGCGACAATGACCCCGCGGCCCCGCGCCCGGCTTCTCCCACGGACCCCGACGTGCCGGAACCCTCGGACTCACCGGGTGCCCCTGCGGACGGGCCCGGTGGCGAGGAATCGCCCCGGGACGGTGGGGCGGAACCCACCACCGAGCCGATACCCGAGGACCCGCCGGAACCCACCGGTGCGCCTGCGCCGACGGATGACCCAGCACCACCGGGTCCTGAGGACCCAGCCACGCCGCCTCCCGAGGCGGTGGTTCCTGGGCTTCCGGTGCAACCGTCGGTGCCGGCTCAGGCTGCCGGCGGGCAGCACGCGATGCAGCCGTAACCGGGCCGGCGCCGTGCGGAGCGTTCTCTACAACTGCACAGTCGGCAATCGTCCCTGGCCTGCGGACGTGTGCTCGGCAATGGTGATCTCATGTACAGAGACTCGCGATCGCCATCCACGACCCCGAGGGGCCGAGCCCGTCGGGTGACATCGGCCCGGGGTGACCGGCCGTGAGCGGCTTTGCGCGGACCAAGTCTGTGGCCCTGGTCGGTTTGGCCGGTCACGTGGTGGATGTCGAAGCCGATATCGGGCAGTCACTTCCGGCGTTCAGCATCATTGGGCTCCCGGACCAAGCGGTGAACGAATCCCGGGAACGGATCCGGGCCGCCGCACGAAATGCGGGTGTGAAACTACCCGCCCGAAAAATCACGGTCAACCTCTCGCCGGCCACACTCCCCAAACGAGGCTCACACTTCGACGTCGCGGTGGTGATGGCCGTGCTCACCGCTCACGGCGCCATTCGGGCCAGCGCGGACACCGTGTACCTGGCCGAACTGGGCCTGGACGGCTCGCTGCGCCCCGTGCGGGGCGTGCTTCCCGCCGTGCATGCGGCGGTTCTCAACGGTCACCCCCGCGTGGTGGTCGCGCGGGAGAACTACGAGGAAGCCCAACTGGTCTCGGGGGCGGAGGTCACCGCGGTCTCCCATTTGGCCGAGTTGCTGGTCATGAGCGGCGCCGACCCGCAACTCCTGCGGCGGGTGCCCGTGGTCGACAAACCCACTGACGCTCGCGCACATGCTTACGACCCGATAGACACCCCCGACCTGCGCGACGTGGTGGGTCAGATCGAGGGCCGCCAGGCCCTGGAGATCGCGGCGGCCGGCGGCCACCACCTCATGATGATCGGGCCCCCGGGAGCGGGAAAGACCATGCTGGCCGAACGACTGCCGGGGATCCTTCCCGACCTCGACGACCACCAGTCCCTGGAAGTCACCTCCATTCACTCCCTGCGAGGAGACTCGCGCTGTTCCGAACTGATCCGCCGGCCACCGTTGCAGGCACCGCACCACAGCATCACCACACCGGCGCTGTGCGGTGGAGGCAGTGGTGTTCCGCGGCCCGGGGCAATCTCGCTGGCCCATCGGGGAGTCCTCTTCCTCGATGAGGCACCGGAATTCGAACGCCGTGTGTTGGACACCCTCCGTCAACCCCTGGAATCCGGAACAGTAACCATTGCGCGGTCACAGAACGTGTCCCGTTATCCGGCCAAATTCCAGCTGGTGCTGGCCGCGAACCCGTGCCCGTGCGGACAGGCCGGCGGTGCCGGGAACCGCTGTACATGCACTGCCCAACAACGGCACCGGTACTTCAACAAGCTCTCCGGCCCCCTCGTGGACCGGGTGGACCTGCAATTGCGGGTCCCCGCGGTGACATATCAGGAGCTGAACTCCGCACTGGGAATTCCGCCCGAGGACAGCGCAGCCGTGGCCTCCCGGGTGCGGGCGGCCAGGGATGCCCAACATGATCGATTGGCTCGCTACGGAGTGCAACTGAACAGCGACATCCCGGGAGCGCTTCTGCGTAAAACCTTGGCCCCGGACCGGGCCGCGGTGCACTCGCTGAAAAAAGCCATGGACAATCACACGCTGACCGCCCGTGGATACATCAGGGTGCTCCGCATCGCCTGGACCCTGGCGGACCTGGCCGGAGCCGGGTCTCCCACCTCCGACCACGTCCAACTCGCTCTCTTCTTCAAGACCACGGTGACCTCATGAATCAAATGACCGATAGCCACGCCTTGGATCCCGAGTATTTGCAGGAAGTGCGGCGGGCGCGTGTCCAGCTCGCGCGCGTCTTCGAACCCGCCGATCGCGCGGGCATGGCGCTGGTGCACTGTCTGGGGCCGATCAGTTTGCTGGAGACCATCACCGCGAACTCGGCCCCACCGCCCTGGCTGCTCCGGAAGTTCCACAAGGCAATGACCACATGGGGTCTGCGCGGCAAACCCGCTGACCTCGGGACCCGATTCGACGCGTGGCGCAGCAGGCTCCCCGTGGTGGCTCCGGACATCGATGCTCGAAACTGCGAGTCTTTGAACGCGTGGGTCGTGATCCCGGAAGACCCCGATTGGCCGGAACAGCTTGCCGACCTCGGTGTGTCACGGCCCATCGCTTTGTGGGGACGCGGGGAGCGCGGGAAGCTCGCCGCGTTGGCCCGCAGCGTGGCCGTGGTGGGATCACGCAACGCCAGCGCGTACGGGGCCGCGGTGACGCGGGAAATCACCCACCAGGTCAGCGGAGAAGGATGGTGCGTGATCTCGGGCGGAGCCTACGGGATCGATGCTGCCGCGCACTCTGCCGCCCTGACCGCTGGCACGTCTGAGCTGCCCACGGCCGCGGTGCTGGCATGCGGAGTGGACCGGTTCTACCCCAGCGCCAATGCGGACCTGTTGGGCAGGATCGAGGATCACGGGCTGTTGCTCAGCGAGGTACCGCTGGGTTGCTCACCCACGCGGTACCGTTTCCTGCAACGGAACCGGCTCATTGCGGCGTTGTCCCGGGCCACCGTGGTCACGGAGGCCGCATGGCGTTCCGGTTCCCTCAACACCGCCCACCACGCGGAATCAATGTCCCGGGATGTCGCAGCGGTGCCCGGTGATGTTCTGACGGGTGGATCAGCCGGCTGCCACAAGCTCATCCGGGAGGGCCACGCGGTACTGGTCAACAATGGCGCGGAAGTCCTGGAACTGCTCGGCCCGCTCGGTAACGACGCCGCCGTGGGTACCCACACTCAACAGGACGTGTCCGCGCACCGCCCGGAGGATTCCCTGGAACCTCACCTACTGCGCCTCTACGACGCGCTGCCCCTGCGCCAGGATGCAGAGCCCTCCCATGTGTGCCGCGTATCAGGCTTGTCCCCCACCGAGGTCATGTCCGGGCTGGCCGCACTGCGGTCGCTGGGTTTGGCCACCGACTCCTTGCTGGGCTGGCGCCGAGTAGGCTCGACGCATGGCACCGCAAACCCCCGCTCACCCCACGGACCATGACGCGCAGCCCCCGAGCGCTCTGGCGCAAGAAATAGCGATGTTTGCCCAGCACCTGCGCCACGAGAAGGCGCGGAGTGAACACACGGTCCGGTCGTACGTGGGTGATCTGGAGGAGCTGTCCGAATGGATGACAGAACAGGGACTCGGAGGAATCGCGGACCTGGACCGGGAATCGCTGCGGGGCTGGCTGGCGCAACGGCATCAGCGAGGGCTGGCGCGCAGTTCCGTGTCCCGGGGGATCGCCTCCGTCCACACATTTTGTCGGTGGGCAGTGGACAACGGCCGGCTCCACCACGACCCTGCAGCCGCGCTGAAGGGACCCAAGAAGGCCCGCTACCTACCGGATGTGGTCAGCTCCACGGCGCTGTCCGACATGCTTGACGGTCTGGCGGCGGCGGCGCAACAACCGGCCGAGGACGATCGTACGGCGGCGCTCGCGGCCAGGAACTGGGCGCTCATCGAGTTGCTCTACGCCACGGGGGCTCGGATCAGCGAAGTGGTCAACCTGGACCTGCCGGACATCGACCACACCGTCCAAGTCCTCACGGTGACGGGTAAGGGCAATAAAGAGCGCCGCGTGCCCTTCGGGGACCGGGCCGCCCAGGCACTGGGGCTGTGGCGGCGCCGTCGTGGCGTATTGGCGACGGAAAAATCCGGCGGGGCGGTCTTCGTGGGGGCGCGCGGGGGCAGAATCGATGCTCGCGTGGCTCGACGCGCGGTCGCCGACGCTCTCCGCACGGTGCCGGACACCCAGGCGAGTGGGCCGCACAGCCTGCGGCACAGCGCGGCAACCCACCTTCTGGACGGGGGAGCGGACCTGCGCAGTGTCCAACAACTACTGGGCCACTCATCGGTTGCCACTACGCAGATCTACACGCACGTGTCCGTGGAACGGCTCAGGAATGCTTATGCCCAGGCCCACCCGCGGGCCTGACATGTTGGCGACGCAACGGCTTTAGGTTGACCCGCCCACGTCCCTGCTGAACAATGGGTGCCAGCAGTCACGCGAGCAGACCCAGCGGCCTCGAATCCGCGAGAAACGCTCACGGTGGTTGTGAAATAATTGAATGTGGCAGTGGTGGTGAACCGAAACACTCCGTGCAGGGCGTTGGGGAAGACGTACCTATATGACGGAGGAACAGGCTATGTCTTCACCCACCACCCGTGGAGTGCTCTACGTGCACTCCGCACCACAGGCACTGTGCCCGCACATTCAGTGGGCCCTGGAATCCGTTTCGCGGCAGCGAACGGATCTTGAGTGGACCCCCCAGAACGCGGAACCCGGTGCGATGCGCACCGAACTCGAGTGGTCCGGGGTGGCCGGAACCGGTGCGTTGCTGGCCTCGGCCCTGCGCACGCTCGGCCGGATCCGCTTCGAGGTCACCGAGAATCCCAGCCGCGGAAACGACGGCTCCCGCTGGTCCTTCACTCCCGATCTGGGGATCTTCCATGCCACCACGGACGTGGCTGGCAACATAGTGGTGAGCGAGGACCGCATTCGATACGCCTACGAGGCGGCCGCGGGTGACCCCACACTACTTTTCACGGAGCTCTCGGTAGCCCTGGGCGAATGCTGGGACGAGGAACTGGAACCCTTCCGTCATGCGGCGGACGGTGCGCCGGTGCGCTGGCTGCACCGCGTCAGCTGAGACCGACAAAGAGCCCCGGCTCACACCGCGATCCGTCAGCGATGTGAGCCGGGGCTCTTCGTGGGTGATGTTCCTAGATCGAGCGGAACGCCGCCACGGAGTTGTGGCCACCGAATCCGAACGAGTTGGAAATGGCCACCATGTCGCCCGAGGGCAAATCGCGGGCCGTGGTCACCACGTCCAGGTCGATCTTGGGGTCCTGGTTGTCCAGGTTGATGGTGCACGGCGCCACACGGTGCTTGAGCGCCAGGACGGTGAGGACACCCTCCACAGCACCCGAACCGCCCAGCAGGTGACCCGTCATGGACTTGGTGGCCGACACGGCCATGTTGTCCACCTCGGAGCCGAAGGCCGCACGCAGGGCTCCTGCCTCCGGGATGTCACCCACGGGGGTCGACGTCGCGTGGGCGTTGACGTGCTTGATGTCGCCGGGCTCGAACCCACCGGTTGCCATTGATTCCTTGAGCGCCCGCGCGGGGCCACCCTCGTCACCGGTGGCGGGAGAAGTGATGTGGTGCGCATCGGCGCTGAGGCCCGCACCGGCGAGCTCGGCGTAGACCTTGGCGCCGCGAGCCTTGGCGTGCTCCTCCGACTCCAGGATGCACGCGCCGGCACCCTCGCCCATGACAAAGCCGTCACGGTCGATGTCGAAGGGGCGGGAGGCAGCCTGGGGATCGTCGTTGCGGCGGGACAGTGCCTGCATCGAGTTGAAGGCGGCAATGGTCACGGGGTGGATGGCGCTTTCCGCGCCACCCACGATCACCACGTCCGCCTTGCCCTCGCGAATCAGGTTGAGGCCTTGGTAGAAGGCCTCGGTGCCGGAGGCGCACGCGGACACCGGCGTGATCGCGCACGCACGTGCTTTGAATTCCATACTCACGGACGATGCGTTGCCGTTGGGCATGAGCATGGGTACGGTCATGGGTTTCACTCGTCGGGCACCCTTGGCCTGCATGGTGTCCCACGCATCCAAGAGGGTCCACACGCCACCGATACCGGTGCCGAAGGCCACGCCAACGCGAGTGGGGTCCAGCTCGTCGCTGGTGTCGGCGGTGTCCCCGGAGAAACCGGCGTCGGTCCAGGCCTCACGGGCGGCGGCCACGGAGAACCGCCCCGAGGGGTCCAGGCGCTTGGCCTGAACGCGGGACACCACATCTTCCGAGGGTATGGGGGCGGTTGCGCCAATGCGCACCGCGAGGTCGTATTGCTCGACCCAGTCATTTTCCAGGGCGTGAACACCGGAGACGCCCTTGAGAGCGTTGGCCCAGGTTTCCTGGACGTTTTCACCGATGGGGGTGATGGCTCCCAAGCCGGTGACAACTACTTTGCGGGACATTATCTGCACTTCCTCGTGTCCGGGATCGCATGGGTTCCGGGCTCTGGCCGCAGCCAGGTCACCGGCAGATGAAGTGCGGCGTGTGGGTGAGCCTCGTAGGGCCCACCCGACACGCCGCGCTGCATCAGTGGCTCAGGCCTGAGCGTTGTCGATGAAGTTGACGGCGTCCTCGACGGTCTTGAGGTTCTTGACCTCTTCGTCCGGGATGGTCACATCGAACTTCTCTTCGGCGTTGACGACAATGGTCATCATGGAGATCGAGTCGATGTCGAGATCATCGGTGAAGGACTTGTCGAGCTGGACAGCTTCGGTCTCCAGGCCGGTCTCTTCGTTCACGATTTCTGCCAGGCCGGCCAGGATTTCGTCTTTGCTCGCCATGGGGGCTTCCTTTCTCTGGGGCCGCGTGTCGCGACCTTGCTATGGAACGACGACGCTCTGGTGAGCTGTCGTTGTGGTTCGTACCGAAACGTCCGGAACGATCCAAGAACATAAGGTGTGCGATCTAACCCTACGACACCTCACAAGCGGGTTCAGGGCAGCACCACCACTTGCGCGCCGTAGACCAGACCCGCGCCGAAACCGATCTGCAGTGACGGCTTTCCGGACAATTCCGGGTGCTCGGCGAGCAGGCGGTGCGTGGCCAGCGGGATGGATGCGGCGGAGGTGTTACCGGCGTCCGCGATGTCGCGGGCAATGATGACGGACTCGGGCAGCTCAAGCACCTTGGCCATCTGGTCGATGATGCGCATATTCGCCTGGTGGGGTACGAAGGCGGCCAACTCCTCGGGAGCCAGGCCGGCGGCGTCGAGCGCCTCCTGGGCTACGCGAGCACCCTCCCAGGACGCCCAACGGAACACGGTCTGTCCGTCCTGGCGCAGGGTGGGCCACAGGGTGGCGTCCGGTCGCATCTCGCCCGTCTCCGGGTCCGTGAGGTCCTTGGAGAAGGTGCGCTCACCGCCCCGTTCCACGGTGAGAATGTCCGTGAGCGGGTGGGTCATACGAATGGCATCCCATTTGGAACCGTCCGAACCCCAGATCGAGGGGCCGATGCCGGGTTCGTCCGAGGGGCCGATGACCGCCGCGCCGGCACCATCGCCCAGCAGGAACGAAATGGAACGTTCACCGTTGTCGATCACGTCCGAGAGCTTCTCGGCACCGATCACCAACACGTTGGTGGCCGCGCCGGAGCGCACGAGCGCGTCCGCCTGGGCAATGCCGTAGCAGTAGCCCGCGCAGGCTGCGGAAACGTCGTAGGCGGGCGCCGGAGTCGCACCAATGCGATCCGCGAGCGCGGCCGCCAAAGAGGGCGTCATGTACGGGAACGTCACGGTCGAGACAATGATCGCGCTCAGCTGCTCACCGGTCAGCCCGGCGCTCGCCAAGGCTTCACGCGCGGCGTGCTCGGCCATCTCCAGCACGGACACTTCCTGAGGGGCGCGCATACGCGTGTTGATGCCGGTGCGCTTGACGATCCACTCGTCCGAGGATTCGATCCACTGGCACACATCATCATTGGTGACCGTCACGGACGGACGATAAGCACCCATACCCAGGATCCTGGAATGAGCGTTCGGGGTGTTCTGCTTAATGGTCGCCACGAGAGGCTGACTCCTTACATGGTGCGATTCGAAGCGTGCTGCGCAATAGCGAGGCACCGTTGTCAGCTCAGAATACTCCGGACCGCTTCAAGATCTTCGGGCGTGTTCACCGCGGTTGCCCGTGCGGTCTTCAAGCCGCGCTTGGCCAACCCCGCCAGGGTCCCGGCCGGCGGGAGCTCAATGAGCTGTTCCACATCCAGCTCGGCCATGGTGTCCATGCACGCATCCCAGCGCACCGGGCGGCAGACCTGCTCCACGAGCGAGTCCACCACGGCGGCACCGGAGGTGATCAGGGAGCCGTCAAAATTGGTGAGCAATTGATGAGCGGGATCCTGCGGGGAGAGCTCGGGAGCCAGTGCGCGCAACGGCTCCAGCGCCGGTGCCATGTGCTCGGTGTGGAACGCGCCGGCCACCTTGAGGGCAATCACCTTGGCGCGGGCCGGGGGATTCTCCTGGAGGGCCTTCAACTGCTCCAGGGTGCCCGCGGCTACCACCTGACCGCCACCATTGGCATTGGCGGGGGAGGTGCCCGCGGCAGCCATGGCTGCGGCGACGTCGTCGGCCTTGCCGCCCAGAACGGCGGCCATGCCCGTGGGTGTGGCCGCTGCCGCCCGGGCCATTTCCGTGGCGCGGACTCGGACAAATCGCATCGCGTCCGCTTCGCTCAGGACACCCGAGAGTGCCGCAGCGGTGATCTCACCGACCGAGTGGCCCGCGAAGACGATGTCGCCGCGGCCGTTCCACGCATCCGCGAGCAACCGGCCGGCCACCAATCCTGCGGCCACGATCAGCGGCTGTGCAACGGCGGTGTCCTTGATGGTTTCTTCATCGGCGTCGGTGCCGTAATGGGCAAGGTCCAACCCGGCGGCGTCGGACAGCTGCGCCACATGCTCTGTCACGCCGTCCACCGACAGCCATTCGCGGAGGAAACCTGGTTTCTGGGAGCCCTGACCCGGGCAAACTACGGCAATCACCATCCCATTTCACCAAATCGCGAGCCGAAAGGAGGTGTTCCGAGCCACCAAGTGGCGTGGGCGCCTTTGTGTGACTCCTACAAACCGTCGGCTAGTGGGGCGAGTTCAGGCGGCCCGCGACCATGGCGCAATGCAACACGAAGGCCTCCCTGGGAATCAACGGGTCCCAGCCGGTGATGTCACAGACCCTGCGCAGCCGGTAGCGCACGGTGTTGGTATGCACGAACAGTTCACGAGAGGTGGCCTCGAGAGAATTACCCACGCTGAAATAGGTACTCAGGGTGTCCACCAGACCGGTCGAGGACATGGACAGCGGTTCCCACACGGCGTCCACCATGGCCCGCAACGCGAGGGGGTCTCCGGACATGGCACGTTCGGGCCAGACGTCCTCGGAGTCAACGGGCCTCGGTGCCTGAGGCCACGCCGACGTCGCTCGGAACCCCGCAGACGCGCGGTCGGCGGAGTACTTGGCGTCGAAGACCGTGTCGACCTCGGGACCGAAGACCACGGGGCCTTCACCGAACACGGAGGCGAGCTGGGGAAGCCCGCGGCGGGGGTCCGCCACACCGCCCAGTACGAGCACCAGACGGTCGGTCTGAAGCGAGACGAGGCACTCGGCGGCATGACGGGTCGCGGAACGCCGAATCTTGTCCACACTGCCCGGCCCCGTGGTGGCCGGGGTGGCGCCCACCATTACAGTGACCTGCCCCTGGTCCGTCCAACCGAGCGCTGCCACCCGGGAGCGGATGGAATCAGAGCGGTCCCCGCGCAGGACCCCGTCCACCACGAGTGACTCCAACCGGGCGTCCCACGAGCCACGGTTCTCGGCGGCCTTGGCGTAGACGTCCGCGGCGGCAAAGGCCACTTCGCGGGAGAAGCGCAGCACGGCCTCGCGCAGTGCGATCTCGTCACTGGGCTGCGCGAGCTCGGGAACTTTTTCTTCCACGACGTCCACCACGATGCGCAGGACTTGCAGCGCGTTCTGCAGGGAAATGGAACGGGTGAGTTCGGTGGGTGCCTGTCGGAACACCTCGGTCAGGACCCATACCGGTTCCTGGGGGTCCTCGTACCACCGCACGAAGGACGAGATACCACGCTGGGCCAGCAGCCCGAGCTCGGAGCGTTCGTCCGCCCGCAATTGGGAGAACCACGGCAGCGTGGTGCTCAGGCGCTGAACGGCCACGGTGGAGACCTGCCCCAGATTGGCCGTGAGATTATCCAGGGTCCGCGGATGCGGGCTTCCGGCCGGCCGGTTGCGCAGGGACCAGGTCACTCGTCGCGAAGATCGTTGTTTTGCGGCAGCGGTGCCCTTGGAATCGGAAGCCATGGAACGAGGTTAGTGCATTGAAAACGACGACGCCCGCTCAGCAAAACTGAGCGGGCGTCGTCAATTCGGTGCGTCAAGGATCACCGGAACCGAGGCTCGGTAACCCTCACCGGGCGGTCAAAGCGATCAGGCCTCGCCGCCGGCGTTGCCGGAGGTCCCGGCGTTCGGGTCGAGCAGGTCGTACTTGTCGATCGCCTGCGCCGGTGCGGACCAGTCCAC